>DASZCR010000301.1:0-32929 GCA_035942915.1 Pyrinomonadaceae bacterium | reverse complement strand
TCTCTCTACATCTATCCCTCTGCCTTCCACCTCAAAATAGATGTGTGTCGCTACTCCTCCCAGTTCCAGCGATGAACTTCTGCCCACCCAATATGCTTGTTGAATATCGGTCAGAGGAAACGGCTCATACCGATGCTCTCTATCAGAGACAATCTTTGGTAGAGCGTCGAAGGAAGATGAATGAGAAGGAGACTGTGCGGAAGTCTCTTCTGAGTCACGACGCAGACGAGCAATCTCTTGTGCGAGTCCGGCGACGGTTGGTGATTGGAAGAGGGAGCCGAGTGGGAGGGGCAGGCGGAAGGCATCGCGCAGGAGTGCGATGAGTTGTGTGGCGAGCAGAGAGTGTCCGCCTAACTCGAAGAAGTTGTCTTCGACGCTTATCTCTTTCACGCCGAGCACGTCCGACCAGATGCCGCAGAGAATCTCCTCGATTTGATTGCGGGGCGCGACGAACTGACCCTGCGGCCTCTGCGGCTCGCGTTCCTGAACGGGTCGGATGCGCGGGATTTCGTCCGTAGGGATGATGTCGAGGAGCGCCGACAGTTGCCGTTCGGGCTGCGCGGCGATGGCGTTCAGGAGCGTCAGCAGGTGGTCGATGATGTGTCGGCCGGACGTGTCGTCGAGACGCCGCCGGTCGTAGATGAGTTGCAGCCACAACTCTGCGCCGAGCGTCGCCAGCAGTGTCGTCGCGTACTTGGTGCGCGCGCCTCTGGTGTGGACGTTCGTGATGTTGATGTTCGTGTCGGATTCGACCGGCGATTGATTGACCGGGTAATTCTCAAAGACGATGAGGCTTTCGTAGAGCGGCTGCGTGCCGGGTATCTCGCTCCATTGATGTATCAGGCTGGCCGGGCTGTATTCGTACTGGCGCAGCGTGAAGTTGCGCGCCTGAAGCTCTCTGAGCCAAGGCCAGAGCGACGCGGAGGGCGACACCTCGACGCGCACCGGCAACGTGTTGATGAACATTCCTATCGTCGAATCGAAGCCCGTCTCGTTGGGCGGACGCCCCGAAACCGTGACGCCGAAGACGACCTCCTGTGCGCCGCCGTAGCGCGCCAGCAGCAGCGCCCACACGCCCTGCACCAGCGTGTTCAGCGTCAATTGATGCTGTCTCGTCAGGGAGCGCAGGGCATTGGTGGCCTCGACGGAGAGAGGCACTTTGTAGCCGCCGTAAAGCTCTTCGCTCTCGTCGAGATGGAGAGGCTCGGCCGGAGCGCCGAGGGGCGTCGGCTCGGTGAAGCCTTGCAGCGTGCGCCGCCAGAAGGTCTCGGCGCGCGCGAGGTCTTGTTGCTTGAGCCACGCGATGTAGTCTTTGTAGGGGCGCGTGCTTTCGAGTTGAAGTTTTCGACCCTGACTGTGTGCGTGATAGAAGGCGAGCAGTTCGTTGAAAACGATGGGACGACACCAGCCGTCCATCAGGATGTGATGATAGCTCCAGACCAATTTGTATTGCGTCTCGGCAATCTGGAAGAGCGCAAGGCGCATGAGCGGCGGCTTCGAGACTTCAAAGCCCTGACGGCCGTCGGCCTGTAGATAGGCGTCGAGAAGTTGCTGCTGCTCGGAAGCCGGAAGGTCTCGCCAGTCGTGTCGGACGAACGGCACGGCGACATCTTCGAGCACGACCTGAAGCGGCTCTTCCTGCTCTTGCCAGACGAAGACTGTGCGGAGGATGGGGTGACGTTTGACGACCTCTTGCCACGCGCGCTCGAAGGCGGAGAAATCGAGTCGCCCTTCGAGGTCGAAGACTATCTGCTCGATGTGTATGCCGGAATCCGGCGCGACCAGCGTCTCGAAGAGCATGCCCTGCTGAGACGGCGAAAGTGGATAGATAGCTTCGTAGCTCTTTGTGCTCATGGATGAATACCTATCCGTTGAGTTTCAGTTCGGAGAGAATCTTGTCGAGCTTTTCCTGATTGAGGTCGATGCCGGGGAAGTCGCTGGCGGCCTCTGCGCGCGGCGGGGCGGCGTGCGCCTGATGGCGCTTGATAATCGACTGCAAGGCGTGCGTGTAGCCGTTGGCGAGGCGCTCGACGGTCGCGCGTTTATGAATGTTCTCGCTGTATTTCCAGGTCAGATGGAGACGTTCGCCGGAGACGCTGCCGGTGATTTCGAGCAGGTAACGCCGCTGCTGTCGAGGGCTGCGGACTGAGCCGATTGACTCGCTCGCCAAGCCCCACGCGGACGAAGCCTCCGTCAGGTTGTTATCGAACTGACCGAGATAGTTGAAGATGACTTCCGAAGGTGGCAGTTGGCCGAGCATCTCTCTTGTCCCGGCATCAGCGGCGAGGTAACGCAGCAGGCCGTAACCGATGCCCTGATTCGGGACGGCGCGCAACTGCTCGCTGACCGCTCGCAGCGCGTCCTCTATCTGCACACTCTCGCCGAGGTCGAGCAAGACGGGATAGATGGCCGTGAACCAACCGACCGTGCGCGAGAGGTCTGCGTCCGTGAACAGGTCTTCGCGCCCGTGCCCTTCGACATCGACGAGCAGGCGTCGCTTGCCCGTCCAGTTCTTGAAGGTCTGCGCCAGCGCCGTCAGCAAGACTTCATCAATCTGCGTGTGAAAGACGGCCGGGACGCTTTGCAGCAGCAGGCGCGTCTCTTCGTTCGTCAGCGTGCGCGTGATGAAGCGCGTCGAGTCAACCGTATTGAGGCCGTGCGGGAAGTCGAGCGGCAGGCGTCGGACGCGCCTGCGCGGTTCGGAGAGCCAGTAGCTCGCCTCCTGTTGCAACTCTAGCGAGCGCGCGTGTTCGTCGAGCCGCTCCGCCCAACGCTTGAAAGAGGTGGTCTTCGACGGGAGTCTGACCGTCTCGCCGCGACTCAGTTGCTCGTGTGCGAGCATGAGGTCTTCAATCAGGATGCGCCAAGAGACGCCGTCAATCGCCATGTGATGGATGACGATTAAAAGACGGCCGCGCTGGTTCGCGCCGAGATGGAAGAGCGCGATGCGGACGATAGGGCCTGCGGAGAGGTTGAGACTGGCCTGCAATTCGGCGGCAGCCCTCTCGATGGCCTGCGACTGCTCCTGCTCCGGCATCTCCGCAAGATTCAGCCATGAGAAAGGCACTGTTTCGCCCGGCGCGTCGTTGAACTGTCGCCAGCCCGTCTCCTGCCTGTCGAAACGCAGGCGCAACGCGTCGTGATGCGAGAGCAGTTGGCGCACGACCTCCGACCAGAGCGCGGAGTTGTCGGAGGATGGCACTTCAAGCATCAACGCGAGATTGAAGTGGTGCAGGTCTGCGAGATTCTGTTCGACGAGCCAATGCTGGACGGGAGTTAAAGGCACGTCTCCGGTGACGATGCCCTGTTCGGCGTGGACGTGTTGCGCGTCGGAGACGAGCGCGGCCAGTTCGGCGACCGTCTGATGCTGGAAGAACTGGCGCAGAGTGAGGTGCAGGCCGACGGCGTTGGCTTTGGAGATAATCTGAATCATCAGAATCGAGTCGCCGCCCAACTCGAAAAAGTTGTCGTGGATGCCGACGCGCTCGACGCGCAAGACCTGCTGCCAGATATCGACCAACTGCGCTTCCGACGTGGTGCGCGGCAGGCTGAACTCGGCGTTCAACTCCGGTCGCTCGCCTTCGGGCGCGGGCAGCGCCTTGCGGTCAACCTTGCCGTTCGACGTGAGCGGCAGCGCGTCGAGGACGACGAAGGCCGACGGCGACATGTATTCGGGCAGACGTTGCTTGAGGAAGTTACGCAACTCGCTCGTGCTCACGCGTTCATCGCCGGCCGGGACGACGTAGGCCACGAGCCTCTTGTCTCCCGGCACGTCCTCGCGCACCAACACCACCGCATCGTGTACCGCAGGATGCGCGGCCAGCGCCGTCTCAATCTCGCCGAGTTCGATGCGGAAGCCGCGAATCTTCACCTGATAATCGATGCGACCGAGAAATTCTATCTGGCCGTCGGGCAGAAAACGCGCGAGGTCGCCCGTCTTGTAAAGCCGCGCGCCGGGGACTTCCGAGAAGGGATGCGGGATGAAGACCTGCGCCGTCTGTCTCGCGTTGTTGAGATAGCCGCGCCCGACGCCGACGCCTCCGACGTACAACTCTCCGCTCACGCCGACGGGGACGGGATTGAGGCGCGCGTCGAGGATGTAGAGCTTCATGTTGGAGACCGGGCGACCGATGGGCATGTGTGCGACCTCCGCCGAGGGAGGCACACTAATCACGCAATGCGTCACGTCGTCCGAGCACTCGGTCGGCCCGTATGCGTTCATCAAGGGAACTTCCGGGTAAACGTCGAGCCATTGCCGGCAGATGTCCGGCGGCAGCGCCTCGCCCGTGACCAGCATCCATCTCAGGCCGTCGAGCCGCAGACGTTCAGCGCCGCTCGCTTCACTGTGGTTGAGCGTGGCGCGCAGCAACGTCGGCACGGTCTCGAAGATGTTGATGCGCTGGCGTCGAATCTCTTCGAGCAGACGCGCGGCGTCGTGCGCCGCCTCGTCGTCGAAGACGCAGACGCGCCCGCCGACGAGCAGCGCGGCGAGGAATTGCCAGACCGAAATGTCGAAGCATTGCGAGGCCGTCTGCGCCACCGTATCCGCGCCGGTCAGTTTGAGGTCTGTGATTTTGGCGTAGAGATGATTGAGCATCCCACGATGCTCGACCATCGCCCCTTTCGGCACTCCCGTCGAACCCGAAGTGAAGATGACGTAGGCGAGATTGGCAGGCGCGCAGCGTCGCGGCAGATTCTCTACCGGACGCTCGCCCTCAAGCAGTTTCTCAATCAACAACAGTTCCGGCCGCTCTTCACTCAAACCCGTCAGCGCGTCCGACAGTGCTGGCACGAACTCTCTCGTCGATAAGACGAGACTGCTGCGACTCTCTGCGAGCACGCTACGCAGGCGCGGCGTCGGGTGCGCCGGGTCGAGCGGGACGTATGCGCCGCCCGCTTTGAAGATGGCAAGCACGGCCGTCAGGAAATCTATGCCGCGCTCGGCCAGCAGCGCCACAATCACTTCCGCGCCCACGCCATGCTCGACCAGCGCATGAGCCAACTTGTTGACGCGCGCGTTCAGTTGCGCGTAAGTCAACTGCTCGTCATGAAACGTGACGGCGATGGCTTCAGGCGTGCGCTCCACCTGCGCCTCGAAGAGTTCGTGGATGCAACTGTCGAGAGGATAGCTGATGGCCGAATCGTTCCACTCGACGAGCATCCGCCGCCGCTCGTCCTCCGCGAGCAGAGGCAGGTCTGCCAGCTTCTGCTGCGGATTGGCGACGATGCTTTCGAGCAACTGCCGGAAATGGCCGAGCAGACGCCGCGCCGTCTCTGCGTCGAAGAGGTCTGTGTTGTATTCGAGCGCGCCGAAGAGCGCCTCGCCGCCCCGGTCAACAAGGATGAGTTCCAAATCGAACTTCGCCGTGCCGGTGTGCGAGTCGAGAAAGTCCATCTTCAGGCTTGAGCTTTCAAGCGTCGGCATCCAGATGTTCTGCAAAGTGAACATCACTTGAAAGAGCGGCGTGTGGCTCAAGTCTCTCGTCGGCTGCAACGCATCGACAATCTTCTCGAAGGGCAAATCCTGATGAGCGTAAGCGGCGAGCGACGCATCGCGCACGCGTTCCAACAACTGCGCGAACGTCAGTTCGCCCGACAAGTCCGTGCGCAGTACCAGCGTGTTGACGAAGAAGCCTATCAGCGGCTCAATCTCGCTGCGGTTGCGATTGGCGATGGGCGAGCCGACCGTTATCTCTTCCTGATTCGTGTAGCGATAGAGCAGAGTTTTGAACGCCGCCAAAAGCGTCATAAACATCGTCACGTTCTGACGCAGGCAAAACTCCTTCAAGGCGTCCGTCAATTCCTGCGAGAGCGACAGCGTTTCGCGCGCTCCCCGGAAAGTCTGCACGGCAGGGCGCGGCCGCACGGTCGGAAGTCTCAGGACGGGCGTTTGGCCGCCGCCGAGTTTCTGCCGCCAGTAGTCGAGATGCGTCTCTAAAACCTCGCCTCGCAGCCATTGCTGTTGCCAGTGCGCGTAGTCCGCATACTGCACGGCGAGTTCGGGCAGCGGCGAAGGTTCTCCGTTGACGAAGGCTTCGTAGAGCTTACCAATCTCGCCGATGAGGACGCCCATCGACCAATCGTCCGAGATGATGTGATGCATCGTCAGCAGAGCGACGTGCTCACGCTCAGACATCCTGAGGAGCGTTACTCTCAGCAACGGGCCGCGCCGCAAATCGAACGGACGCCGCGCCTCCTCCGACTTCAGACGAAGCGCACGCTCTTCCCTCTCGTCCGGCGCAAGCTGGCTCAGGTCAATCATCGTCAGCGGCACGGGCAGCGTCTTCGCGATTGTCTGGACGGGCGTCCCTTCCACGTCGGCAAACGTCGTGCGTAAGACCTCGTGGCGTCGCAGAATCTCTGTGAAGGCGCGTTCGAGCGCCGCATGGTCGAGCGTGCCTGAGAGGCGCACCGCCGAAGAGATGTTGTAAGCGGGATTGCCCGGCTCAAGGTAATCGAGAAACCAGAGACGTTGCTGCGCGAAAGAGAGCGCGGCTTCGCCGTTGCGCTCGACGCGGCCGATGGGCGGCGCAGTCGTCCCGGCCGCGCTCCTCAACGCCGCTTCGACGTGACCGGCAAGACCGGCCACCGTCGGCGACTCGAAGAAGTTGCGCAGAGCGACCTCGACCTGAAACGCATCGCGCACGCGTGAGAGCAGTTGCATGGCGAGCAGAGAGTGGCCGCCGAGTGCAAAGAAATTGTCGTGGACACTGAGGCGCGGCACGTCGAGGAATTGCGACCAGATGCCCGCCAGTCCCTCTTCGACCGGCGTGCGGGGCGCAATGCGCGCCTCTTTAGCTTCCTTCAGCGCCTCGCTCAAAGCGGGCAGCGCATGCCGGTCAACCTTGCCCGTCGCCGTGCGCGGCAACGCCTCCATCTTCACAAACGCCGAAGGCATCATGTACGCGGGTAGACTCTGCGCGAGATGCTCGCGCAGCGCGCTCGCGTCCGTGTCGCCCGCCAGCACGACGTAAGCGCACAGATAATTGTTGTCGCTTGTCTCATTCTGCGCCGTGACGGCGACATCCTGAACCGCCTCGTGCTCGCGCAGCAGGTTTTCAATCTCGCTCAGTTCAATCCTCACCCCTCTGATTTTTACCTGCTGGTCTTTCCGCCCGATGAACTCGAAGTTGCCATCCTCCAAAACGCGCCCCAAATCGCCCGTCCGATAGACGATGTCTCTGGCGTCGTTGTTGAACGGATTCTGAAAGAAGACCTCTTTCGTCAACTCCGGCTGCTGGTAATAACCGAGCGTGCGATAAGGAGTTCTGATGTAGATTTCGCCGACCGTCCCCGGCGGGCAGATGGCGCCGAGTTCGTTGACGACGATGGCGCGCGCGCCCTCCATCGGCTTTCCGATTGGTATCGAACGCCTGTCTTTATCCTCCGGTTTGATGACGTAAAAGAATTTTGTCATCGTCGTCTCCGTCGGCCCGTAGAGGTTCACCAGAGGGATGCGCTCGCCGAAGACTTCGACCCAACGCCGCACGTCCGCCGGAAGCACACGCTCTCCCGACAGCAGCACGTATCGCAACGCCGCGAAGCTTTCGGAATCCGAAACCCGACCGGAGAAGAGCCGAAACAGCGACGGCACGCAATGAATGATGTTGATGCGCTCTTTATCTATCCACTCGGCCAGCGCGGCCGGATTGAGCAGCAGTTCCCGGTCAGACGGCACGCAGACCGTCCCGCCCGCGCACAGAGGCGTGAAGGTATCTCTCAGGAACGCGTCGAACGAAGGCAGCGTCAACTGGCTGACGCGCGTTCCCTCCGTGACGCCGAAGGTTTTTATCTCCCACCTGATGAAGTGGTCGATGCCCTTAAGCCGTCCGGCAATTCCCTTCGGCCTGCCCGTCGAACCCGACGTGAAATAGATGTAGGCCATCTCGTCGGCCTCGCGCGCGACCGCCACACTGTCCGTGTTTCGGTCTGCCGCTATCGCCTCAAGACGCGCGAAGCGATACGGATGAGGCTCAACGTCTGTCAAACCCTCGTCCAGACTGATGACTTTGGCCTGCGCTGCACGCTCGGCCATGACATCTCCGAGCGTGCCGAAGAATTTCGACTCGGTGACGAACCACTCAGGCGAGGTCTCGGCAATTATCGCCTGCAATCTTTTCTGCGGAATTTTCGGGTCGAGCGGGACGAAGACACAGCCGGCCTTGAGAATACCTATCATGCCGACGATGTTGGCGACGGAGTCGTCCGACAGAATGGCGACCAGAGAGCCGCGCGGCGTGGCGAAAGAGATTAGTAAATTCGCCAGCGCGTTCGCCGCCCCTTCCAGTTCACCGTAAGTCAGACGCCGCGCGCCGCCCTCAATGGCGACGTGTGACGCGCAGTCTTGCGCCTTCGCGCTGAACAACTCGTGAACACCTTCGTGTCTCATAGTTTGCTGTGCGTAGGGACAGGTGGGCTTGGACACCCGGCGAATCGGGTGTGGCAAGTGACGCGCTGATTGTCTGGAAGATAGCTAAACCCGGCGTGGCAGGTCGGGGTCGGACGACGGATTGTGACGGGTGATTTGCTGTTTCAGGCGTCGTGGAGGTCGGATTTTAGACAAAGCTACCGCACGACTACGCCGAAGAGCTCTCTAGCTGTTATTGAAAACGACCGAGGGTTCTACTGAAGGACTCGGTCGCGCCGAAGAAAAGTTTCTGCCGGAAACTGCCGGAGGACATAAGGCTCGGCAGTTTCGTTGCCCATGTTCGAATCAGGAATTGAAGTTTGAGTTATGTGGCAATTTTTACAGCACAAAGTTCGGGGATGAAGGACGAGACGAATCATCAACTGAGCCGTGGAAATTACGGTTAGTTAAGTTCAGATTGTTTGAGGATTGAGGCTATTCCAAGAACACCGTCAAAGCCGAGGACTGACAATCTCTGGAACGCGTGGCTGTTAGTTCCCTCAGTGACGTTTGCCATAATACCTCTGTCTGTTTATCTGTCAAGCCTGTGCCGGCGCGCGCGGTGCTCTTTATCACGCTCGAAGTGATATTGCACTTGACGCTTTGCGAGATAGTTGTATTATCGCGCGCGAGGTCTCGCCCCTCGCTATCTCTTTCAGGGCAGGATTACTGAGAGCAGAAGCGCACTACTGCCACCGCATGCCCGACGTGTTATTTCCGGCCTCAAGTATCACTGCTTAAAAGGAAATCGCTCTACATCTTCGACGACAGAGGAGATTTTATGTCTAAAGGACTCAGACTGGTGCTCGGCGTCTTCGTCGCGTTCCTCGGCCTCAGTCTCTTACACGTCTGGCTTAATATCGGTTTCCAAAAATTCAATTTCTTCGCCGCCAGCCAGACGAAGACAAGCCTGCGCGTCGGTTTTCTCCCCGTCACTTGACACCTCACATGCCCCGTCACCGATTGGATTAACAAGAACATGACCGGTGAGGGGTTTTATGAACCCGTGAGGTTCAGTGGCTTTCCCGAAATCAAAGAGTCTATCGTCTCCGGCCACATCCCGGCGACCTTCATGCTCGCCCCGCTGGCAATGAAGCTGCGCGAGCAGGGCGTGCCCATCAAGATTGTCTATCTCGGACATCGCGACGGCACGGCGATGATGGTGCACAACAACTCGGATATTCGCAGCATACGCGATTTGAAGAACAAGACCATCGCCGTTCCGAATCGCTACTCGAACCAATTCCTGATTATCTTTAAAGCCCTGCGCGACAACGGCTTGACGGACAAGGACGTGAACTTCGTCGAGATGCCGCCGCCCGACATGCCTGCTGCGCTCTACGCCAACTCCGTCGATGCCATCACCTCCGGCGAGCCTTTCATGGCGAAGACACAGATGGAAGGCTACGGCCGCGTGCTCTATCAGGCGAAAGACATCTGGCCGGAGTTCATCTCGTGCGTGCTCGTCGTGCGCGAAGACTTGATTAAGGAGCGCCCGGAGTGGGTGCAACAGTTGGTCGACGGCATCGCGCGCAGCGGCAAATGGCTCGAAGGCGGGATGGAGCGGCGCATGAAAGCCGCCGATGATATTTCTCAGCAGTATTACAACCAGAAGCCGGAGTTGCTGCGCTACGTGCTGAGCACGCCGCCCGACCGTGTGAACTATGCGAACCTGATGCTGGCGCGAGAAGAGTTCGAGAAGATTGCCACGCTCGGACGCGAGGCGGGCATTCTCAACGGTTCCGCCTCTTTCGAGGATTACACAGACGCGAGCTTTTCGGACAAGACGCATGGCGCGCGTTCTTACGATTGGGAGGGGCCGAAATGAGGTCGCGCTATGAGGCAGTAGTGATGCCGGTATTGGTCGGGTGCGTCTTTATCCTGATATGGCACTTCGCTGTCGCTCTCTCAGGCAGCACGATTTTCCCCAAACCGCATCAGGTGTTGACCGGGATGGCCGAGTTGACGCGCAAAGGCGTGCTCTTCAAATACATCGTCGCCTCGCTGTTTCGCGTCTCGGCCGGTTTCCTGCTGGCCTTGATTGTCGGCATCCCGCTCGGACTGCTGCTCGGCTGGTTCATGCGCGCCTTTCAAGCCTTCAATCCCCTTATCCAGATTCTCCGCCCCATCTCGCCGATTGCGTGGATTCCGGTGGCGATTCTCTGGTTCGGCGTCAGCGACCTCGCGCCGATTTTTCTGATTTTCCTTGCGAGCCTCTTCCCCATTACGACGGCGACGATGTCTGCCGTGCAGAACATTCAACTCGTCTACCTGCGCGCCGCGCGCAATTTCGGAGTCAGGCGGCTGACGCTCTTTAAGAAAGTCATCTTCCCGGCGGCCGTGCCGCAAATCATCACGGGCGTGCGCATTGCGCTCGGCGTCGCGTGGCTGGTCGTCGTCGCCGCCGAGATGATTGCCGTCAATTCCGGCCTCGGCTTCCTCATCATCGACGCGCGTAACGCAGGTATGCGCTACGACCTTGTGCTCGCCGGAATGATGCTCATCGGGTTAATCGGACTGACGCTCGATTACATGGTCAGACGACTTGAGAACATGGAAGAGGTGCGTTGGGGCTTCAATCGCTGATTGACCGCGCGCGACGTTTGAGGAAAAGCCATCTCATGAAAAAGATTAGTTCCCCGAAGATTGTCGTTCAGGATTTATGGATGGAATATCGCGGCCACCGCAGGTCTGCGCAAAAGGATGCGGAGCAGGCGAGCGGCGCGGTGCCGGTGCTAGAAAATATCGATTTAACGGTGAATGAAGGCGAGTTTGTCTGCATCGTCGGCCCTTCGGGCTGCGGTAAATCGACGCTGCTGAACATCATCGGCGGCTTCCTCAACGCCTCGAAAGGCAAAGTCATCATCGACGGCTCGCCCGTCAACGGCCCAGACCTCAGGCGCGTCTTCATCTTTCAGGAGAACGGCGTCTTCCCCTGGCTCACGGTCGAGGACAACGTCGGCTTCGGTTTGCTCGACAAGACGCCCGCCGAACGCAGCCGCATCGTCGCGCACTACGTCGAGATGGTCGGCCTCACGGGTTTTGAGAAATCCTATCCGCGAGAACTGTCGGGCGGAATGAAACAGCGCGTCGAGATAGCGCGCGCGCTGGCCGCCAACCCGGACGTGCTCTACATGGACGAGCCTTTCGGCGCGCTCGACTTCCTGACGCGTTTGCGGATGCGCGCAGAGTTGGTGGAAATCTGGCAACGTGAACGCAAGACCGTCCTCTTCGTCACGCACGACGTTGAAGAGGCCGTCCAACTCTCAGACCGCGTCGTCGTGATGAGCAAGCGACCGGCGACCATCAGCACAATTATCGACGTTAACCTGCCGCGCCCGCGCGACCTCGATTCACACGAATATCTCAGCATCCGCGACGAGATTTTCGAGGTCATGGGATTCAGCCCGACCGAGACGACGACCACCGCAGCAGCAGCAACGTCCTCGCAAGAGATGGACACGGGTCAGACCGCCGATGCGACGCGGACTGTCAGCAGCCCCTTGCGCGCGCGCAAACTCGACGCCGACGTGATTGTCATCGGCGGCGGCCCGGCCGGGTCTGTCCTCGGCACCTATCTCTCGAAGGCGGGGGTCGACCATCTCATCATTGACAAAGCGCACCACCCTCGCGCGCACGTCGGCGAGTCACTCTCCCATTCCACGACCGGCCTGCTGCGCGAGATAGGCTTCCTGCCCCTTATGGAACGCGAGGGCTTCATCGCCAAGCGCGGCGTCTCCTGGACGACTTGGTTTGACGAGCAACAGGTTGATATGTCGTTCGACGACATCGAGGAAGGGGGGCACGCCTATCAGGTTGACCGGGGCAAGTTCGACGAACGGCTCCTGAGATTCGCCAGCGAACATGGTTCGCGCGTCTTCTCAGGCGCGGAGGTCGACCGCATCAACTTTAACCGCGCGGGTCATGCCAGCGGCGTGACGGTCAAGGTCGGCGGCTCAAGATTCAGTCTCAACAGCCGTCTCGTCGTCGATGCTTCCGGACGACAATCGGTGCTCGGCCGCCAACTCGGTCTGCTCAGACAGGCCTCCGACCACCCGCAGTTCGCCGTCCATAGCTGGTTCACGGGCGTCGAGCGCGGAGACGCCGCGACGGCCACGAACACGCACATCCATCTTCTTCCCGTGAAGCGTGGATGGGCATGGCAGATACCCATCACGGACGAGATAACATCGGTCGGCATCGTCTCCGGCCGCGAGCATCACGTGAGGTCTGGCGAGAGCGTCGAACAGTTCTTCAAATGGACGACGAGCCTTAATCCCATCCTCGACGAGCGCATGCGCAACGCCTCGCGCCTGCGCGAATTCCGCATGGACGGCAACTACTGCTATGCGATGGAACGCTTCGCCGGAGACGGCTGGCTGATGATTGGCGACGCGGCCTTCTTCGTTGACCCCATCTTCTCTTCAGGCGTCGGCGACGCTATGCACTCAGCCAAGTTCGCCTCTGAGGCCATCATTGGCGCGCTGGCGTCGGGCGACTCGAAGGCGCATGCCTTTCGGCCTTACGAGCAGAAGATGCAGACCGGACTGACGGTGTGGCAGGAATGGGTGCGGCTCTTCTACGAGACTTCGTCCATCTTCAGCCGTGTGATAGCCGGGAGCGAAAAACGCGCGCGTGCGTTGCGCGTCTGCGAAGGCGAAGTCTACGACGAGGCGGCCTACGAGGCTGTCATTCAGTTGCGTGAAACCTTCCGCAACATCGAGGCCGAGACGACGCATCCGCTCAACCGCATCCTCCAACAAGCCACCATCCTCTGAACGCGCTCGCACGCCTCTCAAGGCGCACCGCCACCTCCGCCTTTGTCAAACGCGCGGACGTAAGCGACGAGCGCCTTTATCTGCTTCTGCGACAGCTTACTTCTGAAGGCGGGCATGCCTTCGCGCCCGTACATGATGGAGTTCGTCAGACGCCTGTCGCTCACACCCTCCTGCCATCTGCGCTCCGTGAAATTCGGCGCGATGCCTATCTCACCCATCACCGTGTGGGCGCGCCCGTCTGCCCCGTGACACTTGGCGCAGCGCTGATTGAACAGACTCTTCGCGTCCGACGCCGTCGGAGAGCCTCCACGCCGCGCCCTCTTCTGAGCCGCGACCGGCGCGACGCCGGAACTGATGACGAGGTGCGTGCAAATGGCGGCGACCAGCAGCGCCGTCACACGCAGAACCCAAATTCCTCTTTTTCCCCTCATGCTTCGTTAGACACCTTTCGTTCCCGGCAGACTCGCGTGCTTGCACTTGGCGACGCCGCGCTCCACCCCTTCCGGATACCACCAACCGGAGCCCCGACAGTCCGGGCACTCCACAGGGTTCGCGTTCCCCCCCTCGCCGCTCGACTGGTCGGGCAACTCCCTCCCCTCGGCCTGCGCTTGCTTCTTGTCAATCTTCCAGAGACGTCGGCGCAGGTGCTCTGCCAAGAAGGCAGGCACGGAGGAGACGCTCGTCCGCGCCGAGGCAATTTTCAGCTCCGCCGCCAGCACCTCGGCCAACTCCCTCCAACGCCCTGCCTCCGTTGCGGAGGTCTCCTTCCCTGTCACTTCCCTTGCAACCTCTCGGAGAACTTTTGTGAACTCGGCGAACGCCTCATCATCATCCCCGGTTCGCCGCTCAAGAACATTTGATGATGAAGTGGGAGGAATGACTCTATCTCCAATATTCTTTTCATATTTATATACTCCTGTAATTTCTACAGGAGTTACTCCTGTAATTTCTACAGGAGTACTACTGTAGATTTTGGTAGTACCATCGACAGGAGTATCTACAGGAGCAGATACTACTGTATCTACAGTAGTATCTACAGTAGTACCGATAATCTTCTTCGTCTGTGGGTCAATCTCCAACCCGGCCGCTTTCCGTCTTTTGATGACGTCTTTCGGCTCGTAGACGCGGTAACGTGGCCCCTGTGGAAAATAGAAACCATGTGAGACCACTTCAAGCGATAATTTCTGTATCAGGCCACGAACGGCCATCCTCACAGTGCGGTCGGAGCGTATCCCCGTTTTGATGCACAACTCCTTGGGGCCGTAGTGACGTTCACGTACACCCTTACTAATCGTCTCCCTGTACATTACCGAATAGACGCGCTGCTCCGAAGCCGTGTGCGTTGCGTCAAGATATTGCGGCTGTGCCAGTTTGGCAGCCAACTCACCCGTCTGGAGAGGGGCATCGGCAGTCGCTTCGTTGATATCGGGAGTAACTGATGGAGGAGGGGTGATTACAGTAGTATCTACAGGAGTCGCTACAGTAGTATCTACAGGAGTCGCTACAGTAGTATTCTCTTTTAATTGCTCTTTCTTATGCCCTTTAGCTCGCTCCGTCTTCTCACGCATGAGACGGCGCACGTCGCTCATGCTGACGTTCGGCGTAGGCTCCGGCGTGGACTCTGCTGGCCTCTGGGGCTCTACGGATTTGAGCCAACGACTGCTAGGCATGTTCCTGCTCCGTGTTCAGAATGGCTTCGCCGGCCGCCTCCTGAATCAGTTCGGGCGTGATTTTGTGCCCGTCCGATTCACTAAAACGCCAGGCTACGGCGGCCACCTTCAAAATCTCGCGAGGTACGCCGCCGGTTAATGTGTAGAGGGCTTCTATCCCTTGCATTGTGAATGGGTTAGGAACTCCCGCCTGCTTACAGCGAAAATCGACCATCTCTTGTGTCTCTTGCAGTGAGAGCGGGGCGAGCATCGAAGGCGCAAAAATACGGCTGCGGAGAGCCTTTTTGCTCGTATCGGCCAGCTTTTGGCGCAGTTCCAACTGGGCAGACAGCACCACCTGTATGAGCTTCGTCTCGTCCGTCTCGAAATTGAGCAGCGTACGGACGAGTTCCAGTTGCCGTCCTGTCAGACGTTGCGCTTCGTCTATGAAGACCACGCAAACCTTGTCCTGCGTATAGACATCGAGCAGATAGCGGCGCAACTCATTCTCCTGGTCGACCATCGACCGGCGCGCAGGAAGCCCGAAATCTGCACAAATCTTCTTCAAAAAGGCGAACTCGGAGGGGAAGTTGGGAGAAGGGATAAGGGTCGCCGCAGCATCGTCGCGCGCGTCGTATTCGTTAAAAAGATAGCGGATAACGGTCGATTTACCGAGCCCGACATCACCGAGCAGCGCCGTTAGTCCCTGCCTCGAATCCACGACAAACCTGACTTTTTCGAGAGTGACCTGAAGCGCAGGGGTCAAATATAGAAGAAGAGGATTCGGACTGATAGAGAACGGCTGTTTTCTCATGAGGGCTGTTTATAACATAACAACCCCCCCGCGACAATGCTTATTTTGGGAGGGGGGGCTCTGAACTGACAATCCAACCATCTCGATTATCGATTATCGACGCTCTCTACGACCTCTCTGACCGAAAAGGGAAGGGGAGTTAACCGGCAACAGATAGAACGTTTCACACGTGGATATTGCGCTTACGATAAGAGAAAAGTTAGCGAAGCGGCATCTTGGGAGCACAAACGCATCAGTTGTGTATCCCTAGTTAGTATAACAGTAAGGAGTGAGCGAAAACTCTTGGAGGCACCTTATCTGTGTCGTATAAATCTTCGACAGACCGCATCTAGGGTTCCGTTGCAAAGATGAAATTGTGATAAGGAAGGTCGTGAAGGGGCCCATGTCTATCTGGCCTCGACCCCTCCTCTCGTCCGCTTAGGCGTCTGGAAGGAGCGGAAGCATTATCATAGCTGCGGAGGCAACTCCTGCACCACGACCACTTTTTACAATTCCGGTGCGAAGGAGTGACAACTTTCTGTAGAATCTCGATGTATGCTCTCTCCCGGTATGTTCCGAGATGCAATCAGCAAACTATCGCTGCGAAAGAAGCTGACGATACTGGTATCAGTAGGTGTGTTCCTTCCCCTTCTGGTATTGACTTATATGCAGTATCGCTCGCTCGCAGAACTCCAGAATAAAACCAAAGGTGCATTCAAGGATAACCTTCGACAGGGATTAACCAACGTAGAGCAACAGATAAAACAACGCCTGGAGGGCGTCGCAGCTCAAACTTTGAACCCGGTCGGAAGCATCCACCTTTCATCCATTGGAGCTGCGGAAGAGCTCGAAAAATATTTTGCAGACGTAAAGCGTTCGCATCCTGAGATAGAAGAAATTTTTGCTTTCTCCTACGGGGATGGTAAGCGAGAAACAGATAGCTATGCGTACATGTATTCGGATAAATTTGTGAAAATCGCTCAGGCAGGATTCACCCCGACGCAGTCCCACATTCTGAATCTATTTAACAACGCGCGGATAGCCCAAAGTTTTCTTGACGGTAATCGCAAGTATTTATTCGCATATCATTCCTGTCCGACGTGTCTGCCGGACAGTCACATGCGTCAAGGAACATATCTGTTTTATCCGTTGAAGGAGCTAACAGAAGGAGAGCAGGGCGGTTTTGCGGGTGTCTTATTAAACGAGGGTTTCGTCAGCAGCGACGTGATAGCTCGCAGTATAGGCGAGGTAATTTCAAAATATCACAAGACAAACACCGCCTCATCAGACATAGCCATTACGATTAGCGACGAGAATCAGCACGTGCTTTATTCAAACGCGGCAGCTCAAAACGGACACTTTTTCGAAAGCAACTTTGAGCGTCCGCTCTCGAATTGGAAAGCGAGAATCGGCCTGAAAAATACAAATCTCGATGACCTCGCGCGCGACAGTTTTTTGCACAGTGCCGGGGTAACTTTCCTCGTCGTGGTGTTCTTGCTTTGTGGTATAGCCCTGACCATCCGTGCCACTGACCGCGAAGCACGTCTGGCGCAAGCGAAATCAAATTTCGTCTCAAATGTCTCGCATGAACTAAAGACCCCTCTATCGCTCATCAGCCTGTTTTCTGAAATCCTCGAACTAGGTCGCGTTAACAATGAAGAAAAGAAGACGGAGTATTACCGCATCATCCGCCATGAAAGCCGGCGTTTGAACAAGACAATCGATAACATCCTCGATTTCTCAAAAATCGAGGCCGGACGGAAAACGTATAATTTTGCCGATGGTGATATGGCAGAAGTGATAGAGGATGTGCTTTCCAGCTATCGCTATCAAATCATCAATTCCGGCTTCGACGTTCAAACAAACATACAACCTGATTTGCCGTCAGTCTTAATAGACCGCGACGCGATGGGGCAGGCCATCTCAAATCTGCTTGATAATGCTATTAAATATTCAGGCGAGGTGAAGCAGCTCTCTATCACGATGAAAACGCTCGGCTCTGCTCTGTCTATTGAAATCGCGGATTATGGGATTGGAATTCCACGCGCCGAACAGGCAAAGATTTTCGAGAAGTTTTATCGTGTGGGCAACGGACTGGTGCATGACATCAAGGGCAGCGGCCTCGGCTTATCTCTGGTGAAGCACATTATCGAAGCTCATCAGGGAACCATCTCGGTCGAAAGCGAGGTCGGGAAGGGAAGTCGTTTTACGATTCTCCTTCCGCTGGCGCGCAGGGCCGCTGATGCTCAAAGTTAGTCAGAGGAGAAAAATAAAGTTGACCAAAGTTCTGATAATCGAAGACGAACCCAACATGGTGCTTGGGTTGAAAGATAGCTGTGAGTATGAAGGCTACGAGGTCTCTGTGGCACGCGATGGGAAGGAGGGCTTAGAGAAGGCCTCGACCGAGAAACCTGACATCATTCTGCTCGACGTGATGCTGCCTTTGATGAGCGGAATAGATGTGTGCCGCATGTTGCGCGCACGCGGGGTCGAAACTCCAATTCTTATGCTGACTGCTCGGAGTCAGGAAATTGACAAGGTGGTCGGCCTCGAAGTCGGCGCAGATGATTACGTGACGAAACCGTTTAGCGTTAAGGAACTGCTCGCGCGCATCAGGGCGCATTTGCGAAGGGCTGCAAAACAGGTCGTCGAAATCGAAAGTTTTACCTTTGGCGATGTGGAGTTGAATTTCAGAAAATACGTGGCGCGCAAAGGCGGACAGGCATTAGAACTTTCAGCACGCGAATTTGAACTCTTGCACTACCTCATCCGGCGGCGAGGTGAAATCGTCACACGCGACCAACTGCTCGACGAAGTGTGGGGTTATGAGAGCACGCCGGTGACGCGCACGGTTGACAACCATATCGCTAGGCTGCGGCAGAAAATCGAACCAGACCCGGCGGAGCCTCGACACATCATTACGGTTCACCGACTCGGCTATCGCTTCGTCGAATAAACGGCAGCGAATCAATCCCGCAGTTTATCCTCGCTCATTCAACTCGTCTCAAAAACGAGAAACAGTCATCTTCCTCTCGGTACAACTTTTTACAATCTGATTACAGCGTGTGGAGACTTGGAACTTCAAAGTCTATAGGCTCTCAAGGACGGGCTTGGCAGGCTCTTGGGAAAAGCTAATAACCGCCAGTGGAATGACGGTCAGCGATGTATCGCAGCACACACAGCTAACATGGAGAATATCAATTGAAACACAACGTCGTGTTAACCATCACGTCTCTGCTCTCGATTCTCTTGTTTACGTTTCACGTCTCGGACGACATCGTTCGCGGGATAGAGCCGGGAGGGTTCAAGAACATCAGCGGGATACTTATCCTTGTCGTCTGGCTGTACGCGACGCTGGTGCTCGCCGGACGGCGGTCAGGATACGTCATCATCCTCCTCGGCTCGCTCCTTGCGTCGCTCATGCCCCTTGCCCACATGAGGGGGAGAGGTCTTGTCGGCGGCAGCATCGCCAACTCCAGCGGAGTCTTCTTCTGGGTCTGGACGCTCTTCACGCTGGGCGCGACCGCGCTCGTCTCCGTCATCCTCTCGGCGCGCGGACTGTGGAGCCTGCGACGCGGGCAGTCAAGGGAGTCCGACAAACCGAACATGGAAAAGCCCGTCGCACCGAGTATGTGAACGGCGCGGAGCGGGTTCTTATAGGTGCGCTCTACATTGGCGCGGCAATTCCAACCTTGAAGGCCTGCCCGACACAGGGCGTACTTGTTAGGGAGTTCCCCCGATTATGAGCCTAATAAAGAATCCTGGGAGACGCGCGGGGCTGCTGTACCTGCTCTTGCCGATGTCCGCGCCGCTTCGATTAATTTACATTCCAGCGAAGCTGTTTGTAGCGGGCGATGCGGCGGCGACGGCGAACAACATCACGACCTACGAGACGCTCTTCCGTTTGGGGATGGCGGCGGAATTGTTCGCTGGCGTCGCTGGCGTGTTTCTGACGCTCGCCTTTTACGAACTGTTCAAGCAAGTGAATCGCAGGCTTGCCGTGTTAGTGGTAATTCTCGGAGGCGTGCTGCCGTCCGCTCTGTACTTCGCAAATGTTTGGACTGACGCCGCTGCGTTGACGCTCGCGCGCGGCGGGGGAGGTTTGCTTACGGCGCGCGGCGGAAATGCATTGTCGGCTTTCGACGAGTCGCAACGGCAGGCGCTAATGATGTTTTTCCTGCATCTGCACAATCAGGTAATAAATGCCGCACAGATATTCTGGGGCGTCTGGCTTCTGCCGCTGGCGCTTCTAATTTATCGCTCACGCTTCCTCCCACGGTTTGTCGCCATATGGCTTATCGCAAATGGCGTTGGCTACGTCGCATTGAGTCTTGTTGTATTGCTGCTTCCGCAGTACGCGGCCAACGTTCGGGGCATCGTGTTTCCCGCGCTCATCGGCGAATTGGTGCTGATACTCTGGCTCGTCATTCGCGGTATGAACATGGAGAAATGGAAGGCGTCGCAACAACACGCTGGCTGAGCACGACACGAATCTCGCAGGGCGTTCTGAATCTTAGTTCTGTGAGAGGTATGGATTCATGAAGAGACTGAATTGGCAAATCGGGTCATTAGCTAAGGGGGCGAAACGATGCGATTGCCCATATTAGTTGTTCACATTTGCGCTGGCCTCATAGGGCTGCTGTCTGGGGTGGCCGCGATGTCGTTCCGTAAGGGTTCCCGACGGCATGGCCTGACCGGAAACGTATTTTTCGTCGCGATGCTCGTCATGGGTTCGAGCGCAGCGTATCTGGGCAATGTTTTCGGCGGGCTGTTTGTGTGCTATCTGGTGGCAACCGCGTGGTTGACCGCGAGGCGGCGAGGTGGGGAAACGAGCGTTTTCGATTGGGTCGGGGTTGTGTTTGCCTTGGTGATGGGAGTGCTCACGCTGACGACCGGGATAGAAGCGGCAAGAAGCCCGAAGGGGACATTAAACGGAGTCCCGGCCGGAATGCTCTTTTTCCTCGGTACGGTCGCCCTGCTCGCCGCCGCAGGGGACGTTCGTATGCTTATGCGTGGCGGTGTTTTCGGAACGCAGCGAATCGCGCGACATCTCTGGCGCATGTGCTTTGGGCTCTTCATCGCCACGGGGTCGTTCCTGGCACAGAAACGAGTAATCGCTTTCATGGGCGGGCCAAAAATACTTCTCTTGGCTGTCGTACCATTGCTCTTACTGATTTTCTGGCTAATCCGCGTTCGCTTCACAAATGCCTACAAGAGAAAGTCTGTGAGAAATCCGAGCAGCCGCGATGTTCACTCGTTGCCGGTTTAGCTCGCGCAGTTGACGCGGAGATAGACGTTATCGTTTGGCCGCCTTATCCCCACGCCGCCCGTCACCTCCGCACCGGCCAGACCGAGTTGACCTTCGAGGTGCGCGGACGACCCGGCTTCATCAGCCTCGACCCCTTCGAGCGACGCATCGAAGCCGAGCGCGCCGACAACATCCGCGAACTTCAACTGTCCCCATAACCCTGACGCACGGAGCAGCCGACTGAGGCGGCGACGCCGGGACACGTCATGAAAGCGACTGATGTCCTGCGTGCCTTCGGCAGACAAGATGCCTGCCCCTTCGGTTTCATACCAACTGCCACACGCTTGATTTCGACAACCCGCTCTCGACCCGGATGGTGCAGAAGATTGTCCATTCGAGTAAGCTGGCTGGCGAGGTAAGAGCCGATGGCTGCGACCGAGGACAAAGAAGTTGCAGATTTTACCGTGAGCACGCGACGGGCGCGCGTCGCCGACTATCTGGGACTGGAGCGCAATGTCGTCCTCGTGTCGGTGGTCGTCTTCCTGCTGGGGTTTGGCGAAGAGTTGTGGAAGCGGTATCTGCCGAAATATCTGGAAGCACTCGGAGCGGGCGTCGGGACAATCGGGCTCTTCGGCACGGCGAAGGACTTCTTTGACGCCGTCTATCAGTATCCGGGCGGGTGGCTGGCCGACCGCGTCGGACGCCGCCGTGCCTTCCTCACCTTCATCGCACTCGCCTCGACCGGTTATTTCTTCTATCTGGTCAGCCCCTCCTGGCCTTACGTCTTCCTCGGTCTCGCCCTCTCGATGGCGTGGCATAGCATGGCCTCCCCGGCGGTCTTCGCCGTCATCGGCGACGCCTTGCCCAGAGAGCGCCGGGCTATGGGATTCACGCTCCAATCCATGCTTAAGCGGTTACCCATGACCGTCGCACCGCTCGCCGGTGGCGCGCTGATAGCTTGGGGCGGAGTCATCACGGGAGTACGCACGGGTCTCGTCATCATGCTGACGCTCGCCGGTGTGGCCGCAGCCCTGACGCTGGCTATCAGGCTGCCAGTCGTCGTCGGCGCGCCGGCCAATATCCACGGCGTCTGGCGCTCTTTTCATGCCGCGCTCAAGCGACTGCTCGTTTCCGACATCATCATCAGGACGTGCGAGGGGATGGCCGAGATTTTTATCATCCTTTACGTGACGAACGTGACCGGCATCAGTCTTCCACAGTACGGGGCGCTCTTCGCCGTCCAGATGGCGACGGCAATCCTCGTCTATATCCCTGCGGCGAGGGTAGCAGACCGCGTCGGGCGTAAGCCGTTCGTCATCGCCACCTTCGTCTGCTTCGCACTGTTCCCGGTGGCTGTCGTCCTGTCCGGGAGTTTCGCCACATTAGTCTTCGCTTTCATCATCGGCGGCCTGCGGGAGATTGGCGAACCGTCGCGCAAGGCGATGATTGTCGATTTCGCGGAGCCGCATCTGCGTGCGCGCACCGTCGGCTTGTACTATCTTGTTCGCAGCCTGACAATCACGCCCGCCGCCGCCGTCGGAGGGCTGCTCTGGAAAATCGAGCCACAGGCACCGTTCATCGTCGCCGGCATCATCGGCATCATCGGAACAATAGTCTTCGCCGCGACCGTCGAAGAAAGGTACGCGGGCTGAAGTAGTAGCACTTCACATCGCTTTGCACATTTATTCAGGAACGTCTGCATAATCTCAGCGCATTTATTCATCCCGCGCCGCCTGTGCCGCCGTCGAATCTTATCGCTGCCGACGGGGCTGTTCTTTATAACAAAGATGCTCAGTCCGCTCCCGCTTCCTGTGGGTTGTAGCCGCCCGCCGGCCTGTTAGGCAGATAGCGGTCGAGCAGTTGTGCCATCATCTCTAAGGTGACAGGTTTTTTCACATACTCGTCGAAACCGGCGGCCGTCGCCAGTTCGGTCAGAGAGTAGCTGTAGATAGCCGTGTAGGCGACCATCGGGACGCCGCTCATCCCCGGCAACGCACGGATGCGACGCGCCGCCTCCAGACCGTCAACGACGGGCATTCTCAGGTCGAGAAGAATCATCCGAGGACGTTTCAGCTTGGCAAGCGTCACAGCCTCTTCTCCGTTCGCCGCTTCAATCACCCGACAGCCGCACGCTTCGAGCAGACTGCGCGTTATCAGTTGATGTTCAGGGTTGTCTTCTGCCAGCAGGACAGATGGGTAGCGAGGCTCACTTTGGTTCACAATCAGCCCTCCAACATTCGTCTCAGAGTTTGACCTAACTGTGTGAGGTCGAGCGGTTTTAAGAGATAGTCGTTACATCCTGCTTCAAGCGCAGCGTCGCGCATGCCGTGAGTGTCGAAGGCAGTAATAGCGAGAATCGGCACACGCTCGCAGAGGTCTCTGCACTGGCGTATGCGCTCTGTCGCTTCCAGCCCGTCCATGTGAGGCATGTTCAAGTCCATCAGAATCAAGTCTGGACATTGTTGCTGAACGAACTCGACGGCCTCCTGTCCGTTGATGGCTTCGAGCACATGATAACCTTCCGTCAGCAGGTAGAGCCGCAGCGTTATTCTGATGTCGTCGGAATCTTCGACGATGAGAATGGTGCGCGCCTGAGTCGTCGGCATTTGTCGGGATTCCTCGCTTCTCAATCAATTGTGTAGGGGAAACAAGGGAATATGAGGTGTAGATACTTATAGAACACTCTGAGCGAGAATGACAATCGGCGACGATTCGCTTGCGCGCAGAGCGCGTGCAGTCGCATGGGTAGGGAAGTTATCTACATGAGGACATGACTGAGAGGAGCAATGCTTGAGGGAGTGGTAGCAAAGAGGCAGGGACGTTTAAGAGATGAGCCGGTAGAGTGCAAGAAAAAAAATCTTGACAAAATAAATGAAGCGGAATAGGCTCCGTACCCTCTGCATCCCCTAAAAAACCCCCTGCGCCACTTCACCTTACCTCAAGGAGAGAATACTCATGAAAACAGCATGGAAAACCATGGCTCTTTCCGCTTGCATGTTTCTGGTGACGGTAGCTGCTGTGGTTCTCACCGACCCTGTGCCCGCGTCTGCGGTAACCTGTTTTACAGAATGTGCTGACGGAAGCGAAGTGAGCTGCACCGGAGATTCATGTACAGAGACTCCGGGCGTCGGCGCTACTTGTTATAGCAATGGCATCAAGCATGGTGCTCGTTGCGACGCTGCAATCCAGGAAGAATCTCAACTCGAACAGTAGCAGTTGTATGCGTAGCGGCATCAGGCGCGACCTCGGTTAAGCGAGTGTCGTCAAGCCATGAGGCCGGAATCAGTTTTGCCCGTCAGAAACCTCACCTCATCAGTTGTCGAAAAATCAGCGTGCCGCTTTAGATGCACACAACAGCAGGGTTAGCATCAACTCGTGCATGATGTGGACGGCCTGCACAGTGACGCCTACGGTCTTTGCGCCGGAGGTGCTCGTGCGAGTTTGAGACACTTGCCACGTTCCTTGCCGCAGTCAGCAGAATAGATACTCGCGACGTGCTTCGTCGTCGTCTGGCTAGTGCCGGACACGTCCGTCGCGTCAACCGTAGACCTAACCTGCGCGCTCAAAAGCAACGCTCTCATGGACTCATCCGCGTTGCTTTTGAGTGCGACAAAAGCAAAGGTTGCAAATCATCTTCATAGCTCAGACGAGCGCCCTTGAAGCTAAAGGAGGAAGCTGATGAGAAAGTGGCTGCTGGCTTGTTTAATCATCTCAATCAGTATCCGCGCGGGAGCCGGCCAACAGGCAACCGTCGCTCCTGAGGGGCGCGTCGGGCGACAAGAGGCTGAGGAGGCTTTGCACCAACTGCCCGGTCAGATAAAGCTGATGGACGAGCCGACGATAAGGGTCTTGCTCCGCCTGCGTCTGGCTAATTTCTTATGGAAACAAAAGGAGAAGACGGCGGCGCAAACATCAAAGGAAGCTGAAGCGTTGATTGCCGAAGCGGTCGGCGACTTCAAGGCGCACGCAGATGAGATACCCGCGCTTTACTCCTCTACGCTGCGCTCCGAGTTGTTGGCGGCAATCAAACTGCGCGCCCCGGAGTTGGCTCAACGTCTGGGTGAAGATTACAAGGTTTTAGAGAATGACAGCCGCGACCAACTCCACAGCGCCTACGCGATGCTGAGGGAAAAGTCCGGCGTTGCACCGGCAATCGAGGTGGTGCGTAATATTCTCAGAAGCGGGAAAGACCCCGGAACAATTATCCTTTACATTCTCGAACGTCTTCAGCAAGAGAGTCCGACAGAGATAACAAACCTCTTGTCAGCCATCCTCGGAGTCGAGGAGCAGAACCCCGGCAGTCTCACGATAGACACGCTCTTTTGGACGCAGTCCTACTATCTGGCTGAGCAGACGCCTGCGGAATTGAAAGCGCGTTTTCTTGCGGTAGTCATCAAAACCATCGAGCAAAAGCAGACGTGGACGGAGTCTCAAAATTTATCCGCCTACCGACTATTGAGCGGCATCTCCGCGACAACAATGAGCCTGATGCCGGCGCTTTACCCGCGCGGCCGATACTTGAGCGCCGTCATCACATCCCGCCTCCCGATTTCTTTACGTGACCGGCTCGCCGCCGAAGAGCGGATAAGAGAGAGCACGGACAAACTAAATCAACTCATCATCGAGGGTAACGCGGCCACCAACACGACGCTCAAAGAAGATTTCTTGAGTCAGGCCGCGCAAATGGCTCTGGCGAAAAAGCAACTCAGGCAGGCTGCCGACCTCGCGCTGGCGACCTCCGCAGGGGGCGAACGGGGAATCTGGCGCGACCAGCTTTTGAGTGACGTGGTCAGTCAGGCGCTTGAGAAGAAAGACACTGCGCTCGCCGAGGACATAGCTCCCAAAATCGGTTCGGGCCTGTCACGCGCGGCCGCGTTGCAGAAGATAGCCTTGAGCTTTTTTGCTCTGAAGGATGTCGCACACGCCCGCGAGTTGTTACATCAAGCAGCGAAGCTGGTCGCCGCGACCGACAATAATCCGGCTAAAGTCCGATACATGCTGATGCTTGCTGCGGCATTTTCTAAAGTTGACGAAGCCGAAGCTCCGGAGACTTTGCGTGCGACCGTCAAGGTCATCAACAGCGTCTCGCTCGCGCCGCCCCCGGCCACCTCTTCCGACGAGACGCGAAAGCTCTTTGCGCAATCTCTGACGCAGATGGCCTGGAACATCATTCCGACATTTCAGCGTTTGTCCTTCAAGGATGAAGCACGCGCCTTCAGTCTGGCGAACGAGATTAGCAGTAAAGACCTGAGAGGCGCGGCGATTTTCGGAGTCTCGACGGGCATCCTTCAGGCAAACAATGCTGTGGAAACACGTGCGCAAAACCAACATTGAGGGGAGCTTGCGATGAGTTTCATGAAGGGCTGGAAGTTATCCGTAGCCAAAGCGACGTGGGTGGTGTTGGCGCTGCTCTTTATCACGAACATCCTGTTGCTCAGGCAAAATTTGCAGTTGCGCGCGCGGCTGTCGAGATTACAGCCGGAGCTTGCAAAGGTGGGCGATAAATTAAGTCCGCTGGCAGCCAGAGGGTTGAGTGATGAAACCGTTAACGTGCGCTACACGGGAGAGGGGCCAAAGCGCGTCCTCATGTATTTCACGCCCACTTGACCATACTGTCGTAAGCAGTTTGCTTACTGGAACGAGTTGGTCAATAAGCATGACGCGAATCGCTTTGAAGTCTATGGGCTGGTGTCGCAGTCTGAGAACAAGGATAAGCTTAAAGAATATCTGAAGTCCGTCGGAAGCGATTCGATGCGACTGGCGCTCGCGTCGCCCAAAGATATTTCCAGCTATAAGCTCTCCAAAACTCCGTTGACTTTGCTGGTTTCCAACGACGGGACAATCGAAAAAGCATGGGTGGGCTTGTGGGACGACGAGAGCCTCGCGGAAGCCTCCTCAGCTTTTGGCATTGAATTCAACACACAACCTCAGGCTCCTGAAACGGCCTCAGCGAAGACGCAACCATGAGTCACGATTATTCAGCGAGAAGCCCGGCGCACAGTACCAAAGGGCAGCGATTACGGCCGCGCATGCGTCTCGTGGCGCTGCCGCTTATCGCCATCATCAGTTGCCTCGCATGGAACTACTACCATCGCTCGCCTGAGAGAAAATCCATCGTCCTCCTCGCCGGTCTTCAGTCGCAAGGGGCAGAGAGCGTGCAGGCAACAGAGATGCTCCTTGAGCAGTTGCGTCTCGTCGCTCGTCAGAGTGATGAGTTTGAAGTCCAATCCGTGCCCGATGTGATTTCAGAGGAGGCGGGCACGGCGCTGGCGCGCGCCAAAGGCAGGGAACGCAAAGCGGCGATAGTCGTCTGGGGACAGTCCGACGGCACGGGCGAGGGCGCGCAGGTCAAAGTACATTTTGAGATACTACATAAGAACAACGTCTTCCGTTCCGTCGAGGGAAAAGAGGCGCTGAGCGCCGCTCCGGCGAGATTTGAAAGTTTCACTGTGCAGGGACGACTGTCTGAGCAGAGCAGCTATCTGAGACTCATCACCGCCGGGCTGTTACATTTTGATAAGCAGAACTTCAAAGATGCCATCGCCTCTTTTACCGAAGCCCTGTCCCGACAGGATGAGTCCGCCCCTGCGGCCAATCTCAGCCCCGTCTACTTATACAGAGGAATCGCGTCCTTATATCTATACAGGACGACCGGCGAGCGGCAGCGCATTGACGACGCGATTGAAGACTACAATCGGCTGCTCGAACTCAACCCGGATGATGCGATGGCCTATTTCAACCGTGCGATTGCTTACTGTGATAAAGGCGATTACGAACTCGCTCTGGCGGATTGCGACAGAGTGCTCAACCTCAAGAGCGATTACGCGGAAGCTTTCTTCCTCCGGGGAAGCTTGTTCAGCGAGAGGGGTGAATACGCGCGGGCTATCGCAGACTTCGACCGCACTCTGGCGCTGAGGCGTAATGACGCCGTCGCCTATAGCCTGAGGGGCGACGCCTACACCATGCTCGGCGACCTCAATCACGCGATTGCCGATTACAGTGAGACCATCCGGCTCAAGCCGGGCGCGGTGCTCGCTTTCTATAATCGCGGAAAAAACTATGCCCAAAAAGGCGAGCAGGAGAACGCACTCGCCGATTTCAATCAGGTGCTCAAGTTGACACGGAATGACCAGCAACGTCAGGAGGTTTTGCAAGCCATCGAGGAACTCACCAAATAAGAGATTCTCTCAACCGACCTCCCGCGTTCTTCAACTCCAATCCTGGTCGGGCACCTTTCGCAACCGCGCGGCGGCATCAATCACGTCCTGCAATTCGACGGGGTCGCTAAACGGGTCTTCGTCGAGTTCGCTGACGCGGTTAAGTTCTCTCTGCCAGCGGCGCAACTCCTCGACGTAAGGTGTGTGCGGAACCCGCTTCAAGTCATCTCCGTCCTCGACTAAATCACAGATGCCGTTATGCAGCCACTTGCCGGTATGCCAATCCGGCATATCTACGGCAGGGAACAGACAGATGCCGTGAAGCTCCATCCCCTGATTGACTGCGGCGAGCGACTCTTCCATCACGTCTTTGAGCCACGCCGCACGGCCGTGTCCCAACCCGCTTGTCTCCCCGATAATCATCGGCCTGTGGTATCGCTCCCAGACTAGTTGCAGCAGGTCGCAGAGCGGCTTGATGCGCTCGTCACCGGGGTCAAGCGCCTGATGCGGGCCATGCTCCCTGTATTCCATCTGCCCGAAGGAATAGTTGTTCGCCCCCACGATGTCGAGTATCTCAGGCGTTCCGCCGAACTCTGGATGCTCCCGGCCGAAGAGGATGTCCCACGCGAGAAAAGTGTCAACGTAGGTCTCCCAGTGTGCGGCCTCGATTTGGTCTGGACGGTCTCGCGGAGCCACGACCTGCACCAGCGGGTCTATATGAACCATCCGCGCGTCGGGCTGCACTTCACGGATGGCCTTCACGCCGGCAATGGCCGCCTTGCACAATGCGAGGCGGAAACTGAAGCGTTCATCTCTGCTCTTCCTGTACGGGGCGACCCAGCCCCACTCGCCGCCGCAGAAAGAGAAGAATGTGATTTCGTTAATCGGCGTGAAGAAGTGCGGCGCGGGCAGGCGCGGCACAACGTAGCGGGCCGCCGCGCGACAGTAATCGGCGAAGCGCTCGATGAAGTCTTCGGAAAAAGGGTCGAGGTCGTCCGGGTAGCCGTAATGGCAGAGGTCCCAGATGGGAAGCACTTGTGCGTGCTGCATCGCCTCAATCATCGGCTCGATTGGCGCAAAGTCAAACTTCCCCTGCTTCTCTACGAGCGGCCAAGGTATGCCTTCGCGGGAGACGGCAATTCCCAAGTCGCGCAAGATGCGATAGTCCTCGCGCGCGTGTCGGTGGTGTTGCGTCTCCTCGACGAGGTTGCGCCGCTTCCCATCCTTCCAGAGAAAGGTGGAGCACTCGAAGCCCGAAAGGAAGAAGGTCGGGAAGATGCCGGGTCGTTTAGCCATGAGGCCATTCTACAGGAACAGTTCTGAAACTGATGAGAGGCTGGCTAAGAGAAACGCGGCGCGGGGTCTTCGGATGCCCCGCGCCGTCCGATGCCGTCTCTGGCAGACGGTTGATTATCTTTCTTCGCGTCGGTAGCAGGTTTCGCCTTTCGCGCTTGTCAGACAGATGAATGCTTTGCCGTGTTCATCCGTCTTCGTGCGAAGTTGAAAAGTTTCGCGCTCCAACGTGTAGTCTCTCTCCTTCGTACTGTTGGGCGCGCAGCTATTCTGCTGCCGCCAGAAATTCTTACTCGGAATCAGCGTGATGCTCTTGCCGTCGGTCTCGAATCTTCCGGCCTTCTGATTAAAGAGGGAGGTCGTGCAACCGTACATCGTGGATTGCATCAGCCCGACAAACTCGAAACGGCCGTCCGTCGTGAAGACGTACTTGAAGGTTGAGCCGTTGCTCGGCGTGGTTGCGCCCGTGATGGTGTTGCGCTCCTGCAATAAGGAGATGCTGCCGTTCGTCCATGTGCCGACCACCTGTAGAGAACTCGAAGAACCCTGCGCGGGCTTCGTCTCGGTGGCTTGCGCCGGACGCGTCTGACCATTGACGGAACTTGTGCTGCTCGCGGCGGGGAGGGCTTCTGTCCACGCTACGAGCAACGCTTCGTCGGTGGGAACATAAAAGCCGAGGAGGAGGCGGCGTGTGGGTGTTTCCTGAACTACGCTGAAGACGGTCAGGTCGCCCTCTTTGCCGCCCACTTCGTAAATCCAGTTGGCGGCCTCAAGGTTTCCTTGCAGTTGACGAATCAGCTTGGCCGCGTCGGCTTTGCGGTAGCTCGCATCAGCCCACGCTAAAACTTCCGACTCGCCCTGGACAATCTTTCCCTCGCCGGATTCGATAATCTTTTTAAGCGCGTCATTGATTTCTGCCGGAACGCTGGCGGGCAAAAGGCGCTGTGCCCCCGCCGGTAATCTCGCTGCGGTAATCGAAGAGCTGGCTGCCAGTTCAGTCTCTTGCGCCTGCACGGTCAGCACGAAAACAACAACTGCCGCGAGCGATGTCAATAAAGACCGAAAGTTTATCTCGCACATGATTCTTCCCCTTCAGCTTGCTTTAAGGTCTCTCGCCGACGTTTCTTTGCATGTTCGGCTCTCAATCTTTAACGCGCGAAAGCTGTCCTAAACGTATCAAGCGGCGTCCGGTCAAAACCAGACGCCGCTCGATGCTTAAAGATAAGATTGGTAATCGCCCGGCGCAGCCTTTCTTCGGACGACTGCTTCAGCAAACGCGCAAGCGACTGCGAAAGTGCCTCAAGGACGCGCTTAAAATTTCTTGGCGGCATTGCTCCAAGCCGCGATGACGACGGGCGCTTCAAACTTCCCTGTATTTTCCAGCTTCAGTCTCCACGTCCCCGCGCTCACTACCGCGTCAACGAAGATAGTACGGAAGAAGCCTTTAGCGTCCGGCGACCCGGCGAGGCTTTTGCCCCGAAGCGCGCCCTTGTCGTCTATCAGCATGGCCGAGACGTTCGCGTCTGCCATGAACGTGACGCCGAAGTTGGCGGCCGCCGTGACAGGGATTTCGACTTCCGCCGACTGATTCGCTGCGAGCCTCAACTCTTTGGCGAAGGCGGGGCGGGAATCGTCTTCAAATGTTTCGACTGCGCCAGCAGATGGGAGCATGTAAGAAGCGTTGAGAAAGACGGGCGCTGATGTCGCATTGAAGTCTCGATTAATCCGGTTCGGGTACTGCGACAGCGTGGGCGCTTCCGGGTTGTGATTGCCCTTCGGGCCGATTGCCAGACGCGGCTTGACGAAGTTCGAAAAATCCGCTGTTCCGGTTAAGTCCGTGTGGACGTTCTTGGAGATGGCGTTGTCTTTGATTTTCCAGTGCGCCGACTCGACGGGTACGACGCCGTCGTTCCAGACCACCGTCTTGCACATCACGGGCAGCGGATTGCCTGCCAGAACGGAGAACTTGACGCCCTTGCGATTGACGTTCACCTCGTTGAATTCGGCGACCGACGAAGGCTTCAACTGCCGCATGGCTTCGACGTTCTTGCCCAGAACCTCGAAGGCCGAGTTCATCACGTCGGCGCACGGGCTGCCCATGTTCGGCGTGCCGAGCATGATGAGGTGCGCAATCTGCGGCCGACCGTCGGGCGAAGGCGGCATGAAGTTGTGAATGTAGTGACGCGTAATGAGACCGCCCATCGAGTGCGCGACAACGTCAACGTGCCACGCGTTGCGCTCCTCCTGAGCGTAGCGAATGTACTTGCCGACCTGCTGCGAGTTCTCGAAGATGCCGTTCGTCGGCTCAGACGAAAGAAACGCTCCGCCCGTGTTCATCAAGCCCTTCTCCGGCTTCTCGCCGACGGGGAAAGCCTTCCAGTCGTAGCTGTGCGCGGTCGTCAGAATGTTCTGCCACGACTCCCACGCACGCCAGTTGCTCCACAGTCCATGCACTAGAACGAGCGGCTTGGGCGCGACCTTGAGGTTCTTGGTCAGTTCATCCGTCTTCTTGCCGTTCTCCTCCAACTCGGCCTTGATGCGTTGGGTGAGACGGGGTCTCCCGTCGTCGTACCATGCGTAGCCGGACGAGTCCCACAGCATCTCGACCTCGCGCTCCTCGCCCGCTTCGAGCCGGACGGAGACGACGTTGTCTGCGAGCGGCGCGTCGGGTCTTGAGCCGTCCCACTTGTCGCCCTTGTAGGTCTCTTTGAAGCGCACGTCGGCATATTTGGTCTCGCCGGAAGCGTTGAGGACTCGCGCCTTAATCTTCACCATGTTGCCGTCAACCGTGCCGTTCTGTTCGACGACTTCCTGCCAGTCGTCGAACTTGGGAAAACGCGGGTGCTCGAACTTCATATCTATCAGACGAAGCGGCGCGCCGCACTTTTGCAGGCTCCACGAAATCGTCTCGGTCACGTTCTGCCATGTCTTCGAGTAATTGCCGCTGAGGCGATTCGGGTCGCCGGGATTTATTCGATGAGTGCCGTCGGATGTCAGAGAGTTTCCGTCGATGCTCGTTTCGGTCGGCGGCAGGCTGAGATTTTTGCCCTCCTTAGGCGTGCACTGGCCGCTGTAGGTAGAGGTTTGCGTGCCTGTGGTCATCCCCTTTATCGGGGGCAGCGCGACGCTGACCGTGTAGGTGCCGTCCGTGTTGACGCCGACGTGGACGTTCGCTTCCAGACCGCTGGCGTTGCCCGTCGTCTCGGTCTTCGAGGTCGAAGTGCCGGACATCACGCGCCACGTCTTACCCCGGTCGCACGAATTCTTCTCTTTAGCCTCGACTGTCTCAATCGAGGAGAAGGAATGGTTGATGTTCGCCTTGCCGATGCTCGAACCGTTTCTCTCAGGGCTTTCGACGACGGCGACCGTGCCGCGATAGTTGTAACGCATCTGCCAGTCGGTCGTGTCCTCGCCCCTGCCCGACACGCGCTGCACGGTTTTGTTGTTCGAGGCGCTCTGCGTGCGTGTGTAGGTGACGACGCCCGTCCACGCGCCGGAGCAGGCAGGAGACTTCTGCTGCGGTTGAGTGGCGGCGGCCGTTTGAGTCCTCCCGCCGGACTGTGCGCGTCCCGTCTGCGCCCTGAGGGCGAGACCGCCGCTGAGG
>DASZCR010000300.1:0-34172 GCA_035942915.1 Pyrinomonadaceae bacterium | reverse complement strand
GGTGATGGGTGATAGGAAGAAGGCTCTTTCCTATCACCCATCACCCATCACCTATCACTTTCGAAACGGCCTAGCTCTTGCGCAACTCTGTGAGCACCTGCTTGGCGACCGACTTCAGTGTGTCGAAGACGCCGGTTCCTTTCGAGGCGACGGCCTCGTGGACGGGCTCGTCCTTGCGTTTGAGTTCGGCGACCAATTCTTCGGCCGGGACGACGTTCGGCAGGTCGCGCTTGTTCAGTTGCAGGACGTAAGGAATTTTTAGGAGGTCGTAGCCGTTCGACTGTAGGTTCTCTTCGAGGTTGTAGAGCGACTCGACGTTGGCGTCCATGCGCTCCTCCTGCGAGTCGGCGACGAAGACGACGCCGTCTACGCCCTTCAGAATCAGCTTGCGCGAGGCGTCGTAGAAGACCTGACCGGGCACTGTGTAGAGATGAAAGCGCGTCTTGAAGCCGCGCACGGTGCCGAGTTCGAGCGGCATGAAGTCGAAGAAGAGCGTGCGGTCGGTCTCTGTGGCGAGGCTGATGAGCTTGCCCTTCGAGGCCGGAGCGGTCGAGTCGTAGATGTATTGCAGGTTGGTCGTCTTGCCGCACAGTCCGGGGCCGTAGTAGACGATTTTGCAGTTGATTTCGCGGGAAGCGTAGTTGATGAAAGTCATATTAACCCGTGATAAGAGATGGGTGATAGATGATGGGTGATGAGTGATGAGTGATGAGTGATAGGATAAGGAACGGGCTTTCTCTTATCACCTATTACTTATCACCTATCACTAGTTGAATAGACTGTCGATGTCTTCGTCGGTGATTTCGGCGAAGAGCGCGTCCTCGGCGTCCTTCTTCTCGGCCGAGGCGCGAGCAATCTCCTCGAAGATGGCGGCCAACTCGCGCGCCGCCTGCTTGACCCGCAGTTTGACGAGACCGAGGCTCGAACGCTCGTCGAAGACCACCACCAGCAGGACGCGCGAGATGATGCAGATGTGTATGCTCTCGCGCTCGCCCTCGTGCGACAGCGTCGGGAACTCCTTCTCGCCGATGAGACGCGCCATGCCGCCCGTCGCCGCTACGTTTCCCGCCGCCAGAGAGGCCAGACTGGTTGTGTCTAAATTACCCACGTCTCCCTGCACGGCTATCTGCTGGCCGTTCTTATCGACCAGAAAGACGACCCGCGAAGACGAGTCCAGGCGCAGCTTCGAGAGCACAGAGACTATCTGCTCATACTGCTGCTCGTGCATTATGATGGGAGTGTCCGTCATTCGTACAGGCTCTTTCTCTTGCAGGAGCGGACTGGTGGGAAAGGGTGGGCGGCCGGGGGCATCCGCTAAAGAACTTAAAGGGAAGATTTGAAAGGAGTTTGCTCGCCCCGGTAGGCCGCACGCACCGGCGAGTCAGAGGCGACGGACAGGCCATCGCGAACTCCCAAAGCACTCTAACATAGCGTCTCTTGTGACTTCAACTGTTTTTCTATGTTGGGCACAAAGAAGCCCTCTTTGGACACCCCGTTTCACCCGCAACTCACACTGCTGCGTTGCTTTATGCCGACTGCTGTGTTAAGCTGCGGGCGTCCTGGTGGGCTTCAGGCTGCGGTCTGACGCTATCTGTGAAAACCGAGTGCTTCGCATGAGCGATCCAGTCATCAAGGGTGCCAAAAGGCCAGCCTCCCGCCCCGCCGCATCCCCTAGCACGACAGCCAAAGCTCCGGCCAAAAGCCGCAAGGTGACGACGAAAGCGGCGCGCCCGACGGGTGCGCTCGCCAAACGCTCGGTCGCGGAGAAAGCCCCTGTGCGCAAAGCTACTCCCGTCAAAAAGTCCTCGACGGCCGCGAAACCCGCACGCGCCACGAGTTCGGCCAAGCCCTCGAAGGCTGCGTCGCAGGCTCGACCGGCGGCAGCGGCGACGAAGACCCGCGCCGAGGCTGCGTCCAAAACGAAACAGCCTGCGCGCCCGGCGGCGAAAAAGGGCGCGCACGCCCCGACGGCCGCCGCGCCGACAGCTCAGAAGGCACGTCCGTCGAAATCAGCGCCGAAGCAGACGCCCGCCCCCAAACCGCCTGCGAAGCCCGCTTCGCGCACGGCCACGCCGCCGCCGCGCCAGCCGACGGTTGACGAGGCGGCCGCCCTGAAAGCCTTCGAGCGCGCACACAAGGAGTTTACGCGCGGCCATTTTTCGGAGGCGCGGATGCTCTTTCGCGCCCTCATCGAGCAGCACGGCGGCGTCTCGGAAGTGACGGCGCGCGCGCGCATCTACCTCAACATCGCCGAGTCGCGTCTGCGCACGGAGACAGCCCTGCCGCGCGACGCAGAGTCGCTCTACGACCGAGGCGTCATCGAGCTTAATCGTGGCGAGTACGTCGCGGCGCAGGAGATGTTCGAGCGTGCGCTCAAGCGCGAACCCGAAGCGGCCGACACGCACTACGCGCTGGCGGCGGCGCGGGCGCGTCTCGGCTCGGTCGAACTCGCCCTGCAATCGCTTGAACGTGCGGTTAACCTGAAACCTGCCCTGCGCGTGCGCGCGCAACACGACGCAGACCTCGTCGCCCTGCGTAACGAGCCGGACTTCGAGCGCATCATCTTCCCGGCTTCCCGTCCCTGATACGTGCGCCTTCGCCGTGGACGCCTCTCTTCTTCGCCACTCCCCGTCCACACTTTCGCTGCCCCATAAGCCTCTCGCGCCTTTGAAAGCATATGTCTTTTGAGTATGATTTCCGGGTCGGCGGGCGTGCCTTTGTGCGGGCTGGTCAGGAGAGCGAGAATTTGCAGACGGACATCGAACGCGGTCTCAAGCTGGTTGCCATCGGCGGCGGCACGGGTTTGTCGACCGTGCTGGCCGGGCTTAAAGAGCTTGTCGGTGGCTCGCGTAACGGACTCGCCTATCTCGACTCGCTCTCGGCCATCGTCACGGTCTCGGACGACGGCGGCAGTTCCGGCCGCCTGCGCGACGAGCTACAGATTCTCCCTCCGGGCGACATACGCAACTGCATGGTGGCTCTCTCGGAAGACTCGACGCTTTTGTCGCGCCTGTTTCGCTACCGCTTTCGCGGCGATGGCGAACTCGGCGGCCACAGCTTCGGCAACCTCTTCCTCGCCGCGCTGACGGAAGTGACGGGCGATTTCGTCGAGGCCGTCCGGCTCTCCTCGGAAGTGCTCGCCAGCAAGGGACGCATCTACCCTGCAACACTCAACGACGTGCGATTGGTCGCGGAACTCGAAGACGGAACGTGCGTGCGCGGCGAGACGCGCATCACGGCTTCGCGTGCGCCCATCAAGCGTCTGCGACTTGAGCCAGAACAGTGTCTCCCCTTGCCTGAGGCGCTCGCCGCCATCCGCGCCGCAGATGTCATCACGGTCGGCCCCGGCTCGCTCTACACGAGCATCCTGCCGAACCTGCTCGTCTCGCGCGTGGCGGAAACCATCGGCGCATCGCGCGCCGTCAAGATTTTCATCTGCAACCTGATGACGCAGCCCGGCGAGACCGATGGCTACACCGCGCGTCGGCATCTCGACACAGTGCGTCGCTATGCGCCTGAGATTCGTTTCGACTACACGATTGTCAACGACCGTCCCATCAGCGAGGAGCAGGCCGCGCGCTACGCCGCAGAGGGCGCGCGACAGATTGGCATGACCGACCACCTGCTCGAAGAGGTCTTCGGACAGGAAACGGAGATTGTCCGCGCAGACCTGCTCGACGAGGGCGAGAAGGTGCGCCACAGCCCTGAGAAGCTGGCGCGCGTCATCATCGCCTGTTACGAACAGGCGTCGTCGCGCCACACCGCCACGACCTTCGCACCGAGCTAAAAGAGCAAGCATGGAGAAACAACCCCAGACAGCCGCGCCCGCGCCGACGCCCGCGTCGCAAGCCCCTCCGCTCGACGTGCTCATCCTTGCCGCAGGTCTCGGCACGCGGATGCGCTCGGCGACGGCCAAGGTGCTCCACCAACTGGGCGGACGCCCCTTAATCGCGCACGTCTGTCGCGCGGCCGTCGCCTTGATGAAGAGCGCGCGCCCCGTCTACGTCATCGTCGGCCATCAGGCAGACGAGGTGAAGGCGGCCGTGCTCGAAGAGTTGGGCGAGGGCGGCGCGGTCTTTATCACGCAGACCGAGCAGCGCGGCACGGGCGACGCCGTGATGGCGGCGCGCGACGCGCTCGGCGAAGCCAATTCCACCCTGCTTGTCCTCTCCGGCGATGTGCCGCACGTCCGCGCCGAAACGTTGGGAGCACTCGTCCACCAGCATCGTACTCACAGAGGACGCGGCGCGGCCTGCACGGCTCTCACCGTCCGCCTCGAAGACCCGACCGGCTACGGCCGCGTCGTCCGCGATGCGGAGGGGCGCTTCGAGCGTATCGTCGAACAGAAGGACGCGACTCCTGAAGAGCGACAGATTAACGAAATCAACGCCGGTATCTACTGCTTCGAGACGCGGTCGCTCTTTCCGGCGCTGGAGCGCGTGCAGCCCGCCAACGCGCAGGGCGAGTATTACCTGACGGACGTGCCCGGCATCCTGCGCGCCGACGGCGAGGACGTGTCCATCTATCAACACGGTGATGCGCGCGAAGTCTCCGGCATCAACACGCGCCTTGAGTTGGCCGAGTTCGAGCGTCTGCTGCGCAACCGCACGCTGCGCCGCCTGATGCTAGACAGCGGCGTGACCTTCATCGACCCGCAGCACACCTACGTCAGCCCCGAAGCGCAAATCGGCCGCGATACGGTCATCTACCCGGACACGCACATCGAAGGGCGCACCGTCATCGGCGAAAATTGTGAGATACGCTCCGGTGTTCGCATCACTAACTCCCGTGTCGGCAACGCCGTCGTCGTCAAAGACCATTCGGTCATTATCGACTCTGAGGTGGCAGACCATTGTTCGGTCGGCCCCTTCGCGCACCTGAGAATGGGCGCGCAGATGGAGAATGGAGCGGTCGTCGGCAACTTCGTCGAGGTCAAGAAGTCGCGTCTTGGCACGAAGGTCAAGGCGCAGCACCTCACCTATCTCGGCGATGCTGTCGTCGGCGACCGCACCAACGTCGGCGCGGGGACGATAACCTGCAACTACGATGGGCGTCAGAAGCACCAGACCGTCATCGAAGACGACGTTAAAATCGGCTCGGACACGATGCTCGTCGCGCCCGTGCGCGTCGGCGCGCGCTCCGTTACGGGCGCGGGCGCAGTCGTCACGCGCGATATCCCGCCCGACACGCTGGTGGCGGGCGTCCCGGCCCAAGTCAAGAAACAACTCAACCGCGAGCCTTCTCAAGCCGCGCCCCAGGAGAAGCCGCCGCCTCCTTCAACCGCCGAGCGTCCCGACAACGAAGAGGCAACGGCCGTTAAGTGACACGAGTGATAAGTGATAGGTGATAAGAGAAAACCGTTCTTGTCCTATCACCCATCACCCATCACCCATCACCTATCACCAAATCATTCATCACCCGAAAAGGATTTCTAAAACCTATGTGTGGCATCGTCGGTTATGTGGGAAACAAGCAGGTCGTGCCCGTCATCCTTGACGGGTTGCGGAAGCTCGAATATCGCGGCTACGACTCGGCGGGCATCGCCGTCGTCGATGAAGGTCATCAACTCGACATCCGCCGCGCCGAAGGCAAGCTGCGCAATCTCGAAGAGGCCATCCGTCTGAAGCCGCTCGACGGCACTTACGGCATCGGCCACACGCGTTGGGCGACACACGGCCGGCCTACGGAAGAGAACGCGCACCCGCACCGCGACTGTACGGGTCGCGTCGTCGTCGTCCACAACGGCATCATCGAGAACTATCTCCAACTCAAAGACCGTCTGCGCGCGCGCGACCACCGCTTCGTCACCGAAACCGACACGGAAATCGTCGCGCATCTCATCGAGGAGTATCTCAAAGAGGACGACTCTTTCGAGCAGGCCGTCCGCCGCGCCGTCGCCGACCTGCGCGGCATCTTCGCCCTCTCCATCATCTCGACGGACGAGCCTGACACCATCGTCGCCGTCCGACAGGGGCCGCCCGTCGTCATCGGCCTCGGCGATGGCGAGTTCTTCGTCGCCTCCGACGTGCCGCCCATCCTGCAACACACGCGCGACGTATTCTTCCTCGGCGACGGCGAGATTGCCGTGCTCACGAAGGACGCCGTGCGCGTCACCAATTTTGAAGGCGACACGGTTGAGCCTGCACAGCAGCGCATCACTTGGGACCCCATCATGGCGGAGAAGGGCGGCTTCAAGCATTTCATGCTCAAGGAGATTTATGAGCAGCCGCGCGCCGTCCGCGACACCGTGCAGGGACGCGTCTCCTTAGACAGCGGCCGCGTCTATCTCGACGAGATGAACATCACGCCCGCCGAGTTCAAACAGTTCAACCGCGTGATGATTGCCGCCTGCGGCACAAGCTGGCACGCGGGGCTGGCGGGCAAGTACATGATTGAGCAACTGGCGCGCGTTCCCGTCGAAGTGGACTACGCGTCGGAGTTTCGCTACCGCGACCCTGTGATTGACGAAAAGACGCTGCTCGTCGTCATCTCGCAATCGGGTGAGACGGCCGACACCATCGCCGCCCTGCGCGAAGCCAAAGAACGCGGTGCGAAGATTCTCTCCATCTGCAACGTGCAGGGGTCGATGATTACGCGCGAGTCCGACGGCACGATTTTGACGCACGCCGGGCCGGAAATCGGCGTCGCCTCGACCAAAGCCTTCACCTCGCAGATGGTCGCGCTCTATCTCTTCGGCCTCCACCTCGGCCAACTGCGCGGCGCGCTCGACTCCGAGCAGGCCAAATTCCACGCGCAGGAGTTGGCCGAGTTGCCCGTCAAGATTGAACACCTGCTGAGCGAGTCCGACGAGTTCGAGGAGTTGGCGAAAGAGTTCTTCCGCTCGACCGACTTTCTCTATCTGGGGCGCGGCATCAACTTCCCCGTCGCGCTCGAAGGCGCGCTCAAGCTGAAGGAGATTTCCTACATCCACGCTGAGGGCTACCCGGCGGGCGAGATGAAGCACGGGCCGAACGCGCTGATTGACGAGCGTTTGCCGGTGGTCGTCATCAACACGCGCGAGGAGGGCAACCGCGCCTCCGAACTTCGTTACGAGAAGACGCACTCGAACATCGTCGAGGTCAAAGCGCGCGAGGGCGTCGTGCTCTCGATTCTCACAGAGGGCGACGAGATGTCTGCGGCCGTCTCCGATTACAAGATAGAGATTCCTGCGGCCTCAGACCTGCTCTCGCCCATTCTCTCGGTCATCCCGCTGCAACTGCTCGCCTATCACATCGCCGTCCGGCGCGGCTGCGACGTAGACCAACCGCGCAACCTCGCCAAGTCCGTCACGGTCGAATAACTTTCAGCACACTTCGCGCCCCAGTCGTCTCTCTCAGCGCGAAACCTTCTTTCGTTGAGTCGGAAGAAGGTTTCGCGCAAGAGATGAGCGGGGCGCGAAGGCTTTGATGGTTTTTGTTTACGGGTTCTCGATGAAGTTGAGGTAGGCGGCCAGTTCGAGGGCGCGGCGTTTGACGACGCGGAGGCGGTCTTCGGCGTGCATCGGGATATACATCGTGCCTTCCATCTTCGCGTAGAGCGCGTCTATCAGCGCAAACTCGCGGTCGCGGTATTTGAGCCACTCCTGTTGCGCGGTTTTGAGCGCGCGGCGCGGGGCGGGGTCGAGCGCCTCGCTCAGACGTTTGTAGTTCCTGTTCAGTTCCCTGTCCCAGTCCTGCGCCGCCTGACTGATGCAGTTGACCATCCCGGCCGTCGAAGGGTCTTTGTCGATGCAGCGGCCGAGCGCCTTGTCAATGGCGTGCTCTTCGGCGGCCGCTTCGTCCTGCGCGAGCGTTGTCGTCGTTGTCGCAGGCGCGCAGAAGAGCAGGAGCAGGAGCAGGCCACCACGCAGTTTGTTCATCGGAATCTTTCTCCCTGTTATCTCGCAGCAGACTACTCTTCGATGCCGAGTTGATTGAGCATGAAGGCGTACTCGAAGGCGTCTTCTTTGAGCGCGTCGTAGCGGCCGGAAGCGCCGCCGTGTCCCGCGCCCATGTTGGTTTTCAGAAGCAAGGGTTGCGTGTCCGTCTTCAAGGCACGCAGCCGCGCGACGTACTTGGCAGGCTCCCAGTACATCACCTGACTGTCGTTGAGCGAGGTTTGCACGAGCATCGCCGGGTAGTCTTTCGCCTCAACGTTGTCGTAGGGCGAATAGGACTTTATGTAACGATAAGCCTCCGGCTCGTGCGGGTCGCCCCACTCCTGATACTCGCCGACCGTGAGCGGCAGACTCTCGTCGAGCATCGTGTTTATCACATCGACGAAAGGGACGTGCGTATCGACGGCGCGAAACAGTTCGGGACGCATGTTGACGACTGCTCCCATCAACAAACCGCCCGCGCTGCCGCCCGTAATCACCAACTGCGCGGGCGTCGTGTAGCCTTCGTTGATGAGAAACTCGGCCGTTGCGATGAAGTCTGTGAAGGTGTTCATCTTCCGCATCATGCGCCCTTCTTCGTGCCAGCGTTTGCCCATCTCGCCGCCGCCGCGAATGTGCGCGATGGCGTAGATGAGACCCCGGTCGAGGAGCGCGAGGCGCGGGATGGAGAACGTGACGGGGTAGTTGAGGCCGTATGCGCCGTAGCCTGCGAGCAGCAAGGGGCGCGCACTCTCGCCGCGCAACTCCTTTTTGTAGACGAGCGAGACGGGTATCCGTGTGCCGTCGGAGGCGAGGGCGTGGATACGCTCAGAGCGATAGTCTGCGGGGTCGAAGCCGCTGAGGACGGGCGTGCGTTTGAGCAGGTGGTGCTCGCGCGTCTGCATGTCGTAGTCGTAGACGGAGGGCGGCGTCACGAGCGATTGATAGTTGAAGCGGAGGCGACGCGTGCGAAACTCCATGTTGATGCCGACCTCTGCCTCGTAAGCCGGTTCGGGGAAAGCGACGGAATGCGTCGCCGCTTCGCCGTCGGCGTCGAGGTCTGTCACGCGCAGCACGGGCAGGCCGCCTTCGAGTTCGGAGCGAACGAGGAAGTCTGCGAAGAGGTCTACGTCGTTGAGCATCACATCTTCGCGGTGCGCGACGAGTTCGCGCCAGTTCCGTCGGGCAGGCTCGCCGACGGGCGCGACGACCAGCTTGAAGTTGCGCGCGCCGCCTTCGTTCGTGCGGATGTAGAAGCGGTCGCTGCGATGTTCGAGATAATATTCGTGGCCTTGCTCGCGCGGCTCGACGAGGCGCGGCTCGTCGTCCGGACGACGCGCGGCGACGTAGCGCACTTCGGAAGTGGTGTGGCTGGCCGACGTGATGAGGACGAAGGCGCGGCTGCGCGTCAGAGAGACTTCGAGATTGAACATCTCATCCGGTTCTTCGTAAACCAACTCGCGCCTTTCGCCGAGCCGCTGCCGGTAAAGACGCGAGGAGCGTTTTGTGACGGGGTCATCGACGACGTAGAAGAGCGTCCGGTTGTCGGCCGCCCAGCAGACCGAACTGACGCGCTCGACTCTCGTCCTCAAGTGTTTGTCCGTACTTAAATCCTTGACGCGCAGCGTGTACTCACGAAAGCCCGTCGTGTCGGTCGTGTAGGCGAGCAGGCGCGCGTCCGCGCTCACCTCGTAGTCGCCGACGGCCATGAAGGTATGGCCGCGCGCCATCAGGTTGAGGTCGAGCGTGACCTGTTCGGCCTCCGACTTGCGGCGTGCGGGCTTGCGGCAGTAGAGACGATACTGCTGCCCCTGCTCGATGCGCGTGTAGTAGAGGTATGCGCCTTCTTTGTAGGGCGCGCTGTCGTCGGTCTCCTTGATGCGCGCGACCATCTCCCGGTAGAGAGTTTGTTGGAGCGTTTTGGTCGGCTTCATCAACGCTTCGGCGTAGGCGTTCTCGGCCTCAAGGTAGGAGATGACGGCCGGGTTCTCCTTCTCGCGCAGCCAGAAGTAGTCGTCTTGCAAGGTCTCTCCGTGAATCTTGGTGCGGTGCGGGCGGCGGCGCGCGACGGGCGGGCGCGGGGTCTTGGTTCGTGTCATCTTGGTTCGTGGCGCAGGCGGCGCTCTCCTCAGCGGCGGCCTGCGTGTGGCGTTATACGTTCTCCGGCGGAGAACTGTTTTTCGTCTCCCTTCTGCTCTTGTGCGAAGCGGCTCGCCGATTGTAACCTGTCGTCGCTCACTTTCAGTCGGCGCGAACGACGCCCTGCCGTCTCCCGGCCGTAAAAGACGAACTGTCGCGCGCGTCGCGCGTTTAATCAGCAGCGAATCACAAACAGGGCTACACGCTCCCCGCCCGTCTCAAGTCTGACAGAGGAAAGAGAAGTTATGTCTCGAACTATTCAACGCGTCATCTTCTCGGCCGCGCTCGTGCTGTGCGCCTTCGGCGCGCACGTTTCGGCGCAACAGGCGAAGGAAGTGCCTGCGACTCTCACGGGGCGCGTGACGCACGAGGGCAAGGGCGTCGGCGGCGTCGCCATCGCGGTCGTTCCCGGCGACCGAGGCCCCGACCGCAAGCCGGTCGCACGCGGCTCGACCGACCCGGAGGGCAACTACAGAATAACGAACATCCCGCCCGGCCGCTATCAGGTCGTGCCGCTTGCCCCCTCCTTCATCGTCGCCGACGTAACGGGCTATCCGGCCGGTAAACCCATCTCGCTCTCAGCCGGCGAGACGGTCGAAGACATCGACTTTCGTCTGACGCGCGGCGGCGTCATCACGGGGCGCGTGACCGATTCGGACGGCCGCCCAGTGATTGCCGAACAGGTGCAGATTGTGAGCGTCGATGGCAGCAATCCGCGCCAACGCGCCGTCAGTTTCACAGGCAGTTTCGAGACGGACGACCGGGGCATCTATCGTGCCTACGGGCTGCCCGCCGGCCGTTACCGCGTCAGCGCAGGTCACGACCGACAGGGCGGGATGATTCGCGTCGGCATGACGCGCGGTTTCTACCCGCAGACCTTTCACCCCGATACGCCCATCGAGGCTGAGGCCAAGATTATCGAGGTCGAGGGCGGAGACGTGGCCGACGAGATAGACATCCGCATCGGGAAACCGACGAAGACCTTCCGAGCTTCAGGTCGCTTCATCAGCGCCGAGACGGGTCAGCCCGTCCCGAATCTTCCCTACGGCTACGGCGCGCTGCTCAGAAACGAGGGGCGCATCGGCGGCGTCGGCATGGGCTTCAACGCCAATGCGCGCGGCGAGTTCACCATCGACGGCATCGCTCCCGGCCGCTACGGCGCTTTCGCCATCTCGCGCGACGAGACCGATTGGTACAGCGACGTTGTCCCCTTCGAGATTACGGACTCGGACATCTCCGGTCTCGAAGTGCGGATTCATCGCGGGGCGACCATCACGGGTTCTGTCTTTATCGAGGGCGTGCGCGACCGCGCGACGCTCACGCAACTGTTATCGCAGGTCTCTCTGTTCGCCTTCGTCCCTCCGCAGATGGGCGGACTCATTTCGCCGCGCTTCAGTCCGACGAGGATAGCCGCTGACGGCACTTTCCGCATGACGGGTCTTCGTCCCGGCACGGTCGGCATCACTTTGAACACATGGCAATCGGGCGTCAGAGGACTTTCGCTGCTGCGCGTCGAGCGCGAGGGCGTCGAATTGAGAAACGGTCAACTCGAAGTCGGAGACGGGGCGCAGGTGACGGGCGTGCGCGTCGTACTCGCCTACGGCGCGGGCGTCATTCGCGGACAGATTGTTTTGCGCGACGGCGACCAGACCGCCTCCGTTCCCCCCGGTGTACGCCTCATCGTCTTTGCAAACCGCGTCGGAGCGTCGCCGCAGCAGTTCCGGCGCGGCGCAGACGCAGACGCGCGCGGCCGCTTCATCTTCGAGGGGCTGCCCGCCGGAGACTACGAGTTGACCGTGCCCGCCCTCGGCAGTTCGCGCGCCGGGGCTGCCAGACAGGTGGTCACCGTGCCGGATTCGGGCGAAGTCAACGTGACGATAAATTTAGAAATCAAGATGGGAGGTGACAGACCGTGAACAGCACTTCCCTCGTCACACTCTGCAACACTCTCAAGCGCGTCTTCGCCGACGCGCCTGTGTCGAAGGATGCCGCGCGTCTCTCGCTGGCGGCACTCCTGCTGCTGCTCTCATTCGTCCCGGCGACCCGCGCGCAGGATGCGCCCGCCAGCGGCAGTCAAGGCGCAGTCGTCTCTCCGCCCGCGCCTGAGACCGCGCGCCGGACGAGCAATACGAGCGACGACGAACGCCCCGCGCCCGGCGCGGCCGGCTCTATCGAAGGGCGCGTCATCGACGACCAGGGACAACCCATCCCGAACGCGGGCGTGCGGCTCGCCGTTCGTGGCGGCGCGATGTTTCAGGGCGCGCCCGCTACGGCCACCGACGAAGACGGTCGCTTTCGTCTCGACAATCTCGACCCCGGCGTCTACACGCTCTTCGCCACCGCCCCCGGCTACGTCCTCGAACCCGAACGTCTGGGGCCGCGCTACTTCCGCGTCGGCGAAACGGCGACGCTGACGATGATTAAGGGCGGCGTCATCACCGGCTCCGTCACGACGCAGACGGGCGACCCCGTCATCGGCGTCAACGTCTATGCCACCTTCGTCCGTGAACTCGACGGCTCAATCTCGCGTAGCGGTCAGGGCGTGCGCGGTTTCCGCCGCGACATACGCACCGACGACCGAGGCGTCTATCGCCTCTACGGCCTCGAACCCGGCGTCTACGTCGTCGCCGCAGGCGGCGGCAGCCCGCTCTGGTTCAACGGGTTGCCGAACCCATACGAGATTGACGCGCCGACCTTCTATCCTTCCAGCACGCGCGACACGGCGACCGAAATCACCGTCCGCTCCGGGCAGGAGACGCTCGGCATCGACATCCGTTATCGTGGCGAACGCGGCCACAGCATCAGCGGCACTATCAGCAGCGCGGCCGAACCGACAGACGCCTTCGGCGCAGGCATCTCCATCTCTCTGCTACACGCCCCGACGGGTGCGAACATTGCGATGGCCTTCGTCGCCCCGCGCGAGCAATCACGCGCCTTCTCCTTCGAAGGAATACCCGACGGCGATTACGACCTCGTCGCACGCCAGACCGAACGCGACGGCCGCTCACATGCCTCCGAGCCGCAACGCGTCACCGTGCGCGGCGCAGACGTGACCGGCCTGAAAATCGCTCTCGCGCCGATGGCTTCCGTAAGCGGCTCTCTCATCCTCGCGCCGCTCAACGCCGCAGGCCGCGCGAGCGAACAGTGCGCCGCCCAAACGCGACAGGGACTGCTGCCGCAGGAGACGCTCGTCGCCGCGCGCCGAGACGAACGAGATGCGCCGCGCAACGCTTCGCGCGGGCGCGTCATGCGCGCCGACACCGCGCCCGACGCACAGGGAGCTTTTACCATCCGCAACCTCGACGCCGGTCGCTTCCGCCTCGACGCCCGCGCACTGAGCGACGATTGGTATCTGCTCAGCGTCCAGTTGCCCGCCGCCACCACGCCGCGCACGCCCGCCGCGCGCCAGACCCCTGCGCGCGTCCCGCAGAGAGCGGGCGGCGCGCCAGCCAACACCGCCGCCAACACCACCGCCGCCGCTGCGCCGCCCTTGCGCGAGCCGTTCACGCTCACCGCAGGCCAGCGCCTCTCAGGTCTGACCGTGACGCTCTCGGAAGGCGCGAGCAATCTGCGCGGGCGCGTCGTCGCCGCTGCTGCGAGCGAGAGCGGAGGCGTCGAGGCGGCGGCTCTGCCCGCGCGTCTGCGCGTCCACCTCGTCCCCCTCGATGCGTCCGCCTCCGACGACCCGCTGCGCTTCGCCGAAACGGTCGTCAACGCCGACGGAACCTTCGCCCTCACGCATCTGGCGCCCGGCCGCTACCGCGTGCTGGCGCGCCTCTCCGAACAGGACGCCCCCGAAGGCTTCTCGCGCCCGCTCGCATGGGACGCCGACACGCGCGCACGACTGCGACGCGAAGCCGAGACGGACGGATTTCCTATCGACCTACAGCCCTGCCAACGCGTGCAGGAATTTACCCTCCGCTACAAGTAAGGCGCAGCGGACAAGACGAAAGGCAAAAGTGAAGACACGTGGAGGACGCAGCCTCCTATCTTCACTTTTGCCTTTTGCCTTTTTCCTTTTTCCTTTCCTTGTGTGCTTAAATGTTCCGGTCAACGGAGCACATTATGCCGCACGAAAACACGCTCGAACTCCAGCGCGCCGCGCTCGTCGTGATTGACGTTCAGGAATCTTTCCGCGCCGCCATCTCCGACTTCGCAGAGGTCGCCGCGCGCATCGCACTCGTCACGCACGCCGCGCAACTGCTGAAACTGCCGGTCATCGTCACCGAGCAATATCCGAAAGGCTTAGGGCGCACGGCCGATGAAATCCGCGCCGTCCTCCCGCACGACCACGAGCCGATTGAGAAGACGGCCTTCAGTTCCTGCGGCGCGCAGGAGTTCGTCGCGCGTCTCGACGCCGTCGGCGCGCAACAACTCATCGTCTGCGGCATCGAGGCGCACGTCTGCGTCAACCAGACCACGCACGACCTGCTCGCGCGCGGCTTCGGCGTCCACCTGCTCACAGACTGCATCTCCTCGCGCGCCGCGCACAACAAACAGCTCGCGCTCGCCAAGATGCAGCACTCAGGAGCCGTCCTCTCATCGACCGAAATGGCGCTCTTCGAGCTGATGCGCGACGCACGCCACGAGCAGTTCAAGGCGATACAGAAACTCATCAAGTGACAAGTGATAGGTGATAGGTGATGGGTGATAAGAGAAGAACAGGTTTTGTCCTATCACTCATCACCTATCACCTATCACTTCCTTCTTATCACCTATCACCTATTACTTATCACTAGAGCATAACAATGGATTTACTCTCTACATTGAACGAGCGGCAGCGGGAGGCCGTCGAGGCGACCGAGGGGCCGCTGCTGATTCTGGCGGGCGCTGGCTCCGGCAAGACGCGCGTCATCACCGTCCGCATCGCCTACCTGATAGCCGCGCGCGGCGTCCCGCCGCACAACATCCTCGCCGTCACCTTCACGAACAAGGCGGCCGGAGAGATGCGCGAGCGCGTCGAACATCTGCTCAAGGACGAACGCCTGTCGAGCGCGCCGCTCATCTCCACGTTTCACTCCCTCTGCGTGCGCGTGCTCCGCCGCGACATCGAAAAGTTGGAAGAAGGCTACACGCGCTCCTTCACCATCTACGACCAGGACGACTCGGTGCGCGTCGTCAAAAACTGCGTTAAAGACCTCGGCTACGACGACCAGCGACTCGGCGCGCGCCAGACGCAGAGCGCCATCAGTCATGCCAAAAACAGCGGCCTCGACGCCGACGCCTACGCCGCGCGCGTCGAGCACGGCGACGAAAAACGTGCCGCCATCGCGCGCGTCTTTCGCCTCTACGAAGAGCGCCTCGTCTCCAACAACGCGCTCGACTTCGACGACCTCCTGATTAAGACCGTCATGCTCCTGCGCAAACGCGAGGACGTGCGCGCGCACTACAACGAACGCTTCCGCTATATCCTCGTTGACGAATATCAGGACACCAACAGTCTCCAGTTCGCACTCATCCACTTCCTCACCGAACGCCAGCAGAACATCTGCGTCGTCGGCGACGAAGACCAGAGCATCTACAAATGGCGCGGTGCGGACATCTCGAACATCCTCAACTTCGAGCAGCATTATCCGAACGCCAGAACCATTCGCCTCGAACAGAACTACCGCTCGACGCAGACCATCCTCGACGCGGCCGGCGCGGTCGTCCGCCTCAACACCGAACGCAAGGGCAAGAACCTCTGGACATCGAACCCTTCGGGCGAGCGGATACGCTACTATCAGGCGTTTGACGCCGATGCGGAGGCGCGTTTCGTCGCCGCCAAAATCGAGGAGCACCGACGCCAAGACCCACAGCTTCGCGCCGCCGTTCTCTATCGCACCAACGCGCAGTCGCGTCTCTTTGAAGAAGCACTGCGACGTGCCGGTATCGCTTATCAAATCGTCGGCGGCTTCTCCTTCTACGAGCGCGCAGAGGTGCGCGATATCGTCGCCTATCTCAAACTCGCCCTCAATCCGCACGACTCGGTGGCGCTGATGCGCGTCATCAACAGTCCCGCGCGGGGCTTGGGCAAGCAGACGCTCGACGAACTCGAACGACGCGCGCGCGACTACGGCGTCTCTCACTGGGAGACTATCTCTATCATCACCGAACGCCCCGAAGGCTTCAGCCCGCGCGCCGTCGCCGCGCTCAAACGTTTTCAGGAGATAGTCAATCGCCTCGTCTCGCTCGCGCAGAAAGAGACGGCCTCCGAGGTCGTCAAGGCGGCAATACTCGACACAGGCTATTCCGACGCACTGAAGACGGAGAACACGGAGGAGGCCGAGGGGCGTCTGGAGAACTTGCAGGAACTCGTCAACGCGGCCGTCGATTACGACAAGGAGGAGGGCGGCGGCCTGCGCGACTTCATCGACGCCGCCGCGCTCGTCTCCGACACAGACCAGTACACGCGCGATGCGCCCGTGACGCTGATGACCGTCCACTCCGCGAAGGGACTTGAGTTTCCGCTCGTCTTCATCGTCGGCCTCGAAGACGGTCTCTTCCCGCACGCGCGCGCCACGACAGACATGGCCGAACTCGAAGAGGAGCGTCGCCTCTGTTACGTCGCCATCACGCGCGCCGAGCGTTTCCTCTACGTGACGCACGCCATGAAGCGGCGCGTCTACGGCGAGGAGATGGTCTCCGAGCCGTCGCAGTTCTTAAACGAACTGCCGCACGACCTGATGGAAGACCTCTCGCGCGGCCCCTCTTGGCTCTCCTTCGCGCGCAGTTCGCACGCGGCCGAAAGCCGCGACGTGGCGCGCGCGCTTCGTGGTGAAAGGGGCGGCGAAAGACGCGAGCCGACGACGCGCTACGGCGGCAAGACCTACGACAGCGTCGATTCCATCGCCGAGTTCTTCCGTCAGCGCGGCGAGAAGATTAACCGGCAGACGCCCCCCGCGCAGACGCCGCCCGCCGATAAACGTCCCGGCGCATCGACGCCTTCGCGCAGCAGCAGCAGCGGCGGCGGACATCAATCAGCCTCCTCCTCATCCGGCGGCGCAGCCGGGCAGTTCGCCCCCGGCACACACGTCCGTCACCCGAAGTACGGGCGCGGCCTCGTCCTGCGCCGCGAAGGCACGGGCGACGCCGCCAAACTCACCGTCAGTTTCCCCGGCTTCGGCCAGAAGAAACTCATCGAAAAATACGCCGGACTCGAAAAGGCGTAACCGCGAAGCGTTGAGGGATGAAAGATGACAGGTGTCTCTTTCGTCCCTCATCCTTGAGCGATTATCACTTCTCTTAGCTTGTTGACGCGTCGCCGCCTTTGGGCGTAGAACTTCCGTACGCTGATACTGCTCTGCACGGAGGCCACGTTCGGCTCTCGTCAATCGACGGGAGGCCGTGTGGCGTTCAGGACGTTAATCTGCGGATGGGTATGGATAACGAAGAGATTGCGCGGCGCTTTGCGCGACTGGCGACGCTGATGGAGATACGCGGCGACGACCGCTTTCGCGTGCGCTCCTATCGCAACGCCGCCGACTCCATCGAGACGTGGCCGACCGAGATGCGCCGCATCCTCTCGGAAGATGGCCTCAAAGGTTTGCAGGCCATCCCCGGCGTCGGGCGTGCCATCAGCAGCAAGATTGTCGAGTTGGTCGAACGCGGAAACTTTCAGGCGTGGGAGAAGTTGACGACCGAGACGCCGGAGAGCGTGCTCGACATCCTGCGCGTCGAAGGCATCGGCATCAAGACGGCCGCCACGCTCTACCAGCAGTTTAAAATCTCTTCACTCGAAGACCTGAGAAAGTTCGTCGAAGGCGGCGGCCTCGAACTCGTCGACGGCATCGGCGAAAAGACGGCCGAACGCATCACCGCCAGCGTCCGGCGTCTGACGCGTTAACCGAAACAGGCGCGCACGTCGTCGTCCGCTTCCTTGCGCGCCTCTCAGATAACGTCCGTCGTCGCCGGTTCCTTGCCGTCCAAAGCATGGACGCGTCCCTCTAAATCGGTCGTCCGTGCGCGCACGTCCAACAAGACCGCCGCGAGCCTGTCAAACCTTTTGTCGAACTTCTCATTGAGCGCGCGCACCTCGGCGCGCACCTCACGCATCTCCCCTTCTAAACGGTCGAAGCGTTGGTCTATTGAAGTGAAGCGTTGGTCTATGGCAATGAAGCGGGCGTTCGTCTCGGTGCGGAAGGCTCCGATTTCGCGGCTGATGGCGCTCAGGTAGTTGAGTATCTCGGTTGTGCGGTCGGCACTCATCGGGTCTTTGCTCCTCAAAGAGTCTTGAGTATCCCGACCAGGGTGGCGGTCTTGATAGGTGGCGGCAGTATAACGTCGTCTCTATTACGACGCAAAGGCTTCGCCCTTTAGCCCCTCATCCGTTTGACGATGACGAGTGTGATGTCGTCGACGGCGGGCGTGCCTTGCGCGAACTTCGTCAGTGCGGCCTCGATTTTGTCGCGGATGCCTGCGGCCGAGGCGTCGAGGTTGAGCGCGACCACGTCCTGCAAACGGTCTGGGCCGAACTCTTCGCCCTGACGGTTCTGCGTCTCCGTGACGCCGTCGGAGTAGATGATGAGCGCGTCGCCCGGTTGCAACTGCGTGCGCCCTTCGCGGTAGGGCGCGTCCGGCATGATGCCGAGCGGCATCCCTCCGGCCGCCAGTTTTTCGACCGTCCCGGCGGCGTGGACGATGAGCGGCGGGTTATGACCGGCGTTGAGGAATGAGAGCGCGCCTGTCGGCGGGTCAAGCTCTGCGTAGAAGAGCGTGACGAAGCGATTGGCCGGGATGTTGTCTGCGAGGTAGCGGTTGACGGCCGTGATGGTCTCGGCGATGGACTGGCGCGAGGCGACCTGCGCGTGGATGGCCGCGTGCAGGGATGACATCAGCAGTGCGGCGGCCGTCCCCTTGCCCGACACGTCGCCGAGCGCGATGACCATGCGTCCGTCCGGGCGCGGGATGAAGTCGTAGTAGTCGCCGCCGATTTCGTAAGAGGGGAAACTGATGCCTTGTAGTTCGTAGCCTGCGACGGCCGGGGCGGTCGTCGGCTGAAAGCGTTGTTGTATCTCGCGCGCCAGTTGCAGTTCGCGCTCCATGCGCTCGCGTTCGAGATGTTCTTCGAGCAGGCGCGCGTTCTCGACGCGGATGGCCGCAACCGAGCCGAGCGTTGTCAGAACTTTGAGATGGTCTTCGGTGAAGCGCGCTTCCGTCAGCGTCGGGTCGGAGGAGACAGCGCCGAAAGACATCGGCGAATCGGCGTAAATCATGCCGAAGATTTTCGCGCCGACGCCGAGCGGGACGGCCAAGACCGAGCGGATGCCCTGAATCGTCATCGTGTTGCTGCGAAAGCGCGGGTCGTGCTGCGCGTCGGAGGTGAGGACGCTGCGACCCTGTTGGACGACCTCCTCCATAATCGTGCGGCTCACGCGTATCTCTCCGACTTCGCCGCGACGGTCGCGCAACTCCGCCACACGCACCTTCAATTCGCCGCCGGCCTCGTCGCGTAGCATGATGAGACAACGGTCTGCGGGCACGGCCTCGAAGACGAGTCCCGCGACTTGGCGCAACGTCTCGTCGAGCGTCGCTGAGGCCAGCAACGTGACGCCGACCTTGCTGATGAGCGCGAGCAGGTCGCTCTGCTGCGTGTCCTTGCGCGGCGCTTGGTCGATGAAGTAAGAGCCGGAGGTCTGCGTGCGCGCGCCCTCGATGGCTTCGAGCAGGCCGGAGGTGGTGCGATGGCCGGAGTCGAAGGTGATGGTCGCCTGTGGCGGCGCGGCCGGCGTGTCAACCTGTTCGACGGTCGCGCCGGGCAACTCGCCCGCCGCGCGGTCGCTGAAGACGATGACGGTCTCGCCTATCTGGATGCGCCCGCCCGGCGTGAGCGTCACTTCGCCCTGCACGGGTGCGCCGTTGTAGAAAGTGCCGTTGGCCGAGCCGAGGTCTTGCAGGAAATACTGCCCGCCTTCGCGGCGCACTTCGGCGTGGACGCGCGAGGCGAAGGGGTCTGCGATGCAGAGGTCGTTGCGCGCCGAGCGGCCGATGGTGATACGCAGGCGACCGAGCGGGAAGGTGTCCGGCGCGCGGTCGGGATATTCGACAATCAGGTCAGGCATAAGCTTCAGGCGTCAGCAGGACGAAGCGCGCGCGAATGGCGTGAACGGTGTTGGCGACCGACGCAGTCTTCAATTCCTCGTGCGGTCGAACTCGCGGCCGAGTTGGCGGACGTACTGTTGCGCCTGCCCGTTGAAGCGTCCGCTCTGTGCGATTTGAAAGTGGCGCAGCGCGGCGACGAGCGAGGCGCGGTCGAGCCTGCGCACGTCGCGCCCCTCGACGTAGCTCAGGCCGAGATAGTAGTTGGCGTCCGGATGGTTACCCGCCGCGCGAAACTCCTGCAAGGCCGCCTGACGGTTGGAAGACCACAGTTGAACGCCGCGCGCGTAGTGTTCTTCGGGAGTCGAGGGGCGCTGCGGCGCGGGCGTCGGCGTCGGATTGTTGCGCTGCGGCGCGGGCGTCGAGGAGACGGGCGGCGCAGGCGTCGGGCTGGCATCGGCGTTCGGCAGTTGGCCTTCTACCTGCTGACCTCTGGCGAGTTCGCTTGCGGGCGTCGGCGAAGCTTCCGGACTCGGCGCGGTGGCAGCCGCAGCCATCTCCGCGACACGTTGGCGCGCCGCCTCCGCCACCTCTGTGACCGAGATGGACGAGAGCCGCTGATAGACGGCGCGCGCTTCGTCCGTGCGCCCGGCCTGTCGCAGCGCGTCGGCGTAGGCAAGCAGGTCGTGCGGGTCTTGCGCCCCTTCTTCGGTGAGCGCCAGCAGGCGACTGAAACTCTCCGACGCGTCCGCATAAAGACCTTCGCCGAGTTGCGCGAAGGCCAGAGCGCGCCACGCCGTAAAGTCGTTCGCGTCAATCTTCAGGAGCGCACGCAACTCCTCTATCCCTTCGCGCCGTGCGCCGCTCTCAAGCAGCACGTCTGCCAGACGCCGACGCGCGCGCACGTTTGCTCCGTCAATCCGCACGGCCTCGCGCAAGGCGGCGACGGCCGCGTTGAGGTCGCCCGACGCGAGCAGACCTTCGGCCTCCGTCAGTTTGTCCTCCGACAACTTCTTCGGGTCGGGCGCGGCGGCGGGCGCGACGTTGGCCGTCTCGGCCGGTGCGGGCTGCTGTCGCAATCTCATGAAGAGCATCACGCCTGCGACCGTCAACAACAGTGCGGCGACGATACCTGCGATGACGACCGGCCACAGACGCCTCTGTCCGGCCGCACCCTGTCGCCCATGCGCCGTCGGTGCGTGCGCGGCGACCACCTCGGCCTGCGGCAAAGGCTGTGAGCCGACGACCGGAATCGGTTGCACCTGAAGCGGCGCAGAAGGCTCAGAGAAGGGCGCGCCCGCGCGCGGGACGCTGATGATGGTCAACTCCTCTTCGCCGTCGCCGCTGCCCGTCCGTCCGCCGTCGCCCGCGCCGGGACGATAAGCGGCGTCGATTTTTGTCTCGTAGTCCTGTCGTGAGCCGGTGTTCTTGTCGAGTTCGGTCGTGTCGTGTGGCGGGCGCACGTCGGACGTGGTGGCGGCAGTTTCGTGCGACAACTGATGCGAAGGGACGGCGACTTCGTGCGGGCGCTCGGATGATGCGTCGCGGCGCGAGGCGCGGAGGATGGCGTCGAGTTCGTTGCGGTCAACACGCGCGGTGTCGGGCGAGGGGCGGCGCGGGTCTTCGGCAAGCCCGTCGGTGGTGCGCCCTTCGTCTCGCAGAGGGATGGTGGCGGCCTGCGGCGAAACTATCTCGGCGCCTTCGATGGGCGACGAAGCGCCCCGCAACGATGCGCCGCAGCGGCGACAAAAGCGCGCTTCGTGCGCCGTCGGCGCACCGCAACTCGGACAGGTCTTAGGTGTGCTCATTCGCTTCCGTCCCGTTCAACGCCCCGGCGCGCCCGCAGAGAGGCGCGTCACTTCACTTCAGCGCACGCCCCTCGGCACGCCGCGCCCTCCGCGCACGACGATGGTTCCCGCGATGAGGTCGTGCAGCGCGCGCCCTTCGCGGTTGAAGGCGGCGAGGAGAAAGCCGAGGCCGAGCGTCGCCAGCGTCAGAGTGTAACCGACGAGGTGGCGCAGAGAGGCGCGCGCGAAACTCAACTCCGTTCCGTCGCGCCGCTCGATGCGCAGGTTCGTCACCCACTTGCCGAGCGTGCGCCCCGTCCAACTCGCCAGCACCACGAAGTTCAGGATGCCCGCCACGAGAGCCAGCAAGTAGCCGAGCGTCAGGACGCTCGCGCCCGCCCAACGCGCGTCGCCGCCGAAGGCGCGTGCCAGCAGCGTCGAGAAGGCGAGGATGGCGGCGAGAATCGTGTAGTCAACCAGCAGCGCGCCGCAGCGCAGAGAGAACGGTGCGCGCAGACGTTCCAGACGCGCAGGCGAGACGCCGACGCCCGCGACGCGCGTCGCCGCGCGCCCTTCCCTTATGGCTTCGCCCGCAGGACTCACCGCCGTTTCCGTTCGTAAAGACATGAAAGAGTAATCAAAGGCTCTCAGTCGTCAACTCTATACGGCTGACCGACGGCTGCGCGCCTTCTCATCCTATCAAAAAGTGAAGCGTGGTTTCGCCGAGCCGTATCTTGTCGCCGTTCTCCAACGTGCGCGGCTGACGCGGGCCGAGGCGCACTGAGTCGTTGACGACCGTGCCGTTGACGGAGCCGAGGTCTTCGACGAGGAAGGTGTCGCCGTGTCGGAAGATGCGCGCGTGACGGCGCGAAATCTTCGTCTCGCGGTCGAAGCGCGAGAGGTCAACTTCCGGAAAGATGTTCGAGTGCGGGTCGCTGCGCCCGATGAGATTGCTCTCTTTGCTGAGTTGAAAGGTGCGGTCGAGTTCGGTCGTCCCCATCACGACGAGTTGCGCGGTGGCGCGCGAGGCGCGCACGGCCGCCGCCGCTCCCGCCAACGGTTGACGCGCGCCGCAGTGGGCGCAGAAGAGGTCGTCGGCCGCAATCTTCCCGCCGCAGAAACCGCAGTAGACCATCTCGACGGCGACCGTCTGACCGCCCTCGCGCTCGCCCGGAAAAGCGCCCGTGCCGTAGGAGACCGCGCCCGCCTTGAGCCGTTCGACGTGTTGCGAGAGCGCGTCGCGCATCTCGGAGGCCGAACGGAAACGCGCTTCGGGCTTGTACTCGACGGCGCGCATCAGTATTCGCTCCATCTCGTTCGAGAGGCCGGGATGAATCTGTCGCGGGCGCGGGTTCTTCGTGAAGTCGAAGATGAGCAGCGGGTTGTCCTGCGGGTCTGAGCCGGTCATCAGGTGAAACATCGTCGCGCCGAGCGAGTAGAGGTCGGAGCGCGGTTCAACCTTGCCGCTAAAGAGTTCAGGCGGAGCATAGCCCATCGTGCCGACGGCCGTGACGCCCTTCTCCTCTTTCTGCACCCAACGCGCGATGCCGAAGTCAATCAGCATGACGCGTCCCGAATTCCCGTCAATCATCAGGTTGGCGGGTTTCAGGTCGCGGTAGATGATGGGCGGGTTCTGCGAGTGCAGATAGTGGAGCACGTCTGCGACCTGCACGCCCCATTCGGCGACCGTCAACTCGTCGATGCGTCCGCCCGGCGCGTTCCTCAGACGCGCGAGGAAGTCGCCGCCTGAGATGTATTTCATGACGAGGTAGAAACGCTCGGCCGCCTCGTCGTAGAAATAGTCATAGATGGTCGGGATTGAAGGATGTTCGAGCGAGGCCAGCAGCATCGACTCGCGTTTGAAATCGCCGACGGCCTTCTCATGCTGCGACTCGTCGAGGTTGGCCTGCACCATCTCCTTGACGGCGCGCGGCGCATCGCCCAGATTCTTGTCCTTCGCGTAATAGACAGCGCCCATCCCGCCGCCGCCGATGCGACGCACAATCTCGTAACGGCCGATGAGCACGGAGCCTGGCTCCAACTGTTTCGAGATGGGGCGCAGGCCGCCGGTCGAACCCGTGCGCGGGGCGCGGCGCGGCGCAGTCCGTGAAGAGGCGCTCGCTTCGTTCTCTGACGTGCGTGCGACCGGGGACGGGGCGGGAGCAGGTTCGCTCGCGGCGGCCGGAGGCGACGAGGCGTTGTCTTGCTGCCCGTCGCCGTCGGGCGCGCCAAGTAGCGTCGGTTGAAGTGAATCGTCTGTGGATTCTTCGGAGGACGAGTCCTGTGGTTCGTGCACGCCGTCGCTCTCGTCGGCAGAAGGATGAACGGACGCACTCGCGCCGCCCGCCGCAGCCGCGCCGAGACCCACGAGGCGCTCGACGACGCTGCCGCAGTTGCCGCAGTAACGATCTTCAGGCGCGACGCGCGCACCGCATTGTTGACAGGACGACATCTCTACTCTGAACTGTTCCGGCACACCACTTCTTCGGCCGCCGCGACGTGCGTTACTTAATCACCTGAAAGCGCAGAAACGTCTTGCCGACGATGACCTCGTCGCCGTCGCGCAGAGGCTGGCGGTCGCCCGGTAGCAGGCGCCTCCCGCGATTGATGAAGGTGCCGTTGGTGGAACCCAAATCTTCGATGAAATACTGACCGCCGCGTCGCGTGATGCGCGCGTGACGACGCGAGACTTTCGCTTCCGGGTCGTCCGAGTCGAGGTCAACATCGGGGAAGATGCCGCCGTCGGCGTCCCAACGCCCGATTTGCGCCTCGTCTTCGCTGAGCGGAAACTCTTTGCCGACCGAACGCCCGCGATGGATGACGAGTTTGGCGTGCGCCACGTTGTTGGCGGAGCTAATCGCGCCCGATTCCGTCTGACGCCGCGCTTCGCGCTGGTTGCCCGACTCGGCGGCCGGATGGCGCGCGGCCGTCCGTCGTTCGTGCGGCGCGGCAGAGGCGGATGAGGAGGCTGCTCCTCCGTCGCCTCCGCCGACATCGGGCGGCTCTGCGTCGTGGTGGGTGGCGAAGGAGGTCACGCCGGACTGCCGGACGGAAGTGTTGTGTGAGTCGCTGCCGGGCGCGTGTGCGGCGGCGGCGCGCGACTCGGCGAAACTGCGCGCGCTACTCGTCGCAGCACCCGAACTCTCTCCCGCACCCGGCGCTGAGAGGCTCGTGCTGCCGAGGCGCTCGTCGGCGTCGGTCGGCTCCGTGTCGGGCTTGCGCGGGCGCGCGGAGGCTCCGAGAGCGGCTCCGCACTCGTCGCAGTATTGCGAGCCGTCGAGATTCTCCGTGTTACACCTGTCGCAGGTGATCATTGCCACATCCTTCACGTGTTTAGTATGACGCGTCGCGCGGGAGAGAGACCACCCGGAGACTTCGGAAAGTTCCGGCCTGCCCTCCATCAGTCGTTGACCCTGCACTGATTAGGGGCCACCGGCAAACCGTATTGTAACGCGAAACGGAAACGCGCGCCAACCACCTCCCGGCGCGAATAAAAGCGGGCGTTCGAGCAGCAAAAGGGGCTGTTTTGCGCATCCAAGCGGACGCAGCCAGAAGACCCCGACCCGACACCGCTTCCAACCCGACACTGTTTTTGAAACCGTCAAGAGCTTTCGCACGTAAAAGCTTTGCCGGCGAGCAGTTGGCTTCTCTTTTAAGTAAGTACCACACTCGTTTTGCGCGCCGGAGAAGTGGTTGCAACCCGAACTTTGACTCGGCGTAAAGCACGAACCCCCTGACTGCAAGAGATAAGGAATTTAAACCTCATGGCTCTGAGCCGCAAAAGAAAAATCATCATCATCGTCTCGGCCGTCGCCCTCCTCGGCATCATCGTTATCGTCAGCGTCTTTGCGCGCGGGACGGAGCAGCCTGAGGTACAGGTCGTTAAGGTTGAGGTGCGCCCCGAACTGAAATCCACCGTCACGGCCTCCGGCGAAGTGCGTCCCATCCAGTTCATCAACCTGACGAGCGAGGTCGGCGGCCGCATCGAAGACATCTACGTTAACCCCGGCGACCAGGTGACGAAGGGTCAGCCGCTCGTGCGCCTCGACCCGACGCAGCTTCAATCGAGTCAGGAGGCACAGGCCGCCAGCGTGCAGGCTTCTATCAGCGACGTGCAGAACGCGCGCGCTGGCGTGCAGGTGGCCGAAACCAACGTCTCGCAGATGCAGCAGGCGCTGACGGTGTCCGAAGCCGCTCTGGCGCAGGCGCGTCAACAGGTCGTGACGACGCAGACCAACGTTGACCGCGAGAAGGTCAACGTCGCCGCCGCGCAACGCGAACTCAAGCGCACGACCGAATTGGTCGAAAACGGCGTCGCCTCGCGCTCCGACTACGACGCGGCGCGCGACCGCTACGAGCAGGCGCAGGTGGCGCTGCGTCAGGCGCAAGGCCAACTCGAATCGCAGAAAATCGCCGTCGAAGAGGCGAAGGCCAGAGTCAACCAGCAGCGCGTCGCCGTCAACGAAGCGCGGCTCGGCGTGCAGCGCGCGCGCCAGAGCGTGCAGACCAGCGAGGCGCGCGCCCAACAGGCGCAGGCCGTCCTGCGCGGTGAGTCGAGCCAACGCTCGAAGGCCACGCAGATTTCGCCCATCAGCGGCGTCGTCGCCGACATCCCCGCGCGCAAAGGTCAGTTCGCGCTCGCCAACTTCACCTCGACGCCGCTCATGACCATCGCCGACATGTCCATCATCAACGTCGAAGTCAACGTCGATGAGACGGAGATTAAGGATGTCGAGGTCGGGCAGAGCGTCAAGGTCAAGGTCGATGCGCTCGACGAGCGCGAGATTGAAGGCATGGTCAGGCAGAAGACCCCGCTCGCGCAGGGCAAGTCCGACACGCAGGGCGGCATCGGCAACCGCGTCAACGTGCAAGAGGCCAAAGAGTTCAAGGTCGTCATCGAACTCGTCAACATGCCGGACGAGGTGCGCAACGCCTTGAAGCCGGGCATGACGGCGACGGCCGTCATCACGACGAAGGTGAAGCAGAACGTCGTCGCCGTGCCGTTGCAGGCCATTGTCGAGCAGTCTCCGACTCCGGCCGCCTCTCCCGGCGCGCAAGGCTCTGCGCCTCCGGCCGCTCCGTCGGGCGAGAAGCCGAAGCCGGTCAAGGGCGTCTACATCCTCGACGGCAACAAGGCGAAGTTCGTCGCCGTCGAAACCGGCATCACGGGCGAGCAGGACATCGAGATTGTCAGCGGCCTGCCGGAGAAGGCTGAGGTCATCACGGGGCCGAGCCGCATCCTGCGTACGCTCAAGGAGGGCACGGTCGTCAAGAAGCAGGAGCGTAAGCCCGGAGCGCCCGACGGCAAGGCCGGGGAGGGCAAGTAGGAATGAGCGATGCGACGCTGGCCGACGACACTTCGGCCGCCACTTCAATCGAGCCGACGGCCGTCGAGCACGGCAACCTGCTGGCGCACGACGCCGTCCCGGCCGCGCTCATCTCGATGCGCGACATCTGGAAGACCTACCAGATGGGCTCCGAACAACTCCACGCGCTGCGCGGCGTCTCCTTCGACGTGCAGCGCGGCGAGTATGTCGCCATCATCGGCCCTTCCGGTTCCGGCAAGTCGACGTTGATGAACCTCATCGGCTGTCTCGACACGCCTTCGCAGGGACGCTACTGGATTAACGGCAAGCTCGTCTCCGACATGGACGACGACGAACTGGCGCGCATCCGCAACAAGGAGATTGGCTTCGTCTTCCAGACCTTCAATCTGCTGGCGCGCGCCACCGCCCTTCATAACGTCGAACTGCCGCTCATCTACGCCGGTATCGGCGGCGCCGAGCGGCACGAGATGGCGAAGCGTTCGCTCACTTCGGTCGAACTCGCCGACCGCATGACGCACCGCCCGAACGAACTCTCCGGCGGACAACGCCAGCGCGTCGCCATCGCACGCGCGCTCGTCAACCACCCGTCGCTGCTCCTTGCAGACGAGCCGACCGGCGCGCTCGACACCAAGACGAGTTACGAAATCATGAACCTCTTCGAGCGTCTGCACTCGGAAGGCAACACGATTATCGTCGTCACGCACGAGCATGACATCGCCGAGCGCGCGCACCGCGTCATCTCCATCCGTGACGGCATCATCGACAAGGACGAACGCATCAAGTAAGCCACCAGCCCGCAGGTCGCAGGCACGAGTGAAGATGAGAAGGACGCTCCTTCTCATCTTCACTTTTTACTTTTGCCTTTTTACTTTTGCGCGTTTCCGTGCGAGCATCGAGCATCCTCGACCGGACATCTCAGGGGCGTGCAACCAAACGTTTGAGCGTCACGTAAAAGGTGCGTCGTGAAATTCATCGAGACTTTAAAACTCGCTCTCTCCGCCGTCTGGGCGCACAAGCTGCGCTCGGCGCTGACGCTGCTCGGAATGATTATCGGCGTCGCAGCCGTCGTCATCGTCGTCTCGCTGATACAGGGTTTTAACGCCTACATCGACGAAAAGATTGCGGGCATCGGCGCGAAGTCCTACACCATTCAGCGTTTCAGCTTCGACGATTGGAAGGACACCGACAGCATCGCCGCCGCGCAACGTCGCAACAAGGACTTGACCTTCGACGATTACGAATACCTGAAGGCGCGTCTCACCTTGACCGATAAGCTCGGCGCGGCGGCACGCCCGCAACGCGTGCAGGTCAAGCGTGGCTCGGAGATGCTCGAAGAGGTGCCGGTCGATGGCTCGATGGCTATCGTCGGAGAGATTCAGAAGGTGGACGTGGCCGACGGCCGCTACTTCTCCGACGCCGAAGACGAGAACGCCGCGCGCGTCGTCTACATCGGCGCGGACGTAGCCAACAAGCTCTTTCCTTCCGGCTCGCCCATCGGTCAGGAGATTACGGTCAGGGGTTTGGAATACCGCGTGGTCGGCGTCGCGGTGGCGAAGGGGACGGTCTTCGGCATCCCGCAGGACACCTTCGTGACGATGCCGATTAAGACCTACCGGCGCGACTTCGGCCCGCTGATTAACTGGCGCTCTTTCTACATTCTCGGCACGGCCAAGTCTGACGACCAGTTTGCCGATGCCGTCGAGGAAGCGCGCCAACTGATGCGTATCCGCAGAGGCTTGAAGCCGGGCGAGAAGGACAACTTCGGAGTGATGACGCCGGACGCCATCACGGGCTTGCGCGACCGACTCTTCGGCTCCATCTTCATCGTCGCCATTGCCGTCCCGTCCATCGCGCTCCTCGTCGGCGGCATCGTGATTATGAACATCATGCTCGTCTCCGTCACCGAGCGCACGAAAGAGATTGGCATCCGCAAGGCTCTCGGCGCGCGACGCGGCGACGTGCTCAAGCAGTTCCTCGTCGAAGCCATCACGCTCTCGGCCATCGGCGGCGCGACCGGCGTCGGCATCGCGTGGCTTCTGGGACGCATCGTCTCGGCCATCATCATCCCGACCTATCTGAGCCTCGGCGCGGTTCTCCTCGCCGTCTTCGTCTCCGGCGGCATCGGCGTTCTCTCCGGCATCTTCCCCGCATGGAAGGCCGCGCGCCTCGACCCGATTGAGGCGCTCAGAGCGGATTAGAAGTGATGGGTGATAGGAAGGAGTGATAGGTGATAAGTGATGGGTGATAGGAGAAAGCCTGTCTTCTTCCTCTCACCCATCACCCATCACCTATCACTTGTACTCTTATGAATCTTCTACGCAGCGACATTTATGAAAATCTGAAGATGGCGCTTCAGACCTTGCGCTCGAACAAGCTGCGTTCGGCGCTGACGGTCGTCGGCGTCGTCATCGGCGTCTGGACGGTGATGGCGATTGCCTCCATCATCAGCGGCATCGACGAGGTTGTGAAAAAGGAGATTGAGTCGTTCGGCACGCGCTCGATTTTCATCGCCAAGTTCGAACCCGGCATCCGCGTCGGACGACTGTCGCGCGAGGAGCGGATGCGCAAGGAGTTGACCTACGACGACGCCGTTGCCATCTCGCAACTGCCTGCGGTCGAACTCTCCGTGCCCTTCCTCGACATCAGCAACAACTTCTTCGGACAGAAGCTCAAGGTCTCGACTGCCGGAAAGACTTCTGAGGCCGTGCGCCTCGAAGGGACGCTGCCCGATTACATGCGAGCCGGGCAGGAGGTCTTGCGCGAGGGACGATTCTTCACGCAGTTTGAGAACGACACGAATCAGAACGTCTGCGTCGTGCGCGGGCGCGTCGCCGAAGATTTCTTCCCCAACGGGTCGCCCGTCGGCCAGACAATCGACATCGGCGGGCAGGAGTTTCGCGTGGTCGGCGCGCTGGAGATGCGCGAGCAGTTGTTCGGCGGCGGCAACGGTTCGGACGACCTCAACAACGGCATCTTCGTGCCCTTCAACGTCGCGCGCAAGCTGAAGCCGAATGCCGACGACATCTTCATCCTCGCCGTCGCGCGCGAGGGAATGATGGAGGAGGCGAAAGACCAGATTACGGATTTGCTCAGGGTGCGTCGGCAGGTTCCCTTCGGTCAGCCGAACAACTTCGGCATGTCAACGGCCGAGCAGGTCATCGAACAATTCCGCTCGATTACGGGCGGCGTGGCGATTGCGATGGTCGCTATCTCGTCGGTCGGTCTGATGGTCGGCGGTATCGGCGTGATGAACATCATGCTCGTCTCCGTCACCGAGCGGACGCGCGAGATAGGTGTGCGCAAGGCCATCGGCGCGCGCCGCCGCGACATCCTCTGGCAGTTTCTCATCGAGGCGATGACGCTGACGGGCGCGGGCGGTCTCATCGGGCTTGGCATCGGGTGGCTGACGACGCTGCTGATACGCCTCTTTATCCCGTCCTACGTTCCTCTGTGGGCTCCGATTATGGGCTTCGTCGCAAGCGTCGGCATCGGACTGATTTTCGGTCTCTGGCCGGCGTGGAAGGCCGCGCGCCTCGACCCCATCGAAGCACTCCGCTACGAGTAACAGCGTCGCCTTAAAAAATCTCAGAGGTCGGGGAAGACATCTCGCTTCCCCGACCTCTTTACATTTCACGCGCGCGCGAGCCGCCGCCGCGCTTACGACGCGCGTCCGAAGACGCCTGCCATGATGAGGCGCAAGAGCACGCCGCATCCCCAGAGGGCGAGCACGATTGTCCAGGCCGCGCCCGCTTTGAGTCGGCCGACCTTGCGCAGACCGAGCGCGGCGAGGAACAGTCCGAAGAAGCTGAGGATGTCGAAAGCGCCGAGCGCGGTCGCCAGCAACGGATGCGCTGCCCCATCGACGAAAGCTCCGGGATTGGCATGCACCAATCCGCGATGCAGCCCCTGCACCATCGCCGCCTCGTCTTCGGGCGGGTTGATGAACAGCAGCACGAAGTTCAGCAGCGTCATCAAAACTATCGGTGGCATCGTCGAATAGACCCAGACGGCGAGCGCCTGCTTGTAGCTCATCCGCCCGCCCATCAGATTCGTGCCCAACATGTAGAGCGCCGCGCCCGCAGCGAAGACGATGGCGAGCAGCAGCGCGGGCGACCACATGCGTATCGCTTTGACGAAACCCTTCTTCTGCACGTTCGCCATCTGCGCGCGCTGCTCCGGCGGCACGTCGTCGCGGTCTTTGAGTTGCTGCGACGTTTCGGCGTCGATGAGAGTTTCATAGCCGATGCGCTGCATGTAGGTCAGGTAGAAGGACATGAAGGCGATGAGGGTGATGAGGCCGACGACGAGGAAGCGCGGGCGCGCGCGTAAAGCCTCGAACGTGCGTCCCGGCTCGAAGAAGATGGCCGTCGTCGTCTCGGCCGTTGACATCGTCGGCGCGCCTTCGGCCGCATCATCGCGGCTCGCATACGGAGCGTGGGGAGTGTGCTGTTGACTCATATGTTCTTTCGTCAGGTTGGAGGTATGTGGAGCGACGCGCGCGCACGCGTCGAATGCGTTTTGCGCGGGCGCGCGCGGTAAGTTCGTTCGTCTCATACGCACGGCGAGCGCGCGTGGTTTCAGCAGGGCCGAGGCGCGCTCGGCCTTCAGGCGGAGGTCGGCGCTTCGTGCCAGCCGGGCACGCGGATGCAGGCGACCGTGTGTCCGGGCGAGACTTCGCGCAAGTCCGGGTCTATGCGCGAGCACTCAGGGATGGCTTCAGGGCAGCGCGTGTGAAAGCGACAGCCGGAGGGCGGATTAATCGGCGTCGGCACGTCGCCCTTCAGAACGATGCGCTCGCGCTTGCGCGTCGGGTCAGGCACGGGGATGGCCGAGGGCAGAGCGCGCGTGTAAGGGTGCAGCGGGTTTGCATACAACTCTTCGGCGCGCGCCACTTCGACGATGCGCCCCAGATACATGACGGCCACGCGGTCTGAGATGTGTTCGACGACGGCGAGGCCGTGCGAGATGAAAAGATAGGTCAGGTCGAACTCGGCTTGCAGGTCTTCGAGTAGGTTGATGACCTGCGCCTGCACGGACACGTCGAGCGCGGAGACGGGTTCGTCTGCGACAATCAGTTTCGGGTTGAGCGCGAGTGCGCGTGCAATCCCGATGCGCTGACGCTGCCCGCCGGAGAACTCGTGCGGATAGCGGTTCATGTAATCGGGGTCGAGGCCGACCTTCTTCAGCAGGTCTGCGACGCGCGCGCGTCGCTCCGCCTTGTCGCCGATGCGATGGATGACGAGCGGCTCGCCGACGATGTCGCGCACGCGCAGGCGCGGATTGAGAGAGGCGTAAGGGTCTTGAAAGATTATCTGCATCTCGCGGCGCAGGCGTCTTAAGTCGCCGCCGCGCATCCGCGTCACGTCCTGCCCCTCGAAAGAGACCTCGCCGCGCGTCGGCTCAATCAGACGCAGCAGACAGCGGCCGACGGTTGACTTGCCGCAGCCCGACTCGCCGACCAACCCCAGAGTCTCGCCGGGAAAAATCTCGAACGTCACGCCATCGACGGCGCGCACCACGTCGTCCGAACCTTCGACCGGAAAATGTTTGAAGAGGCCGCGCACGCGCACCAACTCTGCGCGCGCCTTCGTCTCGTCGTGCGCCTCTTCAACGCGTGCGGCGCGCGTCTCGGCAGCGGGCACCGTCTCGCCCCTCTCGTTCGTACGGGCTTTCGTCATCGGGCGGCGTCCCTCCCCTGCGCGGTCTCTGTGTTGTCGGCCGCGACCGCCGACGCAAGGTCGTAGAGCACGCAGCGCACACGGACGCCGCCTGCGAGTTCGTAGAGCGGGATATCGCCTTCCGTGCAGCGCGGCATGCGATGCGAGCAGCGCGGCGCGAAGTGGCAACCGGGCGGCAGGTCTGTCGGCTTCGGCACAGTCCCCTCAATCGTCGAGAGCCGTTCGACCTTGGCGACTTCGGCCGCCGTCAGCTTCGGCACGCTTCGCAGCAGACCCTCCGTGTAAGGCATCTTCGGACGCGCAAACAACTCTTCGACGGGCGACTCCTCGACAATCCGCCCCGTGTACATCACGGCCACGCGGTCTGCGACTTCGGCGACCACGCCGAGGTCGTGCGTAATCAACAGCACGGCGAGTCGGCGTGTCTTGCGCAACTCGTCGAGGAGTTCGAGTATCTGCGCTTGAATGGTCACGTCGAGCGCGGTGGTCGGCTCGTCGGCGATGAGCAGTTTCGGGTCGCAGGCGAGCGCCATCGCAATCATCACGCGCTGGCGCATGCCGCCGGAGAGTTGATGCGGGTAATCGTCGGCACGACGCGCGGGGTCTGGTATCGCCACTTCGCGCATCGCTTCGACGGCCGCCGCGCGAGCCTCCTTGCGCGACATGTTGCGATGCAGGCGAAGCGCCTCGGCAATCTGCTCGCCGACCGTGTAGACGGGGTTCAGCGAGGTCATCGGGTCTTGAAAAATCATCGCGACGTCGTCGCCGCGAATCTCGCGCATCCGCTCTTCTGAAGCTTCTGTGAGGTTCTCGCCGTTGAACCAAATCTCGCCGCCGACGATGCGTCCCGGCGGTGCGACCAGACGCATCACAGAGAGCGCCGTCATCGACTTCCCGCACCCGGATTCGCCGACGAGTCCCAGCAACTCGCCCTCGTCCAGATAAAAACTGACGCCATCGACGGCCTTCACCAACCCGGCGCGCGTCTGAAAGTGCGTCCGCAGATTTTTGACTTCGAGTAAATGCGCCATCACCAATGAGAGTACCTGACGCCGCCACAGGCGACAAGAACGGCTGTCGATAATCGTCCTAGACCGTCACGGCCTCGCGGTATTCGCCCCAGATGCGGCGGAGACGGTGGCTGATTTCGCCGACGGTGGCGTAAGTTTCGACGCAACGGAGGATGCGCGGCAGGAGGTTCTCCGTGCCGCGCGCGGCCTCTTCGAGTTGGGAGAGCGCGGCCTCTGTCTGCGCGTTGTCGCGGCGCTCGCGCAGGGCGCGGAGGCGTTCGACCTGCGCGCGCTCGACTGCGGGGTCGATGCGAAGCGTGGGGACGGCGTCTTCCTCTTCGACGCGGAAGCGGTTGAGG
>DASZCR010000299.1:0-6211 GCA_035942915.1 Pyrinomonadaceae bacterium | reverse complement strand
TTTCTCCTATCACCCATCACCTATCACCTATCACTTCTTTTCTCCTGCTTTGACTGTGGACTTGGTGTGCGGCGACGGCGGCGATGATGATGGCTCCGCCGATGAGCGCCCAGTGCGACGGTCGCTCGCCGATGACGAGATAGACCCAGACAGGATTGAGCACAGGCTCGATGTAGCCGACAATCCCTGCGTCGAGCGAGCGCACGCCGCGCTCCATGCCGCGTGTGAACAGCGTGTAGGCCACGCCAATCTGGATGACGCCGAGAAAAATGACGCTCGCCATGTCGCCCGCTGTGAGGCTGGCGAAGCGCGCCTCGACGGCGTCGAGCGAGCCTGCGCGAATGAGGATGACAGGCAAGACGAGCAGCGCGAGCAGCAGGTTGCCGTAGATGACGGCGGAGGCGCGGTTGACGCGTCGTGAGCCGGGATGGCGCATGAGCAGCATGAAGAAGGCGAAGCAAAGCCCGGAGGCGAGCGCCGTCAGATTTCCCTGCACGTCCTGCGGTCGCAACTGCCCGACGAAAAAGAGCGACATCCCGCCGAGACACGCCACGACGACCAGAATGTCGCGCCCGCGAAACTTCTCTTTGAACATCAGCGGTTCAAGCAGCAGGACGTAGACGGGTGCGGTGTACTGTAGGAAGATGGCGTTGGCGGCCGTCGTCAACTTCGTTGCAACGACGAAGAGGAGCAGCAGCGCCGCGTAAAGAAACGCCGAGATGACCGTCACGCGGTTCAGGCGGAAGCCCTCGCGCCGTGTGAAGTAGGCGACCGTCACCGCCGCCAGCAACGAGCGCCCGAAGGATAACTCGAAGGCGTCGAGTTGTGTCGCCTTGATGAAGAGCCCGCCCGTGCTCCACAGCACGGCGGCGGCGAGAATGAGCAGGATGGGGGGAACACTCGTCTTCATCAATCGGCAAGCACCGTGCGGTCTCTTGTCTTTGAAACGGGAACGAAAGATGATAAATCACGCCGCTGGAAAACCGCCAACGAGAGGCGCGTCTGCGCGCGCGCAAGTTCTCGGCCGGGCGCGCGCGCTCTCGGCCGTCGTCGCCTTCGCGCTCGCCGCTTTCGTCGTCGCAAGCGCACAGACTAAACAGATGCAGAAGAACGAAAGACCACGCGTGAGAGAGGTCGGCGTGCGCGTCGGCATCCTGCCGACGGGCGCGCTCAACAGTATTACTGATGTCGCGGGCGTGCGAGTCGGCCACACGACGCTTGTGCGCGGCGCTGACGTGCGGACGGGCGTCACGGCCATCCTCCCGCATGAAGGCAACATCTTTCGCGAGAAAGTTCCCGGCGCGGTCTTCGTCGGCAACGCTTTCGGCAAGCTCGCAGGCTCGACGCAGGTCGAAGAACTCGGCGAGATAGAGACGCCCATCGTGCTCACTTCGACGCTCGGCGTGCCGCGCGCGGCCGATACGGTCGTCGATTACGTGCTCGGCCTTGCGGGCAACGAGGATGTGCAATCGGTCAACCCGCTCGTCGGCGAAACCAACGACGGACAGCTTAACGACATACGCGGTCGGCACGCCGGGCGCGACGAAGTGCTGGCGGCCATCCGCGCGGCGCGCGGCGGCGCGGTCGAAGAGGGCGCGGTCGGCGCAGGGACGGGCACGGTCGCCTTCGGCTTCAAGGGCGGCATCGGCACGTCCTCGCGGAAACTGCCCGACAGTCTCGGCGGCTACACGGTCGGCGTCCTCGTGCAGACGAACTTCGGCGGCATCCTGTCGATTGCCGGCGCGCCCGTCGGCCGCGAGTTGGGTCGCTACTACTTGAAGGAAGAGGTCGAAGGCGCGTCCGGTCAGAGAGCGCGCGTCAGAGCCGACGCGCAGGACAGCGCCGACGGTTCAATCATCATCGTGATTGCGACCGACGCGCCGGTTGACGCGCGCAATCTGCGCCGCATGGGTGCGCGCTCGATGTTCGGCCTCGCGCGCACCGGCGCGGCCGCCACCAACGGCAGCGGAGACTACGCCATCGCCTTCTCGACGGCGAAAGAGTTGCGCGGCGGCGCGGGGGTCGGCGGCAGTTCGAGCGCGCCCGCACGCAACCCGACGCGTGCGCCGCGCGAGGTGAAGCTCTTGCCCAACGAGGCCATGTCGCCGCTCTTCCTCGCCGTCATCGAGGCGACTGAGGAGGCCATCTACAACTCGCTCTTTCGCGCGACGACGACCAGCGGACGCGGGCGCACCGTCGAGGCGCTGCCGCTCGAAGAGACGCTCAAGATACTGCGTCGTCACGGCGTCGTCTCGGAGAAGTGACGGCGCGCCATGCAGAAACTTATCTACGTCGGCCTCGTCGGACTGCTTGGGACTCTCGGCAGGTATTTCGTAACGAGCGGCGCGGCGCTATGGCTAGACGTTCCCTACGGCACGCTCGCCGTCAACGTGCTCGCCTCCAACCTCGCCGGACTCCTGACGGTCTGGGCGGGTTATTCGCTGGCGAAGCTTCTCTGACGTTTGACAGCGTGACGCGCGCAAGGAGGCCGATGGTGTATAATCGTTTCATGCCATGCGGCGGCACGAAAGCCTTCGGCCGCAGTCGCATCCCGTTGGAAGTTCGAGAAAGACCCGTCATGCACAACTCGGCTCTGCGCCTCACGTTCCTGTTCCCGGCGCTCCTCGTCCTGCAACTCCTCCTGTTCTCTGCGGTCGCCCCGGCGCAGAGCACGGACAAAACCGATAATTCACAGTCGGGTATCGGCCCCGGCAGGCCCGCACCCTTCCCTGTCGATGACAACGATGACCCGAACCGCGTCTACACGGTCAGAGAAGTGACGAAGCGTGCCGTGCTGCTCTCAAGGCTGGAGCCGGGCTTTACAGAGGAGGCGCGCAAGAACGAAGTGGAGAGCGTCGTCAGGCTGAGAATGGTTCTCGGTTTGAACGGGAAAGTGTCTCAGATTCGCGTCATCAAAGGGCTGCCGGACGGGCTGACCGAGAAGGCCATCAGCGCGGCGCGCGCCATCACCTTCACGCCCGCGCAGAAGGACGGGCGCAACGTCAACCAATGGGTCGTCGTCGAGTACAACTTCAACATCTATTACGACGAGGACGACCGGGAAATTACGTCGAAGGCCGTCATCATGGAGAAGCCTGAGCCGCAATATACGGACGAGGCGCGGCGCAACGGCACGCAAGGGACGGTCGTCGTCGCGGTAATCTTGACTAAAGAGGGCGCAATCGGTTCGGTCGAGGCGGTCAAGACGCTACCCGACGGGCTGACGGAGAAGGCCATTGAGGCCGCGCGCGCCATCAAGTTCCGTCCGGCCGAAGCGTCCGGGCGGCGGGTCAGCGTCCTACGCAACATCGAGTACGTCTTTGCTCTTAACTAGCGCGGGCGCATCCGCGCGACCGCCGCTTGCATCTAAACATTCGCGCGAGATAAGGTGCGCGCTTCGGTTTCTCCCAAATAGAGAGGTTTATTCAAATGAACGACTTTCGGTCTCAGAATCAACAGTACGAACAACGTCAGGGCTGGACTCCGGCTGAGGGCGGCTGGGGCGGCGTGGAAGTGCCGACGGCCGCCGAGGTCAACGTCGCGGAGCGAATGGGCTTCGTGCGTAAGGTCTACGCGCTCTTCTTCGCGGCGACGCTGTTCGCCATCGGCGGCGTCATGCTCGGCATGTCGTCAATCGGTCTGATGCAGTCCATCGCGGCTCATCCGTTCATCACGCTGCTGGTGCTGATGGGCGGCGTCATCGGCGCGCAGGCCGTCCGCCACGTGCCGGGCATCAATCTGGCGGCGCTCTTCGGATTCACGACGATGACGGGCGTCATCATCTCGCCCGCCATCTTCATCTACGGGCAGCTCAACCCCAACTCGATTTGGCAGGCGGGCGTCCTGACGGTTGGCATCTTCGGCGGACTGACGGCCTACGTCTTCATCTCGAAGAAGGACTTCAGCTTCATGCGCGGCATGATGATGACGGGTCTGATTGTCGTCTTCCTCGCGGCGGTGCTCAACATCTTCCTCGCGTCGAGCGCCTTCTCGTTCGGCATCGCGGTCGCGGCGCTGCTGCTGTTCTCCGGCTTCGTGCTCTACGACACGTCGAACATCATCCGCCGCTACCCGACGAACGAGTACATCGCGGGCGCGCTCGACCTCTACCTCGACGCCTTCAACATCTTCATGGCGCTGCTGCGCATACTCAACGCCGGTCGCCGTTAAAGATTCGGCGCGTCGCCGGACAAACTCAAAAAGGGGCGCGGCACTCTCTGAAGTGCCGCGCCCCTTATGCTGTGCGCTGAGAACAGTCCGCACGCCTTAACTGCGCGACGGAGGACAAAGCTTCCGTCGCCCCGGCGTCAATCTCTCACAGAGACCCGACCGCTCAGGCGTTTCCGCCGTAGCCGCCGCCACCGCCGCCGCCGCCACCATAGCCGCCGCCGGGCGCTCCCCCGCCGCCGAAGTTGGGCGGAGGCGGAGGCACGTTACCGCCGGGGCCGCCGACGCCGGGGCCGCCTCTGCGCTTCTCAAAAATCGAGACGCCGATGAGGCCGCCGATGGCCGCCAGCGCGATGATGAAGAGGCCGCCAATCAGCATCGTGATGGTCACCAGAGCCATCCCGCTCATCGGCGGCTGGATGCCGCGCGCGGCAAACTGCGCCGCCATCGCCGCCTCTATTTCAGCCCCGGAGCGGCTGACCATCGCCAGCGTGACGATGACGAAAACGGCCGCGCCGACCACTCCGGCCAGAAGCCCGACGGTCGCACCTTCTCCCACTCCCACCGGGCGAGACGACCCTTTGATGTACAGATAGACGGCCACTGCACCGCCGATAACCGCCCACAGGCAGCAGCCCCTGTTGAGTATGGGAATGAGCGACAGGACGCAGATGATAGCGCCCCCGATTAACGCCGGTTTCAGTTTATTTCCCATCTTTTTTCACCTTCGTCGAATTGGGTTGATAAGTCTTCCGTCTGACTCCAAACAGTTCGGCTCGTCAGGCGAGCGCCTCTCGTTGTTGATGCTTGCGCCTGCGTCTGCGGCGGCCGAAGTCTAACACGGCCGGGACGATGTAGAAGGCCGCCACCGCGCCGAGGAGCGATGCCGTCAGAAAGCGCGACAGGTGCGTGTTCGCCCAGATGCCAAACAGGCCGAGCGCGAAGTCGAACGAGGTCGGAACGGCGGCCACCAGCAGCCAGCCGCGCGCCGGTACGTCGCTGCGCTCAAGACGCCGCACCGCCGGATACAAAAGCACTCCCGCCGCCGCGCCCACGTAAAGCCCCAGACATCGCGCACACACCGCCAGCGGGAAACCGAACAGATAAAACGAACGCTCCGGCATCTGATGACAGACCGTGCCGAAGCTCATGTAGAGGACTCCCGCCAACGTCTCGTGCCCTTCTGCGCGCGCCCAGGGAGCCGCCGCGATGAGACACAGAAACAGCGTCACCGCCGTCAACAATGCTGCCCACGCCGCCAACGCCCTGAGTCGTCCCGCGCGAGCCTCCGACTCGCTCAGGAACTGCGGGACATACTCTGCGATAGAGGCAGGCATGATTCAGAATCGAATGACCGTATCGGGGCCGCCCTCGACGTGGACTGTGTCGATAAAACGGATGTGGCGCGACTCGGTGGTCATGATGAGCGAGTGCGTGCGTTTGCCCGCGCCGAAGAAGCGTACACCCTTGAGGAGCGCGCCGTCTGTGACGCCGGTCGCGGCGAAGATAATCTTCTTGCCGGGCGCGAGGTCGTTGGTGCTGTAAACCTTGTGCGGGTCGTTGATGCCCATCTCGCGCAGCCGTCCGAGGACTTCCTGCTCCGACGGAACTTTGTCCTTATCAATGCCGAGCCGCTCCGGGTCGTAGACGAGCCGGGCCTGTATCTCGCCGTTCAGACACTTCAACGCGGCGGCCGTGATGACGCCTTCGGGAGCGCCGCCGATGCCCATCAACGCGTGAATGTTCGTGCCTGCGACGGCCGCCGAGATGCCCGCCGAGAGGTCGCCGTCTCCGATGAGCCGGATGCGCGCTCCGGCATCGCGCACGTCCTGTATCAGTTTCTTGTGGCGTGCGCGGTCGAGGACGATGACGGTCAGGTCTTCGATGTCGCGGCCGAGCCGCCGCGCGATGTTCTTGAGGTTGTCTTTCACGGGCGCGTCGATGTCTATCGCGCCGCGACACGAAGGGCCGACGACAATCTTGTCCATGTAGATGTCGGGCGCGTTGAGCAGCCCGCCGCGCTCCGAGGCGGCCAGCACGGCGA
>DASZCR010000298.1:0-19151 GCA_035942915.1 Pyrinomonadaceae bacterium | reverse complement strand
CGACTGGCTGGTCACCAGCTTCCACAACGACCACGGCGTCGACCTGGCCAAGGACAACATGGCCCTCCAGCGCCTGAAGGAGGCGGCCGAGAAGGCCAAGATCGAACTCTCCTCGACGATGGAGACCGAGATCAACCTGCCCTTCATCACGGCCGACGCCTCGGGGCCGAAGCACCTCGTCATGAAGTTGACGCGCGCACGCTTCGAGCAGTTGATTGACCCGATTCTGCAACGCTTGCGCAAGCCCGTCGAACAGGCCATCAAGGACGCGGGCATTGACGCCAAGCAGATTGACGAGGTCGTCCTTGTCGGCGGCTCGACGCGTATCCCGAAGGTGCAGGATATCGTCAAGGAGATTTTCGGCAAGGAGCCGAACAAGAGCGTCAACCCGGACGAGGTGGTCGCCGTCGGCGCGGCCGTGCAGGCCGGCGTCCTCTCAGGCGAGAAGACGGACATCCTCTTGCTCGACGTGACGCCGCTCTCGCTCGGCATCGAAACTCTCGGCGGCGTCTTCACCAAGCTTATCGAGCGCAACACGACGATTCCGACGCGCAAGTCGGAAATCTTCTCGACGGCTTCGGACAACCAGACGAGCGTCGAGGTTCACGTCCTACAGGGCGAGCGCCAGATGGCGGCCGACAACCGCACGCTCGGCAAGTTCCATCTGGTCGGCATCCCGCCCGCACCGCGCGGCATCCCGCAGGTCGAGGTCACTTTTGATATCGACGCTAACGGCATCGTCAACGTCTCTGCGAAGGACATGGGAACGGGACGCGAGCAGAAGATTACGATTACGGCCTCTTCCGGTCTCTCGAAGGACGAGATTGACCGCATGATGCGCGAGGCCGAGTCGCACGCCGGCGAAGACCAGAAGAAGCGCGAAGAGGTCGAGGCGCGCAACCGTCTCGACGGCCTCCACTTCAGCGTCGAGAAGACCTTCAACGAGAACAAGGACAAACTCGACGGTGCGGCCGTCTCTCAGATTGAGACGGCGCTGGCCGACGCCAAGAAGGCGCTCGAAGAGGGCGGCACAGACCGCATGAACAACGCCTTCAACGCGCTGCAAACCGCTTCGCACAGTCTGGCCGAGGCGCTCTACAAGACGAACCAGCAGGGCGGCGGCGGAGCGACCGGCGGTGAACAGGCGTCTGCGGCCGGTGCGACCGGCGGCGGCGCGGGCACTGCGGGTGGCGGCGGCGACGACAACGTTATCGATGCCGAATACGTCGACGTAGACGACAACAAGTAGGAAGACAGGTGATTAGGTAATGCGTGATAGGTGATAGGAGAACGTGGAAGTCCTATCACCTATTACTTATCACCTATCACCTTTTTTGAAGATGGCAAAAGAAGATTTCTATCAGGTGCTCGGCGTCGGGCGCGACGCGAAGGCCGAGGAGATTAAGAAGGCTTACCGGCGTCTCGCGCGCAAGTACCACCCGGACGTGAATCCGGGCGACAAGACGGCAGAGGAACGCTTCAAGAAGATTACGGAGGCGCACGACGTGCTCTCCGACCCGAAGAAGCGTGCTGTCTACGACCGCTTCGGGCAGTACTCCGACAATCTCGCGGACGCGGCGGCGCGCGGCGCGGCGGGTGGCGGCGCGGGCGGCGGTGGCCGCACCTCGCCCGGCTTCGACTTCACTGGCTTCGACTTCGGCAGCAACGCTTCTTCTTCGTCGGGCGGTTCGAGCTTCCGCGACATCTTCGCAGACCTCTTCGGCGGCGGTTCATCGAAGACGACCGAGCGTGAGCCGCCGCGTCCTGCGCCGCAGCGCGGCGCGGACATCGAGATGCCTCTGGCGCTCTCCTTCGAGGAGGCCGTGACGGGGATGACGACGAACATCACGGTCAACCGCTCGGAGCAGTGCTCGCGCTGCAACGGCGCGGGCGACTCCGGCGGGCCGCTCGTCGTCTGCTCAACCTGTCACGGCTCAGGTCAGGTGCAACGCGCGGGCGGGCGCTTGCGTTTCGCGCAGGAGTGTCAGGACTGCGCCGGTACGGGCAAGCGCCGGAGTCCTTGCGCGCTCTGTCATGGCAAGGGAACGACGCCGAAGGCCGAGCAGGTCAAGGTGCGCATTCCGGCAGGCGTCGATACGGGTTCACGCGTGCGTATTCCGGGCAAGGGTGAGGGTGGACGCCTCGGCGCGCCGCCGGGCGACCTCTACATCATCACGAACGTCGGACGCCATCGACACTTCACACGCAAGGGCGACAACATCTACGTGACCATCCCGCTGACCGTGCCGGAGGCGGCGCTCGGCGCGAAAATCGAAGTCCCGACGGTCGAAGGCAAAGCGCAACTGAGGATTCCGCCGGGCACACAGTCCGGCCAGAAGTTCCGTCTCAGAGAGCGCGGCGTGCCTTCGCTGCGCAACTCGGAAGCGCGCGGCGACCAGTTTGTCGAAGTTCGCATCGAGTTGCCCAAAGTCATCTCCGAAGAGACCAAGGAACTGCTGCGCAAGTACGCGCAGATTAACGACGAGAACCCCCGCGTCAGCATGGGTCTGGAATAAGTAGGAGGAAGTGATAGGTGATGAGAAGGAAGTAATAGGTGATAAGTGATAGGTGATAAGAGAAGACAGGGTTTTGTCCTATCACCCATCACCCATCACCCATCACTCTTGTCCTATCACCCATCACTGAAATTTCTTATGAAACGTAAAGGCGGCACATACACTATCAGCGCGGTGGCGACGCAATACGAGATACACCCGCAGACCTTGCGCCTCTACGAACGTGAGGGGCTGCTCAAGCCTTCGCGCTCCGAAGGTAACACGCGTCTCTACACGGACGCCGACCTCGAACGGCTCGAACTCATCCTCTCGCTGACGCGCGACCTCGGCGTTAATCTCGCCGGAGTCGAAATCATCCTCAACATGCGCGAGAAGATGGACGCCATGCAGCGCGAGTTCGAGCGTTTCTTCTCTTACCTGCAAACACACGCCGAAGAGTTCTCGCACTTCACGGATGTGCCGCCGCCCGAAGCCGGTGCGCTCGTCCCGGCCTCGCGCGCCGCCACGCTCCAACGCCGCCGCACCAATCAACGCGGCGAACACTGAAGCGAACCCGAAAACCTTTCATGCCTCCGGCGCGACACTCCTAGCGGCCGCGAGCCATGAGAAAAGAGGAGGGGCAGCGAACTAAAATTCGCTGCCCCTTCTGCCTTCAGTTCTGACCTTTTTACTTGTAGCGATAGGTGATGCGGCCGCGCGAGAGGTCGTAGGGCGACATCTCGACGCTGACGCGGTCGCCCACAAGAATGCGGATGCGGTTCTTGCGCATCTTGCCTGAAATCTGCGCCAGTACGACGTGCTCGCTGTCGTTGAGCCGCACTTTAAAAAACGCGTTCGGCTGTTTGTCGACAATCACTCCCTCGGCCGGTATCAAATCTTCTCTAGACAATTATTGTTCTCCTTGAGCGTTAAATACTTCGTTCAGCCTCCTCTCAGGAGCGCTGCCCGTAAACTGTTTATTCCAGATAGTGCTCGTCCATCGTCGCCTGTAGCGCGCCGGGCACGCTCGCCCAACTCGCGACCGAGAGCGACCTGCGCGTCAACTCGGACAGGTGCACGCGAGAGCCGAGCCACTTCTCCAACTCCTGCTGATAACGCCAGCAGTAATACGGCCCGTCGTTGCGCCGGCTGTAGAAGACCTTGCGACCGCCAGCCGTCGTCGGACACTCGGAGTTGAAGTAGACATGCAGCCCGTTCATCTTCGTCATCTCGTTTGCCGTCCCGCGCCCTTACGTCAGAGATGAAGGGTCTTCGCCGCCGCTCTCCCGGAAGTCGTTGGTGAAAGGGACGAGGCCGCGCTTGACCTCTTCGAGAGAGATATACGTGTTACGAGACCTGCGCGGGTCTGGCTCAAGACGCGGAGTCGCGCCGCGCTGAAGCTGTTTCGCACGCAAGGCGGCAACGACAATCAGCCTGTATCTCGAATCTATGCCCGGCCACTGATTGCCGTCCGGCGCGTCGCCCAGATTGTAGCCCGACGGTTTATCTTTTTCGGTCATCTACTGTGCCTCCATGTTCCGCTCGGTCGCTGTGGGAAATCGTGCGTGAATAAAGTGCCGTTGCACAGGCGTGCGCCTCCCATGCAGAGTTGACGGGGCGCGGGAGTGCTCGGAACTGATTAAGTGTGGGAAAATTGCAGGCACAAACATCAGGAGCGATTCCTCGTGGCCGAAGTTAAAAAACGACAGACAACACAAGGAAGGGCGACAGACGCAAGTCCTGATGTCGAGAGTGGGTTTTCTAAAGAACGGTTTGGTAACTACCAGAAGGAGTATACCATACATCGATTAAGAGACGCGCCGAAAGGCGGGCGGGTGCTCTCTGAGCATCGCGCGAGCCGCTTGCAAAACGGCCGGGAAGTGTCTAAGATGCGGCGAAAAAGTGGGTTCTTGAGCGGCGAAAATCCCTCACACAGACAAACGCCCGCGCCCTTTTTTGCATCATAAGCGGGTTACGAACGAGCCTTTTTCCGGCCGCGAAAATTTCCTCCACCCAGTTCCGAGACAACGTTGAATTTCGCCGCCAAAAAACCTTACTGACAGGGTAATCTCAAATTCGACATCTTGAGCCGGCGAGCGCCCGCGCTCCTGCACCGCGCAGAGAAACGACAACTGACGAATGCTTCGCCGGAACCTCTATCGCCGCGTCCGTCTCCGCCGCGCCACAGTCACAGCACTGCTCCTGTGCTTGCTGGCTCTCCCTCTGGCCTCCCAATCGTTGACCGGCGCGAGCCGGCAGGACGCCCCGACGCCCGACATCTCGAAAATCTTTAAGAGCCACGAAGTCGTCAAACTCGACACGCGCCGCTCAGCCGAGCAAGTGCGACGCGAAGGGCGGCTCTCGCTCGTCACGGCCGACGAAACCTTAGAACTGTCGCTTGAGCCGCACGATATGCGCGCGGAGGGCTACAGAGCAGAAGAGGTGGGAGCCGACGGCGTGCGGCGTGCCGTCGCTTCCGGCGAGGTCAGAACGTTTCGGGGCGAGGTGCGCGGCCGAGAGGGCGCACAAGCCCGTCTCACCGTTGACGACGCCGTCATCGAGGGCGTCATTCTGCTTGACGGCGAAAAACGCTTCATCGAGCCTCTCAACAGATACTCGAAAGCGAGCAGCGCGCAGGAGTTCGTCCTTTATAAAGAATCGGACGTGATTCAAAATAGACCCGATTCCTGCGGCGTGACGACGATGGTCGATAAAGTAGAGCGCGCCGCCCAGACCGTCTCGTCGCAAGCTCCCGACGCGGCCGAGCGCCTCAGCGCGGCGGCCGCCACGCTTCCGCTCAACCGCGAGATTGAACTGGCGACCGAAGCCGACTACGAGTTTGTCTCGACGGCCGGCGGCTCGTCTGCTGCCAACGCAGAGATTCTGAGCCTGCTGAATCTGGTCGATGGCGTTTATCAGAACGACCTCGGCATCAGCTTCAGCGTCGTCTATCAGCACACATGGGCGACGCCCGAAGACCCTTACACGACGGCCGACTCAAGCGCCCTTCTCAGGGAGTTTCAGGGCTATTGGAACAGCAATCAGACCGCCGTCAGCCGTGACCTCGCGCACCTCTGGACGGGCAGGGATTTGAACGGTGACATCATCGGCACGGCCTTCATCGCCAGCCTCTGCCAGACGCCCTTGCGGGCTTACGGCCTCTCGCAGCGCGTCTCCGACATCAGCATCAAGATTGACCTCACGGCGCACGAGATTGGTCATAATTTAGGGGCGTCGCACCCTGACCAGGAGACGCCCGCCGTCACGGCCTGCGTCAACACCATCATGCAGAGCCGCGTCGGCTCCTCGCGCTCCTTCTGCCAGTTCTCGCGCGACCAGATTGCCGACTACGTCAACAACAACGCTGCCTCCTGTCTGACACCCACCTTCAGTATCAGCGGGCAGATTAGCGGCACTTTCGACAACACCACGACGCTCCTCGTCTCAGGGACAAAAACAAAAACCGTGCAGGTCGTTGACTCTCGCGGCAGCTACACGATTCGCGGCCTGACGCCCGGCACCTATACGATTACGCCGACCAAACCCTTCCACACCTACAGCCCGCAGAGCCGGACAATCGCAGACCTCTCCGCCGACGTGACGGGCGTCGATTTCACGGGCAGCCTCGTCGGCTACAGCATCAGCGGGCGCATCGCTGACGCGAACGATAATGGCGTGGCCGGTATCACGGTGAGAGTCAGCACGGCCGCCGGTATCGTCGGGAGTGACGACACGGACGCGTCCGGCAACTACTCGGTCGAAGGGATTCCGGCGACGAGGGATTATTCCGTCTCGGCCTTCAGTCCGCTCTATTTCATCTCGCCCGTCAGCACGACCATCACGAACCTGACGGCCGACCGAACGGGCATCAACTTCACGGCCGTGCCGCGCGTTGCGCCGACCCCGACTCCGACGCCCGCGCCGACGCCTGTGCCCGTCCCCGAATTGAGCGGCAAGATTCTGTTCGAGAGCACCTTTCAGGACAACCGGGGGCTCTATACGATTGACGCCGACGGGCGCAATGCTGCCATCCTCACCAACAGCTTCGACGCGACCCCCGAATGGTCGCCCGACGGCACGAAGATAGCTTTTTACAGAGCCGGCAACATCCACATCATGAACGCCGACGGCAGCAATCCGCGCCGTCTGACGACCTCGATGGTATTGGAGTCCGGCCCCTCTTGGTCGCCGGACGGGACGAAGGTCATCTTCAACATCAGCGAGAACATCATGGTCGCCAACGTCGAGGGCGTTGCCAGCGAGCCGACGAAGTTGACCACCCTTAAAGGATTTCAACCGCGCTTGTCGCCCGACGGTACGAAGCTCGTTTTCGTAGATAATAACCGCTTCGACCTCGGCCAAATCTGGGTGGCGAATGTTGACGGCACGGGGCTTGTGCAACTCACCAACTCGACGGAGAAGAGCAGTACCCCGACGTGGTCGCCCGACGGTCGGCGGATTCTGTTCTTGAGAGGCTCAGGTCTGGCGCAGATTTATGTGATGAACGCCGACGGCAGTAATCAGACCGCGCTGACGCCGGTCGGCGACTACGCGACGCCGTCATGGTCGCCCGACGGCACAAAGATTGTCTACGCGAAAGGCTCTCACATCTACATCGCGCGCGCCGACGGCTCGAACCAGACGCAGGTGACGAACAACGGCAGGTCTAATCACTATCCGAGATGGAAGGCCACGCCGGGCGCGCCCACGCCGTCGCCCGTTGCGTCCGTGACGCTGATTCAATCGGCCTACACCTACACGGAACTCGCAGAGCTTGCCACCATCACTGTGGCGCGCCTCGGCGATATCTCTCAGCCCGCGCGTGTCAACTACGCCACGTCGGACGCGGCAGGTCTCTCGCCCTGCACGCTCGCCGCAGGCAAAGCCAGCGAGCGTTGCGACTACGCTACTTCCGTCGGCACACTGCGTTGGGCGGCGGGCGAGGGCGCATCCAAGACTTTCACCATCCCTCTCGTCAACGACCAGCACGCAGAGGGGAGCGAAACCTTCAACGTCACTCTGTCTGCCCCTTCGGGAGTGAGCCTCGGCGAGATTGCATCGGCCACCATCACGATTCAGGACGATGCCAACGACGCGCTCGGCGGCAGCAATCCGATTGAAGCCGTCAGATTCTATATCAGCCAGCAGTACATAGACTTTCTCGGCCGTCTGCCCGACGAGAACGGGTTGCTGAATTGGACATCAACTCTCAGCACATGTCCCGGCGGAGGCTTCGGCACAAATAACCCGACCTGCGACCGCATCCACATCGCCAAAAGCACCTTCCAGTCAGAAGAGTTCCAAACACGCGGCTACTGGGCATATCGTTTCTACGAAGTGGCCTTCGGGCGTCGCCCGACCTATGCCGAGTTCACACCGGACATGGCAGCCGTCGGCGGCTCCCGCTCTCCGGCCGAAGAGGCTCTCAGCAAGGCGCAGTACACGACAGAGTTCGTCCTGCGGCAGGAGTTCGTGCAGAAGTATGGTGCGACGACCGACCCGGCGCAGTACGTTGACGCTCTGCTCGCCTCGGCCGGAGTGCCGACGCTGCCGACGAGGAGCGCACTGATAGAAGCCTTGCGCGCCGGACAGAAGACGCGAGAGCAAGTGTTAAGGGAGATAGTCGAGTCGACGGAAGTGGAGGCCAGATTCTACACGCGAGGCTTTGTCTCGATGATGTATTACGGCTTTCTGAGGCGCGACCCTGACACGGTGGGCTTCGACAATTACGTGCGGAAGTTGGAGACCTTCTGGGACCCACGCGCGGTGACTTTTGACTTTATCTATTCGACAGAGTATCTCGGCAGGTTCGGCAAGCCGTAACTCATCTACAGACACTTCAAGGAGAGGCCCGCGCCGCGTCTGAGCACGTGCGCGGGCTTCTCTCTTTCCACTCCGCAGCGTGCGCGTCAGAAGTCGAGGCGCAGGCCGAGGCGGATGGTGCGCTGGCGCAATGTGCGCGTGGGGACGAGGAAGGTGTCGAGGAAGGCGCGGCGTTGTTCGGGCGTGGCGTCGGGGCGCAGCGCCGTGAAGTCTATAAACTCGGCGCCGAAGGTGTGAACGGTCTTGTTGAGCACGTTGTCAACTTCGACGACGGGGCGCAGTCGCGTGCGTTCGCTCAGACGAAACTCGCGCGTCAGGTTGAGGTCGAAGGTGAAGACGGCAGGGCCTCTGCCGGCGTTGCGCGGGAGATTGCCTGTGCGGCCGATGGCGGGCAGAGAGAAGGCGTCGAGGAGGCGCGCGTCGAGCGGTTCGCCAGCGCGGCGCTCGCGTATCAGCGCGAGGTCGCCATTGAAGTCCGGGCGGTCGTTGCTCACGTCGTCGAGGTTGCGGTCGAGGCCGCCGAGTGACAGGTTGAAGGGCGCGCCGGAGGCGAGCCGCAGGATAGTCGCAAGCCTCAGCGCGCCGAAGCGCGCGGGAGCGTCGAACACGCCGGAGAAGACGAATCGCTGCCGCCGGTCGAGCAGACTCGCCGCGCGTTCGGCGCGGAAGTCTCCGACTCTGAGCGCGTCCGAAGTGTTGACGACGCCGTCGTCGATGAGCCGCGAGAGCGTGTAAGCCACGCGGAACGACAGTCGCGCGTCGCCGCCGATGCGCGCGGAACGGCGTCGCAGTTCCAACGTCAGGCCGTGATAGAAACTGTTACCGAGCGAGGCGAGTTGCTCAATCTGCCCGCGCGAAGGGTCTGGGCGCAGACCGCGCAGAGCATTGAGCGCAACCGCGAGCGTCGTCGCAGAGCCTACGCTGTTGAGATTGAAGAGCGAGACGGGCACGCCAAACTCCAATGCGCGACCGACCGCGTCGGTGTTGCCGCCGCCGACGTGTGAGGTCGTAAAGCGCACGAGTTCGCCTGCGGTCTGCGAGTCGAAGAGAGGGCGCGCGCCGGAGGCGTCGCGGAAGTTTGCGAAGTCGCGCGAGAGAAGATAGTCAGTGAAGTTGCGGAAGCCGCGCGGCAACTGTGGCGCGTTGGCGTTGAATTCACGCCAGAGATGCAGCCCGCGATGGAAAGTGTAGTTGGCCTCGAAGACGAGGCTGCCCGGCAACTCGCGCTCGAAACCTGCGTTGGCCTGATAGCTTTCGGGGATACGCAGGTCAGGGTCGAGACGGCGGGCGAAAGAGAGTGCGCGCGTGCCGAAGTCGCGGACGAGCGGCGAGTCTGCGTCGAGCGGCGCGGGGAAGCGCAGGTGCAGGTCGATAAAGGCGCGGCGCAGGGAGGCGTGCAGCGCGTTTGTATCGAAGGTGACGACCGACTCGCCGATGGTGAAATCGTCGAGTGTGCGCAGCAGAGCGCGGCCGTAGAAGATGCCCGCGCCGAGGCGCACGACCGTCCGGCCTGTGCCGAAGGGGTCGAAGGCGAGACCGAAGCGCGGCGCGAAGTTGTTGCCGTCGCGCAGCACGCTCTCATGCTCATAGCGCAGGCCGAGCGTGAGCGTCAGGCTCGGACGCACGCGCCATTCGTCCTGTAGGAAGAGGCTGGTGTAAGTGTTCTTCTGCGTCGATGTGGTGTTGAACCTCTGGCGGAAGCGCGAGGGCGAGGCGGCCAGAAAGTCTGCGGCGGATGCGAAGCTATAGGTGCCGCTGGCGTCCGCCAAATCGACGAAGGTCGAACTGATGCGATGCACGTCCGCGCCGAGTTTGAAGGAGTGCTCAGAACCGGAGAGGATAGTCAGGGAGTCCTGAAGTTGAAAGCGCGTCTCGCGCCGGTCGCTCGCGCCGCTGTCGGATGAACCTGCGACGAGTGTGCCGGAAGTCTCTTGGAGCGGGTCTTCGATGGAGATGAGAACGACGGGCGAGCCGACCTCTGCAAGCGCGCGAAAGGCCGGACGCAGCCGCGAGAGTTGTGCGCGGAGTTGATTGACGACGCGCGGCGAGACGACGAGATTGTCCGTGTACGAGACGGCTTCCGTGTCGCGCGTGCGACCTTGAAGGCTGTTTGCGAGGCGCAGGCCGCCGCCGAATTGTCGCAGGTTTTTCAGTCGTCCGAGTTGCAGCAGGAGCGCGCTGTTATGCGCGTCGCCAAACGTGTGGTCGAGACGCGCGGTGAAGTTGTGCGCGCGCATGGGCGTCGAGACGCGTTCGACGAAGGGCGCGAGTTCGGCAGGCTCGCGCACGGAATCGGATGGGAGAATCTCTCGCCTGCGGCAGACGAGCGTGGTCGGCGCGGGAAGCGTGAAGAGGGTGCTGCGTTCGACGGGCACGAGCGCGTCAACGAGTGTCGAGTCGAGCGTGGTGTCGAACTCGTAGGCAACGAAGAAGTGCATGCGCGCGTTGGCAGCGCGTGAGGCGAGAGTGGTGTGAGGGAGGATGAGAGGGCCGCTCAGCGTGAACCCCTGTGTGTGTCGTTGGAAGGGCAGACGTTTGAGACCGCGCCGGTTGTTGTTGAAGGTGTTGCTGTCGAGGGCTTCATCGCGGAAGAAGTAGAAGACGCGACCGCGAAGGTCGTCCGAGCCGGAGCGCGTGCGCAAGTTGACGCGACCGCCGGAGGCGCGACCGTACTCTGCCGAAAATTGGTTGGTCACGACCTGTACTTCTGCGACCGCTTCGAGCGGCGGCGTGAAGCGTTCGCGTGCCGCACGGTCGTCGTTGTTGTCGAGTCCGTCGATGGTGAGATTGTTCGAGAAGGCTGCGCCGCCGGAGAGCGCAAACGTCCCGGCCTCTTCCGGCGTCTGCGCGGCGCGTTGCAGGAAGGCGCGACCGCGCGCGTCCCGGTCTTCGGCCACATCGCGCAAAGAGAGAGGTTCTTCGGTGACGCCGCCGAGCGTGAAGATAAAGTCGAGCGGGGAACGAGAGTGCGTCGGGAGAGTCTCTATCTCGGCGCGCGTCAGTGTGCCGCCGACGAGCGTGCGCGTCGCGTCAACCAGAGGCGTCGTCGCTTCGCTGACGACGATGACCTGTCCGCCATCGACTCCGGCCGGTCGCAACACGAAATCAAGTTGCACGCTCTGTCCCGCCAGAGTCTCGACGCGCGCCTGCTCGGCGACCGCGAAGCCCTGACTGCTGACGCGCACGCTGTAGGCGCCCGGACTGAGTTCGACGAGGCGGTAGCGTCCCGCTTCGTCGGCCACGACTGTGCGCTCGGCTTTTGTCGCAAGCAGTGTCGCCGTGATGCTCGCACGGGGCAGCACCGCGCCGCGCTCGTCTGTGACAAGGCCGTAGATGGTCACGTCGTCGAGGTCTTGCGCGTTGGTCGGTTGAACGTGGAAGAAGAAGTAGGTGATAGAGAGTGAGATGATGAACGAGAGAGCAGCGCGGGGCATGTCTGAGCCTCCGGCTCGCGCTGAGAGGGTGGATGTCGGGCGAGCTTGCGTGGCGCGTGTGGGTGGTTGCGCGCGTGTCTGTCAGTGGCGGGTGGGACGGGTTGCGTCGTGCGTCTTAATCTAATGGTCTGACGACAGGGCGCGCACTCTACACCCTTCGACGCGTCTCTGACAAGAGAATTCTTTGCTCCGTTGATGGGGCATATCCATCATAGAGGAGGTGTTATCACACCGCTCTCAGGAAGTAGGTCATTAATCAGGGGTCAGCCTTTCCGGCTCAAGTAAGCACGCTCATTCTGTATTCGGGTGTTCCGGTCATGAAGCGGAATCTACAACCGATTTACCTCTTCGCCGACAGCCAACTCCTGTTCTGGAGCGAGGCTGGGCGGCGCTTCCTCGATTCAATCCGCCAACTCGTGAAGCGCGACTCGCCTCAGGCCGCCTACATCGGCGCTTCCAATGGCGACGAGCCTCAATTCTATTCCATCTTCGAGGCGGCGATGGACGCTATCGGGATTCATAAACGCAGGATGCTCCTTCGCTCCTTCTCGGCGGAAGAACAATCCTTCCTGAGAGAGGCCGACATTATTCTGCTGGCAGGAGGCGATGTCGAAAGGGGCTGGAATGTGTTCGTCGAGACGGGGATGAGAGAGTCCATCATCAGAAGATATGATGAGGGAGCCGTCTTGATGGGCATCTCTGCGGGGGCTGTGCAACTCGGACTGTATGGCTCGATAGAAAGAGGAGCATCGCCTGCGGAGTTGCTCGGTATGTTCAAGCTGGTTCCTTTTGTGATAGATGCACACGACGAGGCGCGGAAATGGGGCAGGCTCAGAAGGGCAGTCGGACTTCTCGACGGTACGGCTCAAGGCATCGGCGTCCCGACGGGTGGGGGAGCGATTTATTACCCGGACGGACGCCTCGAAGCTATCAGGTATCCCCTCTATCAAGTCTCGGTCGAAGGTGGCAAGAGCAACGATGCGTGGTTACTCCCGAAGCAGGCAAGCGTTGATAAGAGCGAACGTGACGCTTTAACCGATAGTGCCTCGTAAATCAACGCGACGGTCGCACGCATTTCGAGCATCGAGGACAAGCCCTTAGGGCATGATGACGCGGAACATGGCCGAATCAGGGAGGCATATTTCCAGCACTGCACTTGCCCCGGCCAATTATAATCACGAATGATGTACGATGTAGTACAGACAAGCCGATTCAACTGCTTTACTTTGCGAGATAGAGAATTTATCGAGCCGGGGATTTACCCGCCATGCACTCAGATTGAGGCGGGTAATGAGCCAGGTACTTCACCTACTTGGTTGGGAAGACTTAACATGCGAACTCCTCACGACGTACAAACTCTTTCTCTGGAAGAGCAGCGCATCCTTCTAGTTAAGGGATGTCTGATTCGGCGGAAGCCCTGCGAGTTTTTCCCTGTTACATTCGAATGATGAAATGTAAAACCCGGATTCACCTGCAAGTGAATCCGGGTTTTGTGTCAATACAACTTCCGCCACATCTCTGTGCGAAAGATGCATTGCTCGACTAGCACCCATCTTAGTGCAGAGACGACGGCGGCACAACCCTGAGTACGTTGATGGCTGATGTCATCGACCGCCTCACGCTCAGACATCTGTAAGTATTTCCCAGCCGATAAACTCAATCGGCGATACGCAGTTTAGCCGTGCGACTCTGTTGATAGCGCTTAGACGGGTGTGTGTTCTCTGCCTCCTTCAATGATTGCGCCGTCCTCATGTCTCGCCTTCTTCTAATCCTCAACTTTAGTAAGGAGAAGCCAAAGTGAAAAACCTCATCCGCTCGGCGACGAGCCTCGCCCTCGCTACCATGATGATAGCGCTGACGATACTCGCGCTGCCTCAACTCTCAAACTCCGCGACGGCCGCTGCACAAGATAGAGGCCCGGCGCCGCAATCGAATCAGGTGGACAAGGGAACTAAAGTCCTCAAAGGCGAATCGGTCAAGGCTTACGTCCAGCAACTTCGATTGAAGGACAAGGCGCTCAACCGCGCGCTGAAAGATATGGAAAGGTGGGGCAAACTCCCTAACTGGGAATCCAGCGCCATCATCCGAGAAGCGCCGAAGTCCAGACAGGAGACCGCCTCGGTCAATTTCCTGCGTGCCTCGTTCGGTCAGGAACAGTATTGGAGCGACGGCTCCGGCAACGAGATGATTATTATCACGGCCTACGGAAGCGAGTCCCACTGGGACGGCACTGTCTACACCTACGAAGCCAGCACCGGCCAGACTTACACCTACAACGGCATCGTTGACGACCTCGTCTCTAGCGACCCGGAGACCTCCGATGTCGTTGATGAACTCTACTATCCGCCGGACGGCAGCTCTCCTATCCGCGAAGGAGGAAACGACTGCAGTTCCGGGATGTATCAGTGTTTCGATACCTTCTCATCAGGCTCTCATAAGAGCACGCCCGGTCAGGCGGACATCACGAACGCTTCGGCAAACATGACCGCTAAGCCTGTGGGATTCGTCGGCTGGTTCAAACGCTACTTCCGCTGCATCAAGAGATGTATGGCGATGGCGACGCAGTTCTGCTTCCAAAAGTATCCGACCAACTTCCGCAACTTCTTCGTTTGCCTCGCCATCGGAGGCACGGCCGCCTCAATCACATGTGCCTTCAACACACGGGCGTGCGGCGGTTAATGCGCCGACGCTGCCCGGCTTTCGTGTGAATCGAACATCAAGCTGAGGGAGGCTCCGCTCAAAGGAGCCTCCCTCGCTTCCCTCACAGAGACAAATGTTGAGGAGCCTTATCGGAACTCCGTCCATGAAGCAAAAAGTCAACAGGTGTCTGCGCGCTCTGTGTCTGGTCGTGGCGTGTCTTTCCTCGAACGTGAGCAGCTTCGCGCAAGATATCGCCTACGACGTTGACGCATTCATGCGTTCGGCCATCGAGAGAAGCCACTTCAGAGGCTCAATCCTCATCGCGCGAGAGGGTCGGGTGCTGGTGCGAAAAGGCTACGGGATGGCCGACGCCGAGCATGAGGTGGCTAATAACGCTCGGACTAAGTTCCGCATCGGTTCGCTGACAAAACAGTTCACAGCGATGTCGATTTTGATGCTTCAGGAACAAGGGAAATTGAATGTTCAAGATTCGCTCTGCACATATTTACCATGGTGTCCGGCAGGCTGGCAGCCGCTGACCATCCGACACCTTCTGACACATACTTCGGGCATCCCGGACGTGGGTTATACGCAGGTGCAGATATCGTCCATGTCTGTGACGAATACGCTTGAGCAGTTGAAAGACAAGCCTCTGGAGTTCAAGGTGGGCAAAATATTCCGCTACTCCAGTACGAACTATATTCTCTTGGGGCACGTCATCGAGCGAGCGTCTGGTAAGTCTTATCAAGCCTTTCTTCAGAAGCACATCTTCGGGCCTCTGGGAATGAAGGATACCGGCTGCGACGACAATCGGCTCACTCTGAAGAACCGTGCCACGGGCTATTCTCTCAGAGGCAGCCGTCCCGTCAGAGCTGCACATGTAGATATGTCCCTCCCTTTCTCGGCGGGCGCTCTCTACTCCACCGTAGAAGATTTGTATAAGTGGGACCGGGCGCTCTATACGGAGAGATTGGTTTCAAGGCGGACATTAGATGTCATGTTCAGTCCGGGCAAGGGTAATTATGGATACGGGTGGTACGTCGAAAATCAGTCTGGGAGCCGCCTCATCAGTCATAGCGGCTGGCTTGACGGCTTTCATTCCTACATCGTGCGCGTACCTGACAAGCACCTGTCGGTTATTGTGTTAAGCAACTTGGACGGCACGCCTGCCAGTACCATTGCCCGCGCACTGGCGGCAATCGCGCTCGGTGTCAGCCATAGCATTCTCAAGGAGCGTCAAGTTGTTAAAGTCAATGCTCAGACCTTTGATGCTTATCTCGGAGAGTATGAGGTCGGCCCCAATTCAATCATCTCTATCAGCAGGGAGGATGGCAGACTCTTCGGCGGCATGACCGGCCGTGCGAAGGTTGAGTTACTGCCTGAATCAGAGTCGATGTTTTTCGTCAAAGAGTACGACGCGCAAATCGTCTTCGTGAAGAATCCTGCCGGACGCGTCACACACTCCATAGTTCGTCTCAACGGACGGAGTCTCGAAGCTAAGAAGATAAAATAACTTTATTGATGCGGAGCGACTCTTGGAAGCTAGGTTCATTATGAAATTAGTAGCAGCAGAATCAGGCCACCTCTCCTGTTACTTCAAAACATAGCATCGCGCTTAGGTAAGCTCTAGCTGACCGTTGACACCCCGCTACGCTCCGGAATATATTGCCCGCCGCACAAGTAGTGTTTCCTGCTGACGCACACGCCGTTAGCCTCACGTCCGTTCGTTACTTGAAGGTCGCAGATGAAAAGCAGGCTCGGTCTCTGTACTAACCTGGCGGCCGTATCAGTCCCGTTCCGTTCCAGATAGAGGAATAAAACCGATGCGCTATTTATTATTAGCCTCCTCCCTTTTACTCTTCTTTGCCCTCCCCGCGCAGCCTCAGGCTGGCGCTTCGGCCAGAGATTTCCTCCAACGGGGTAACACTCTGATGGGGCGAAACAAAGTCGCCGCCGCCATCGAGACCTACACGAAGGCCATTGAGTTGAATCCACGCTACGCAGAGGCTTATGTCAGGCGGGGGATGGCTAGAAGAGCTGCTGGCGATTTGGACGGGTCGATAGAAGATTATGAGATGGCAAGTTCAATAAACCCTAAATTGACGGCGAACAATCGCGCGGTGGCGGAGTCTTACAGCAATCGCGGGCGCAATGAGTTTGAGGTGATGAAAATCGAAGCGGCCATCGAAGACCTGACGAAGGCTATCGAGATTTCGCCGGACGAAGCTGACCATTACTACAGGCGTGGGCGCGCCCTAATCGTCAAGGAAGATTTTGAGAGAGCCATCGCTGATTTGGATAAAGCGCTCAGCATGAGCAGCCCTCGCAATAGCCTGGTGATGGCTCTCATCTACGCGAATAGAGGGATGGCAAAGCTGTTGCAGGGGAAAGAGGCAGAGGCGCGCAGTGATTTCGATAAATGCATCAAACTGCATAGGGGAGATATCTTGGAGTCACACGTTCATGAGTTGGGGTGGCGGATTATGCTGATGAGGCAGCGGCGGGCTGAACAGCAAAAGAGTATAGGTTAGTAGAGTAGCCAACCCTACCCGCGCAGTCTAACAACAGCTTGCAGCGTGCGCGCAAACAACCTGTCTCTCCCTGAAATGTCGAGACCCTCATTCCGCAAAATCCTGCCGATGATGAAATAACTTCTGTCGTTGGAGACTCGCGGAGGCCGGGCGTTAACCGCAGCCTTGAAACTCTAGAAAGAACCTGCTGCGTTTCTATAATTTGATATTGACAATTCTTCATAGAGAAGTACAATGCCGCCCTCAAATTGATTACTGCTTTCGTTGCCAATCTACTCACGCACGCAACCTCACGCTCCTTGTAAGTGCGGAATGAGACGTTCAGGTTCATTCACTCTAAAGTAAGTAGTCATCGAATCCGCAAACGGCTTCGGCTTGTAAATTTGCGGAGCGGCGGCCTACCTGACTACATCTATGGTAGCACTCATTTAGCAGGTTTGAGAGACAGGTCACTCACCTCTGTCTCTCTTGCCCAACCTTCAACCTCACAACCTCAAGGAGAATTCTCGGCGATGTATCTACCCTCACGCATCAACGCATCCACCTTCGTAACCTCAACCTTACGCCCGGCTCTGACACCATCCCTGCTTCTGAAGACCCAGATAGTGCTTCCCGCATCAACGATTGCGCTGATGATATTCGTCTGCATCTATGTGACGGGTTCTCAGGCTGCGCCCGCCAGAAGCCAAGACCAGACAACTCCCGCGCCTGTCGTGGCACGTGAGGACATCCCGCAAGCACTAGCGGCTGCCATTCAGGAGGCGCGCTTGCAAGCCGGTGATGCTGCTGCCGATGACCACTTTGGCCTTTCAGTAGCGCTCAGTTCTGACGGCAACACTGCTCTGGTTGGCGCTCTTGACGATGACAACAGCGGTGGTGCTAATGCAGGTTCAGCATACGTCTTTACCAGAAGCGGCACTACCTGGACTCAGCAGACACGCCTACAGGCCAGTGACCCCAGTGCCGAGGACCATTTCGGCATCTCAGTAGCGCTCAGTGCCGATGGCAACACTGCTCTCGTTGGTGCTGACTCGGATGACAATGTCGGGGTAGATGCTGGTTCCGCGTACGTCTTCACAAGAAGCGGCGCTATCTGGACTGAGCAGTCGCGTTTGCAGGCCGGCGATGCCGCAGAGGATGACAACTTCGGCAACGCGGTGGCTCTCAGTTCGGACGGTAGCACTGCTCTCGTTGGTGCTCTCTTTGATGACCACAGCGGCCGCAACTTTGCAGGCTCTGCCTATGTCTTCACGAGAAGCGGTACTACGTGGGCTGAGCAGGCGCGCCTACAGGCCAGCAACCATACCAATGGTGCCATCTTTGGCGTGGCGGTAGCGCTCAGTGCTGATGGTAACACTGCTCTGGTTGGCGCTTTCTTTGGTGACAGCAGTAGCGGCGTTGGTACTGGTTCTGCTTATGTGTTCATAAGAAGCGGTGCTACGTGGGCCGAGCAGGCGCGTCTGGAGAGTAGTGACGCTGCCAATGCTGACAGATTCGGCGAGGCGGTAGTCCTCAGCGCCGATGGCAACACTGCTCTGATTGGTGCTCCCTTTGATGACAACAGCGGTGGCACGAATGCAGGTTCTGCTTATGTCTTCACGAGAAGCGGTACTGCATGGAGCCAGCAGACGAAGCTGATAGCCGGCGGGGCTGCTCCTGGTGACCAATTTGGCCTCGCGGTCGCACTCGGTTCCGATGATGGTATTGCTTTGATTGGCGCTCCCTCGGATGATGACAGCGGCACTAATGCAGGCTCTGCTTATATCTTCAACAGAAGCGGTGAGACATGGGCTGAGCAAGGGCGTCTGGTGAGTAGTGACATTGCCCCTGCTGACTTCTTCGGCATCTCGGTAGCGCTCAGTTCTGACGGCAACATTGCTCTATTTGGCGCTTCCGCAGATGATAACAGTGGCGGCACTAATGCAGGCTCTGCCTACACCTTCTTCGGATTGTCGCCCGTCGAGGCAGGCCAGCTCCTCATCTCAGAGTTTCGCCTGCGCGGGCCGAACGGCGCGAACGACGAGTTCGTCGAAATCTTCAACAACACCGACGCGCCCATCACCATCCTTGCACAGGATGGCTCTGCCGGCTTCGCGCTGGTCGCTTCCGATGGCGTCGCGCGCTGCACTATCCCGAACGGCACAGTCATTCCGACTCGCGGCCATTACCTCTGCGTCAACTCGGTCGGCTACTCGCTGGCCTCTTATCCGGCAGGCAACGGCACGACC
>DASZCR010000297.1:0-14272 GCA_035942915.1 Pyrinomonadaceae bacterium | reverse complement strand
ACCGAACCGAAGTTGCCCTGCCCGTCAACGAGCGGGTAGCGCATGGAGAAATCCTGCGCCATGCGGACGATGGTGTCGTAGACGGCCGAGTCGCCGTGCGGGTGGTATTTACCGATAACGTCGCCGACAATGCGTGCGCTCTTCTTATAAGGTTTGTTATAGGTATTGCCGAGTTCGTGCATCGCCCAGAGCACGCGCCGGTGAACGGGCTTGAATCCGTCACGCACGTCGGGCAGCGCGCGACCGATGATGACGCTCATGGCGTAGTCGAGATACGAGCGGCGCATCTCGTCTTCAATGTTGATGTAATTGCGATCCAGTGTTTCCATCAAATCACCTTTCCAGTACAATCTCTGCCGACGCGGCTGCCGGAAACCTCCGGGCAAGCGGGCGCGGTCGGACACTTTCAGGTCAAAATCAAGTGTTAATCTAAGGCACTTTTCGTGGCTGCAAGAGGCCGGCTCAAAGTACGATATATTGTAGCCCGGAAACGGGTTTTTGGCAACCGTCGAGAAGGCTCAAAAGCCTTGTAAAATCAGGGTTTTCGGCGGTGTCGGGGCGCTTTTTCGGGCAGTTCGCCCGACCCAACATATTGGGTTCGGTGCAGAGGGCTTCGGTGAGGGGTTGAGGATGGAATTCGAGGGCAAATCGCGGCGGGCGCGCGAGCGTTTGAAACTGGCTCTGCCGGTGCGCGTGCTCTGCAAAGAGTCGGCCGATTTCGAGTGGGTCGAACTGTCGCGCCTGATTGACGTGACGCCCTTCGGCGCGCGTTTCACGCTCGTACACCTGACCGAACCGGGGCGTCTGCTGCACCTCACGCTCCCGATGCCGCGTCAACTCCGCTGCTTCGACCACATCGAGCAGCAGTATCGCGTCTATGCGCTGGTGCGCAACATCTCACCCTACAAAGAGGAATCGGGACGCGGTGTGCCGACGCAGCCGGCGCGCCCGCAGCACGACACGCCGCGCTTCGAGGTCGGCGTCGCCTTCATCGGCAGCCGCGCGCCCGCCGCTTACGAGAAAGACCCTTCGACGCGCTTCGAGATTGCCAATCTCGTCGAGGGCAACTGCCTCTGGGAAGTGCGCGAGCGGCCGAACCCGGAACACAACCAGCAGGCGGCGCGTTCGACGGAGACGCGTCTGCAAATGCCCATCGACGTGATGGTGGAAATCTTCGACGAAACGGGCAGCATCGTCGCCAGCGAGCAGACGGTGACGGAGAACATCAGCCGTCGCGGCGCGGCCGTCTGGACGACGCTGGAGGTCGAGCGCGGGCGCTTCGTGCGGATGACGAGTTTGCAAAACCAGATGTCTGTGACGGCCGCCGTCCGCGCACGCCGCCCCGGCCCGGACGGCATCATGCGCCTCCACCTCGAATTTATCGACCGCTCTTGGCCGCTCGAAGGGTTCGAGTGAGGAAAAGTGATGGGTGATAGGAAGGAGTGATGGGTGATAAGTGATAGGTGATAGGAGAAATCCTGTTTTGTCCTATCACCTATCACCCATCACCCATCACTCTTGTCCTATCACCCATCACCTATCACCTATCACTATTCTTATGTCTGAAGGCTCAAAAGTAAGACGACGCATCGCGTTTGCGCGGGAACTGTTGCTGGTGGAGATTGAGCGATACTGCGCGGACGCGCAGTGCCATGCGCGGACGGGCGTCGGGTTGACGAAGGAGGAGGCGCGCTTTTATACGGGCTTCGAGTGCGAGCGTTGCGGCCTGTGGAACGAAGACGCGCTGGCGGAACGCGACATCCCCGAATGGTGGGAGGAGTTGAAGATTACCTCGCTCGACGGCCTGCGCCCCGCGCGCATCGACGCGTCTGAAGCGTCTGAAGAAGCGACAGGCGAGGTCGTCCGTCGCCTGAGCGACGCATGGCGACGCGATGCGCAGGATAGTTCTGATGAGAACCTCGACGGGGAGGATTCATTTTGAGAGAAGGCGCGGGTACGACGAACTGGCGTCGGCCGAGAAAGCGAGGCCGGGAGACGCACGAGCCGAAGATGCTTCCGCAATGGGCGCTCAATCTGGCGCACCCGGCCACGCACGTCATCTCGAAGACGCTCTGGCGCATACGCTTCTACGGCACGGAGCACATCCCGCCGACAGAGGACGGTGGTCTCATCATCGCTGCCAATCATCAGACCTACATTGACCCTTTCTGGATTAGCGTGCCCATCATGCGCCCGCTCCGCTTTCTCGCGTGGAGCGAAGCGTTCCGCTGGCCTGTGCTCGGTCGTCTGATGGAACTGTTCGGCTCTTGGCCTTTGCAGGTCGAGGGCAGCGACCCGACGGCTATTCGTCGCTCGCTGCAATGGCTCAGGCAGGGCGGCGCGCTGACCATCTTCCCCGAAGGCGAGCGCGCACTGGCCGACGGCGAGATGAAGCGTTTCAAGGCGGGCGCGGCGCGCATGGCTTTGGAAGCGGGTGTGCCGATTCTGCCCGTCACGATTCGCGGCGCACATCGCGTCTGGCCGCGCGGCTGGCGCGTGCCGCGCCTCAGTCAGATAGAGATTATCTATCATCCCCTGCGCAGACTCGCGCCGCTGCCCGGTGAAGACACGCGCGCCTGCGCGCGACGCGAGACGGAAGAACTCGCCGCCGTCATCAAGTCCGCTTTGTGAGTTTGAGAAGACCGTCTAGGGTCTGGGCGGCGTGGGCACGGGAAGGGGGCCGCGTCGCTGTTCATCGCGTCGCCTGCGTTCTTCCTGAATCCTCTGGCGTCTCTGCTGTTCGAGCATCTGCCTGACGGCGCGCAGAGCCTCGCGCCGCGCGCGCTCACCCTCACGGCGCGCTTCCTCTGCGTTACGCTGAATCTCTGCCTCTTCTTCCGGCGTGAGTCCAAATTCGGAGTCGCGTGCATCGGGCGGGACGGGCGTGCGCGGCGTCTGTCCGGCTTCGCCGCGTCGCGCTTCCGCGTCGCTCCCGGCAGCGGTTCTGCCCTGCTGTCGTCCGGGACGCTGCGCCTGCGTCGCAGGGCTTGGCGCGGGCGTCTGCGTCTCTGTGGCGAGGACGGCAGGCGTCGGCTCAGGAGTCGCTTGGGGCGTCGGCGTCGCGCTCTGCGTGCTCGTCGTGCTGGCGGGCGCGGGCGTCTGACGCATGTAGGCGTAGACGCCTGCGATGGCGGCAATGCAGACGACGGCGGCGGCGATGCCGCCCACCAGCAAGCCGCGCGAGCGGCGCGCGGGCGACGGTCTGACTCTGGTGACGATTGAAGCCTCTTCCGCCGTCGCCGCGTGCGCGGGCGACGAGTCAACGCGCGTCGCAGGCGAGGGCTGCGTGCCGGAGGTGTGGCCGACGAGAGTCGCCATCTCGGTCGAGGCGGCCGTGCCGTAGTCCTGCACGTTCGTCTCCTTCGACGAAGAGGAGGCGGCGGCAGAGGTGCGCGAGCCGAGCAGGCGCGTCTGTTGTTCGGAGGAGTCGGGAGAGACGGTGGCAAGACGCGTCGCGGCCGCGTCTGCGGTCTCCGTCGTCTGAGCCGTCGCGTGCGCGGTCTCGCGCGCGGCGGCGCGCAGGGCTTCGCGCATCTCGTGCGCCGTCTGCGGTCTTTGCGCCGCGCTCTGCGCGAGACTGCGGCCGAGGATGGAGGCGATGCTGCTTGAGACCTGCGGGTTGATTTCGTCGGCCGGACGGAGCGGGTCTGGCTGGCCGTTGAGGACGGCCGTCGCACGCGTCAAGGCGTCGGGCGGGGCGACGCCTGTGAGCAGGTGATAGAGCGTCGCGCCGAGCGAGTAGAGGTCGCTGCGCGGGTCTGTGCCCGTGCCTTGCATCTGCTCGATGGGCGCGTAGTTGAGCGAGTAGCCGAAGACGCTGCTGCCCTGCGCGGTCAGTTGCGCGGGCGTGCCTTTGGCGAGGCCGAAGTCGAGAAGGACAATCTGATTGCGCCCGGCGAGTTTCAGGTTTTGCGGCTTGATGTCGCGGTGGACGACCGGCGGGTCTTGCGTGTGCAGGTAGTCGAGCGCGTCAAGCAGTTGGTCAGCCCACGCGAGCACGTCGGAGACGGGGAAGGGCGTACCGCGTACTTTGAGCATCTCGGAGAGGTCGTCTCCGGCGATGAACTCCATGACGAGAAACTGCCCGTCTTCCTCCATGAAGTGGTCGCTGACGCGTGGCAACGCGGGATGCCGCAGACGGTTCAGCAGACGCGCCTCGCGCTCGAACGCCCTGCGCAGTGAAGGGTCTGTGAAGAAAGTTTCCTTGAGCGCGACGGTGCTGCCGAAGCGTTGGTCTGTGGCGACATAGACTGCGCCCATGCCGCCTTCGCCAATCTGTTTGATGACGAGGTAGCGGTTCTGTAACAGTGTGTCGGGAGCAATCATCTGCGGATTTCCTTCGCGTCTATCATACACCCTCTGCGACCGACCCGAAATAGCCTCACTCACATCGCCAGCACGCGCATCATCTCTTCATGAATCAGATTGTTGCTCACCATGATGGGCGGCGTGTAGACATCGAACGGCGAGCCGTCGTAATGCGAGACGCGTCCGCCCGCCTCCTCGACGATGAGGACACCGGCCGCCACATCCCAGGGACGCAAGCCTTCTTCCCAGAAGCCGTCGAAGCGACCGCAGGCGACGTAGGCGAGGTCGAGCGCGGCCGAGCCGTCGCGGCGCACGGCCTGCGCCTGCATGATGAAGTTGTAGAAGTGGCGCGCGAAGTCGGAACGCTCGCGCACGTCGTAGGGAAAGCCCGTGCAGAGCAGCGCGCGGTTCAAGTCCGAGACGTTTGAGACGCGCACGCGGCGACCGTTCAAGGTCGCGCCTTCGCCGCGCTCGGCCGCGAAAGTCTCATCGCGAATGGGGTCGTAGATGACGCCGACGACGATTTGCCCGGCATGTTCCAGCGCGACCGAGACGCAGAAGCAAGGGTAGCCGTGCGCGTAATTGGTCGTGCCGTCGAGAGGGTCGATAATCCACTTCCACTCCGACGACTGTTCGCCCGCGCCGGACTCTTCGGCGAGGATAGCGTGGCGCGGATGATGCGTCTGAATCGCCGCCACGATGAGCCGCTCGGCCGCTAAGTCGGCCTCCGTCACGAGGTCTATGTCGCCCTTATGAGTCACTTCGAGCGACGCGCGGCCGAACTTCTCTGCCAGCACGCGCCCCGCATCCCGCGCCGTCTGAATAGCGAAATTGAGCATGAAGAATCAATTAGTGATAGGTGATAGGTGATAAGTGATAAGTGATAGGTGATAGGTGATAAGACAAAGACAGGATTTTTCCTATCACCTATCACCCATCACCCATCACCTGTTTTTCAGTATGGCGACGACTTCGGTCTGGACGGGTTGACCCGTGACTTCGATGTCGCTTTGGCTGACGTAGACATCGACTTCGGAGCGGATGCCGAATTTGCCTTCGAGGTAGATGCCCGGTTCGATGGAGAAGGCGACGCCGGGAATCAGACGGCGCGAGTCCTTCGTCTCAAGATTGTCGATGTTGACGCCGTTGCCGTGAACCTCCGTGCCGATGGAGTGGCCTGTGCGATGGAGGAACTGTTCGGCGTAGCCTGCGCGTGAGATGACGCCGCGCGCCACGTCGTCAATCTGCGCGCCGGTTATCACCTTGCCGTCGCGCGTCGCGGCGCGGGCAAAGTTGATAGCCGCGTCGCGCGCCTCGCGCACGATGCGGAAGATGCGCGCATGCTCTTCCGGCACAGTCTCGCCGACGTAGCCCGTCCAACTCTGGTCTGTGTAGACCGCGCCCGGACGCTTCAGCTTCGCCCAGACGTCGAAGAGCACGAAGTCGCCGCGACGAATAGGGGCGTGACGCTCGCGCGTCGGCTCGTAGTGCGGGTTGGCGCTGTTGGCGTTGACGGCCACAATCGGCGGCTCGTTGTCGCTCGTCAGCCCCTCCTCCTCGAAACGTCGCACCATGAACTGCTGAATGTCGTACTCGGTCGTCGGCTCGTTCGCACGGATGCGACGCGCTATCTCGTCGAACGACTCGATGATGATGCGATGAATCTTGTCGGAGGCTTCGATGTGCGAGTTGCGCTGCTCCGGCGTCCAGACGGCCTCGAAGCGTTGGACGAGGTCTGCGCTGCTGACGACTTCGACGGGAACGGAGCGCACCAATTCAATCGTGCCCGCATCGACGCGCGAGACATACGGGATGTCGTTGTTCGGCGAATACTGCATCGCAATGCCGCGCGGCGCGTTGCGGACGCGACTGCGCGGGATGCGCCTCGGCGCGATGGCAAAAGACAACTCGCGGCGCAAGTCTTGCCACGAGCGGTAGATTCTTTTCTCTCCGGGCAGTTGGTCGAGCTTGCCGCGCTCGATGGAGTGGACGATGCGGACGGGTTCGCCCTGTGCAGGGACGTAGTAGAACCAGCGACGCGTCGTGATGCCTTGCTGATTGAGCTTGAGGATGCGATAGGCGAGCGGGTCGCTCAGACGAAAGTCGTAGAAGAGCCAGCCGCGCAGGTTCGCCTCGCGCAGCGCCCTCTGAATCTCTGCGACGCGCGCGGCCGAAGCGGCTGCTGCCGCCTCCATCGGGGCAGATGACTGCGGCTGTTGCGCGCGCGCTTCCTGAACGTGCGCGGCGACGAGAAAGAGTAAGAAGGAGAGAAGTGCCGTTCTGATGCGTGTCGTTTTCATAAGCGTCGCCCCGTTCTATTTCGCTGCCGTGTCGGAGGCCGGTTTCAGCCGTTCGACCGTCAGTCTCAAGATTTCGCGCACCTGTCTGTCCCAGTAAGCCCAGTTATGCGTGCCGGGTAGCTGTCGATACTCGTGCGGGATTTTGCGTTCGACGAAGAGGTCTGCCAGCGCGCGGTTCGGCGCGAGCAGACCGAGCGAGTCCTCCGTCCCGCAATCGAGGTAGAAGTAGGGAAGACGCGCGAGCCGCTCGGACGGCAACTCGCGCACGAGTTTGAAGAGGTCGTTTGAGACCTTCGCCGGATGGTCTGGCGCGCCGAAGGTTTGCAGGAGCGACTGTCTGATGAACGGCGTGGTCTTGACCTCGTCCTCCGTCCGCCAAGAGGCCGCGCTGACAGCGCCGCTCGTCGAGGCCGCCAGAGAGAACAACTGCGGATGCTTGACGCCGAACTTGAGCGCGCCGTAGCCGCCCATCGAAAGCCCTGCGACGGCGCGGCCATCACGTGCGCCGTGCGTCCGAAAGCGGCGCTCAACGTCGGGCATCAACTCTTCGATGAAGTAACTCTCGTATTTGTCGGCCGCGACGGTCGCGCTGTCGCTGTACCAACCGTTGTTGCCTTCGGGCATGACGATGATGAGGTCTTGCGCGGCGGCGTAATCGGCCAGACGCGTCCGCTCAAGCCAGTTGGTGTAATGCCCCGTCAGCCCGTGCAGCAGGTAGAGGACGGGATAACGCTTCGTCTTGGCCGCCGCCCGATGATAGTCCGGCGGCAGCAGAACGTTGTAAGGCAGGACTTTGCCCGTCAGCTTGCTCTCAAACCGAATCGTCTCGACGCGTTCCGACTGTGGCTGCGTCTGTTGACCGGCGCGGGCAGTAGTCGCCTGCGTTTGCGCCTGAGCAAGCGCCGTCGCCGACATGGCGAGCGCGAGCGATAACGGCACGCAGAGCCGCGCGTACCTGAGAAAATGCGTTATCTTACTGATATTCAGCGGCAAATTCTTTTCTCTCCTCAACCACTTAAACACATCAAACAGACTAAAAATATCAGCTTTGCTATCGTCGCCGAAAGTCTCCGAAGTTCAACGAGCGTTCAGTCAGCATCGCGCGCATGAGCGAGCGCGGCGCGCGGCGCGCGAGCAGGCATTGGCAGACTTCGCCGGCACGCGCCAGACAGAGAACCCGCGACACTGTGCCTTGTGCGGTCGAGTTCAAGGCGTCGTCCGTTCGGCGGCGAGGCGGAGGACTTCCTGCACCTGTCTGTCCCAGTAAGGCCAGATATGGTCGCCGGGCAGTTGTCGAAATTCGTGCGTCAACTTGCGTTCGAGAAGGATGCTCGCCAGCGCACGGTTCGACTCCATCCAGGGGTCGTCAGCGCCGCAGTCGAAGTAGAAGAAGGGGAGCAGGCCGCGTCGCTCGGCGGGGAAGTCGCGCGCGAGGCGAAAGAGGTCGTTGGCGGCGCGCACGGGGCTGTCGGCCTCGCCGAAGGTACGCATGATAGAAGGGTCGTCGGTGCGCGCGGCAGCGTCGAGCGCGCCGCTCAGAGAGGCGGCGACGGCAAACGCCTCCGGATGTTTGAAGCCGAACTTGAGCGCGCCGTAGCCGCCCATCGAAAGCCCTGCGACGGTGCGTCCGGCGCGCGTCTCGATGGTGCGAAAGCGGCTCTGCACGTCCGGTATCAACTCTTCGAGAATGTATGTCTCAAACTTATCTGCCGTGACCGTCGCGCTGTCCGTGTACCAGCCGTTATCGCCGGTCGGCATGACGATGATGAGTTGATGCGTGGCAGCGTATCGCGTCAGCGATGTCTCCGTCGTCCAAGAGGTATGGTTGTGACCGTGGCCGTGCAGGAGATAGACGACCGGATAGCGCGTCTGCCGTGAAGTAATCAGTCGATAGCCGGGCGGCAGCAGCACGCGGTAGGGCAGCGCGCGTCCCGCGAGGTGGCTGCGGAACTCGACGGTTTCGAGGCGGACGCGGTTCTCGAAGTGGTAGTAGTAAGCGCCGAGCGCGACGACGAGCGCCAGTATCAGGATTGGAAGTCGCAGGCGTCTCATCGACCTTCGTCCGGCGTCGCGCCAGCTTCAAGCATCCGCAGGCGTGTCGAGCAGAGGAATGTGGAGACCTTTGGTGCGCGCGGTCGCTTCGGCCTCCGTGTAGCCCGCATCGACGTGGCGTGCGACGCCGAGTCCGGGGTCGTTCGTCAGCACGCGGTTAAGGCGGCGCGCCGCCTCCGTGCTCCCGTCGGCTACGGAGACCTGTCCGGCGTGCAGCGAGTAGCCGATGCCGACGCCGCCGCCGTGATGGAAAGAGACCCACGATGCGCCGCTCGCCGTGTTCAGGAGCGCGTTCAGGATAGGCCAGTCGCCGACGGCGTCGGAGCCGTCGCGCATCGCTTCGGTTTCGCGGAACGGAGAGGCGACCGAGCCGGTGTCCAGATGGTCGCGTCCGATGGCGACGGGCGCGGAGAGATGACCGCGACGGACGAGGTCGTTGATGGCCTCACCCATCTCTGCGCGTTCGCCGTAGCCGAGCCAGCAGATGCGCGCGGGCAAGCCCTGAAACTGCACACGCTCGCGCGCCAGACGCAGCCAGCGATTGAGCGTCGCATCTTCGGGGAAAAGTTCGAGCGCGAGGTCGTCCGTGCGACGGATGTCCTCTGTGTTGCCGGAGAGCGCGACCCAGCGGAACGGCCCCTTGCCTTCGCAGAAGAGCGGGCGGATGTATTCGGGAACGAAGCCGGGAATCTCGAAGGCGTCACGACAGCCCGCGTCGTAGGCGAACTTGCGTATGTTGTTGCCGTAATCGAAGGCGACCGCCCCGCTGCGTTTGAGTTCCAGCATCGCCTCGACGTGTCGCGCCATTGACTCGGTCGAGCGTTCGATGTAGGCACGCGCGTCTGTGCGTCGCAACTCGTCTGCCGCTTCGAGCGAAAGCCCTGCGGGAACGTAACCGTTGAGCGGGTCGTGCGCGCTCGTCTGGTCGGTCAGCGCATCGACGCGGACGCCGCGACGCACGAGTTCGGGCAGGACTTCTGCGCAGTTGCCGACGAGACCGACCGAGAGTGCGCGCCGCTGCTCAAGGGCGTCTTCGCAAATGCGTAGAGCTTCATCGAGGTCTAGGGCGAGGCGGTCGCAGTAGCCCGTGCGGACGCGTCGCTCGATGCGCGCGCGGTCTACGTCGATGCCGAGGAAGACCGCGCCGTTCATCGTCGCGGCGAGCGGTTGCGCGCCGCCCATGCCGCCCATCCCGCCGGAGACGACCAGCTTGCCCGCGAGGTCGCCGCCGAAGTGGCGGTCGGCCATCGCCGCGAAGGTCTCGAACGTGCCCTGCACGATGCCCTGCGTGCCGATGTAAATCCATGAGCCAGCCGTCATCTGTCCGTACATCATCAGGCCGCGCCGCTCAAGCTCGTGGAAGTTCTCCCAGTTAGCCCACGCGCCGACGAGGTTCGAGTTGGCGATGAGCACGCGCGGCGCGTAGTCGTGCGTGCGAAAGACGGCGACGGGTTTACCGGACTGGACGAGCAGCGTCTCGTCGTTCTCCAAACTTTGAAGCTCTCGGACGATTGAATCGAACGAGCGCCAGTCGCGCGCGGCCTTGCCGCGTCCGCCATAGACGACCAAGTCTTCCGGCCGCTCGGCCACTTCCGGGTCGAGGTTGTTCATCAGGCAGCGCAGCGCCGCCTCCTGATGCCAGCCCTTGCAATTGAGTTGTGCGCCGCGCGGCGCGCGGACGGTTCGCGGTTGTGTCATCGCAGTCGATTCACTAGTCCTTAACTTTTTCTTTGCTCTTGAATCCGGCGCACGACCTTCATCACGAGACTATGCGGGGCGATGCGCGCCGCACGCGCCATCAACGCGTTGCGCAAGCCCGGAATGACGACCGGCTTGCCCGACAGCATCGCTCTGTAGCCCTCCTCGGCGACCGTGCGCGCATCCATCACGGCGCGGTCGAAGAGTTTCGATTCTCCGAGTCCGGCGGCAGCGACGAAGCCCGTCTCGGTCGGCCCCGGACAGAGCGCCGTGACGGTCACGCCAGTCCCTTCCGTCTCGTTCGACAACGCCTCCGAGAATGAAAGGACGTAAGCCTTCGAGGCGTAGTAGACGGCCATCAAAGGGCCGGGCTGAAAGGCGGCCGTCGAAGCGACGTTCATGATGCGCCCTCTGCGGCGCGCAATCATCATCGGCAGAAACAGCTTCGTCAGGTGCGTGAGCGCGACGATGTTGACTTGCAGCAGGTCGAGTTCGGTGCGCGCGTCGGTCTCGGCAAAGAGGCCGTAGCTGCCGAAGCCCGCGTTGTTGATGAGCACGTCGATAGCCTCGCCCGCGTCGCGCAACTCTGCGAAAATTTCCTGCGGCGCTTGCGTGCGCGCGAGGTCTGCGGCGAGGGCGCGTGCGCGGATGCCGTGACGCTGCGAGAGTTCTGCGGCGAGGCTCTCAAGTTTGTCGCGGCGGCGCGCGACGAGGACGAGGTTATGCCCGTCGGCCGCGAGCAGCCGCGCCAGTTCTTCGCCGATGCCGCCGGAGGCGCCCGTCACGAGCGCGCTCGTGTGCTCTTGGCTCATTAGCGGTTTTCGTCGCCTCGGCTACCGCCGCTGCCCGGCCAGAAGATGCTCATCCAGCGTCCGCGCGGCGTCTCCTGCCGGGAGAGTTGTTCGAGTTCGCCCGCGTCGAGCCAGATGCCATGACAGTTGTCGCAACGGTCGATATGCACTTCGTCGAAAGATTCTTCTTTGAGCGTGCCGTTGCAGCGCGGGCAGCGCATCTCGTGCGCGCTCGCTTCGCCGCGCGCCTCTGCCTCAGCCTTCAGCGCGGCGCGCAAACGTTCGAGCGACTCCTTATCCTTGCGCCTGAAATAGTCTTCTTCCAATGCTCTGCGTCGTTCGTCGAAAACTTCGGACACGGGCGATTCCTCCTGCGGCTTCGAGATGTATGGTCTGCTCTTGGTTGATGATTCGGACGGCTATGTAATAGCAGAAAAAGAGGCTCGTGCGCCACTCTCCGGCCGGAAGCGCGGCCTTGATAGAACGCACCAGACCTCCTATCCTGTCGGCGCAGAAGTTCTCCTACACTTTCGACACCGAGAGGCGAGAAACTTTCGATGGCTCTCAGTCCGCGCCTACGCGTCCTCTTGCTGGCGCTCGCCGTGCTGGCCGCGCTCGTCGCGCTCATCTGGTATCTGACGACGCGCTACGGCACGCAGCCCGTCACGCCGCGCACGCTGCCGCAAGGAGTCGAGCAGACCACGCCGACGCCTGCGACCGCTCCGCCCGCACCCACGAACACGACGCCCGCACCCGTTGCTTCGCCTGCGGCAAGTCCCGGCGTGACGGCTTCACCCGGCGCGTCGCCGAGCGCCGAAGCCTCGCCGCCCGCGGCGCGCGGCGCACCCGACGCCGCGGCGCTCGCGCAGACGCCTGCCACCGCTTCCGACGCAGCGGCGCAATCCGCCAAACTCTTAGTGCCCGTCGCGGGCGTCCGCCCCGAACAGCTTCAGGATACTTTCACGCAGTCGCGCTCGGAGGGGCGCGTCCATAACGCGATTGATATTCCTGCGCCGCGCGGCACGCCCGTCCTCGCCGTCGCCGACGGACGCATCATCAAACTCTTCAACAGCAAACCGGGCGGCATCACCATCTATCAACTCGCCGACGACAACCGCACCGTCTACTACTACGCACACCTCGAACGCTACGCCGACGGCCTCGCCGAAGGCGGCTACGCGCGACGCGGCGAAACCATCGCCTACGTCGGCGACACAGGCAACGCCGGAGCAGGCAACTATCACCTGCACTTCTCCGTCTCGCTCGTCTCCGACCCCAAACGCTGGTGGAGCGGCCAAAACATCAACCCCTATCCGCTCTTCATCAAATAGCAAACCCACAACACTCAACGCCGCAATTCCGAAGCAGCGTCTCCTTCATCCCTCATCTCTTATCCATGCTTTTCATCGTTTGCTTTGGATGCTGACGGCGTTCGCTTATGGTGCAAGCCACAGCCGCCGGAACGTATCCTTACGGGCGAAAATCGTCCGCTTATCCAAGTAAATTTGCGTCGGAACGGTGGTTGCAACGGGAACGCGGGATGAGCACAGAAACGCGCCGCTCGGTCTCCCGTTATTACATCTTGAGGGGAAGTAACATGAAGAAAACTCTACGCACACTGGCGGCCTGCATCGTCGCCGCCTGCACGGCGCTCGCAGGCGCATGCACGCCGACGACGACACCAAGCGGCAGCACGGCCAATACCACGCCCGCCAACAACAACGCCGCCGCGCCCCCGACGACAGCCAGCAACGCTTCTGCTGGCACGTCTGCGACGAACACGCCCGTCACGCTCCCCGTGCTCGACGCGATGTTTGCCGACGAAGCCTTCGCGGGCGAACTGAAGTCCAAACTGCAACTGACGGACGAACAGGTGGAGCGTCTGCGCTCCATCGCGCGCGAGGAGACGGCCTCTTTGCGCGAGACCGAGACGGGCGAGCACGAGGGCACGACCTCCGAAGCGACCCGCCGCGCGCAGGAGAAGATTCGTGAGGCGGTCGGCGAGGAGAAGGCACGACAGCTTGCGCAGTTCGTCTCCGAACGTTGGGGCGGAGGCACGGCCACAGCGTCGAGCAAGCCGAACGCCGTCCCGACCGACACGCGCATCGTCGTCAACATCCCCGCCTATCGGATGGACGCCTTCGAGAACGGCCGTCTCATCAAGAGCTACGTCGTCGGCATCGGTTACCCGGAGTTTCCTCTGCCGACGGGTCTGCGCAAGGCCGAGACGATTATCTTCAATCCCGAATGGACGCCGCCCGACGAGCCTTGGGTGGAGTCTGCCAAGGGCAACGTCAAGCCCGGACAGAAAGTGCCTGCGGGCAGCAAACTCAACCCGCTCGGTCTGGTTAAGATTCCCATCGGCTCGCCCTCTCTGATTCACGGCGGCAAGTCGCCCGCGCGTCTCGGCACGTTCGCCTCGCACGGCTGCGTCGGTCTGACGAACCAGCAGGTGCAAAACTTCGCGCCGCTCATGGCGCGCCTCGGCGGCGTCGAAATCTCTCAGACGGACGTGGCCGCCTACGCCAAGGAGCGCGAGGAGACGAAGAACGTCAAACTCGCCAACCCCGTCCCCGTCGAACTACGCTATGAGACCATCGTCGTCGAGGACGGCAAACTGCACATCTACCGCGACGTTTATGACCGCGACACGAACACGGAGGAGAACCTGCGCGCCGTGCTCGAAGCCAACGGCGTGCGCTTCGAGCAGTTGAGCGAACAGGAGCGCACGCAAGCTCTCGACGCGCTCAGGCAGATGGCGCGCGACGCGACGGGAAGACCGACGAGTGAGGCCACGCCGACTCCGACGCCGACGCCCGACAAGAAGTCTGCGCAGAATAAGAAGGGCGGCGAGCGCGTGACGCGCGCCGTCAAGGGGCAGAAGGAGATAGTCGTCGAGATTGCCGCGCTGCAAGGCAAAGGCTATCCCGCGCCTGTTGACCTCGACACGGGCGGCGCGCCCCAACCCAAGCAGCAACGCCAGCAGCAGCAGACAGCCTCGGCCGCGCAGCCCGCAGGCCGCAGGCCATAAGGCCGTCAAGGCTCTCATTGGCCTCTCTTTGCGCCCCGTTGTCTCTCACGCGAAACCTTCTGCTTACTCAAGACAGAGGTTTCGCGTGAGAG
>DASZCR010000296.1:0-16348 GCA_035942915.1 Pyrinomonadaceae bacterium | reverse complement strand
GGAGAAAGCGTGACACGATACAACCCGCAACGACTGCATACTCTCACCGCGCCCACGAAAAGCCCTCAGAAGCTCTCATCTGCTCTCGCCTTGACGGTCGGCGTGATGCTCATTCTGACAGGAGGCTGCACCGCCTCTCCTCCAAGTGATGATGTCCAGACCAGCGCCAGTTCCTCGTCGTCCTCCTCCTCGCCGACGCCGAGCATGTCCGGCACGATGCAAAGTAACAATGCAGATGGGAGCAGAGCTTCCGCAACGCCCCCCGCCTCGATGCCGGAAACTCCCTCAGGGGCTGAGACCATGACGGGGGCGGCGGGCGGTCTGACGGGGACGTGGAGCGGCAATCTGCGATGTAACAACGGCGAGACGGTGGAGTCGACCTACCATATCTCCCCGTCGGGCAATCCGATTTACAAGTACCAGACGAAGAACGGTTGGCGCGAGGCCGAGTTGGCCTCTTCAGGCCAGACCGTGCGCTTCGTTCCCGCGCAGGGCGGCGTCGTGACCGTCACCGTCAATTCGCTTTCGACCTCTCCGGAGCGCATCAGCTATGCGCTGAACATTACGGAGGAGAGCACTTCGGGCGGAACACTCGACCAGCGCGAGGCCAGTGTGATGACGGATGCCAAGTTGTCTGGGGCAGAATTGGAAGTCGAGTTAACGGTGCGTTCGATGTCTGTCGTGAGCCAACCCGGCATCGTTGTTCCCGGCGACGAATCATCAGGCGTGTGTCGCGGGAAACTGCGGAAAGAATGACGCGCCGGATATCTCGACGCGACTGAGCAGGAGCGCCGTCAGTGGACGACAGAAGAAGCGCCCGCGAGACTGTCTCGCGGGCGCTTTCTTGTTCACACACTCTCCTCGCCGTCGAGGCCGCACGGTCAGAAGTTATGCTTGAGCGCGCGCCTTGCGTCGGCGGCGGACGCTTGCGGCGACGCCGGAGAGTCCGGTGCCAAGCAGGAGCAGCGTCGCAGGCTCAGGAATGGGTGTCTGCTGTGCGCTGATGATGTCGCCCGTCAGCGAGGCGAGTTGTCCGGGATTGATTGAGACATCGTGAATCCGAATCCTGAACGAGCCGGAGCCGCACGTCACCTGCTGCCCCGGCGGAGCATCTGCGGGCAAGGGGTTAGGCTCGCAGTTCGTGTCCACGAAGGTAAAGAGAATCCCGTTGTTGATGTTCGCACTGAAGTCGATGGTGACGCCGCCGCTCTCGTTAGACCTGACCGTGCCGACGATGTCGGCCGTGAAGAGTCTTGAGGGGTCGCCGATGCCCTGCGGGGCGGTGAAGGTGATGCGGAGCCTGAAATCGTTGCCGTCGTAGGTGGCTGCTACCGACGGGTCGAGGAAGAAGGAGCCGAGGTTGTTGAGGTTTTGCGCCCCCGGCGGAATAGGATTCCCGCCGAAGGCCAGAAAGCCGTTGGCCGTGATGCCCTGAAAAGTGGCGTTCTGGTAGGTCAGCCCCAAGATTGTTGATTGCTGCGATGCCGGACTGTTCGGCGGCTGGCAGGGCGTCGTCGGCGTCGCAAAGCAACCGTTAGTGTAACCTGCGATGAAGACCTCGTCGGCGCGCGTCTCCGGTGCGGCGAGAGCGAAGAGCGCGCAGGCGACGAGACAGAGAAACAGGACTCTGAACGTCGTGCGAATACTCCAACTTTTCATCAAGAGTACCTCCTGTCGGGCGAGACACAAACACTCGAAAATGCGAGGGCGGGCAGGGTCAGGCCGGCTCAGACCGCACCCTTGCCCAACGTCAGAAGAATGACGCTTGAGCAAGGCTCGGCCGGTGCCGGTTCGTCATACTTATTGATAGTGACAAAAACCACTCTGTTCCAAACTCTCTGCCGGTTCGATGTGAAGATGCGACCTGTCGGAGAGGTCTGCGGTATGCTTGTTGACAGGCCTCGTGAGGGCTGTCCGTGCGCGTGTCGCGGGTGCTGGCCTCCGCAGTCCTATCGCACGAGTACCGGGATGTCTCTGCCGTTTGAACGGCGCTACTATAAATCATCCGTCTGCGCGAAGGCCAGCCTTTCTCAAGCGACACGGCGACGGGTGGATGCTACTCACACGGCGGGGCAATTCGGCTGTTTGGAGGTCGGAAAATTGATGACGGAGAAGTCGGAAGATGAAACAATCCATCGTGCATGTGGCGCTGCTCGTGAGAGATTATGATGAGGCGATAGAGTTTTATACGAAGAAGCTCCATTTCACATTGGTTGAGGATACCTATCAGCCGGAGCAGGATAAGCGTTGGGTGGTGGTTTCTCCGCCGGGGTCTGTCGGCACGACATTATTACTAGCCAGAGCCGCCAAACCGGAGCAGGAGCCATTCGTCGGCAATCAGTCGGGCGGCCGCGTCTTTCTCTTTCTCAACACGGACGACTTCTGGCGCGATTACAACGAGATGGTTTCCAGAGGGGTCAGGTTTGTCAGAGAACCCCAGAGAGCGCCTTACGGGATGGTGGCCGTCTTTGAAGACTTGTACGGAAATCTCTGGGACTTGCTCCAACTCAACGACAATCATCCACTCGCCCGGCGCGCCGTCTAACGACTCTTTTCGCGCTGATGAGGGCAGGAGCGCGTCTTTCATCATCGCTCCTTAATTTAATCAGGGAAGCAGATATAATCCATGTATGACTTATCCGGATAACTCGACTGTCATCGGCTTTATCGGCGTCAGCCTGCTGCTGGTAGCCTTCTTCTTGAACCTCTTCAAGTTCCTGCGCTCTGAAAGCTACCTCTACTTGGTGCTGAATCTCATCGGTGGAATGTTGGCCTGTTATTCGTCGTATCTGATTGATTTTGCGCCGTTCGTTCTGTTGGAAGGGACGTGGGCGACTGTCGCCGCCATCGGACTTGTGCGAAAGGCGCTCGGCAATACGGCTCAATCAGGCCATCCCGCTCCGTGATTTTCCGTCGTCGGATGGCTGCTGCAAAGGACTGTTATCGATGTTGGATGAAGGCATCACGCGCGGTTTGGCTGAGATTGGCGGCGCAAAGTTTTACTACGAGATAGCCGGAGAAGGAGCGCCGCTCGTGCTCGTTCACGCGGGGATTGCTGACCGCAGGATGTGGGACGAGCAGTTTGCCGACTTCGCACGCCATTACCGCGTGATACGTTACGACCGGCGCGGCTTCGGAGAGACAGAGACGGTCGCCGAGCCATATTCTCATCATCGAGACCTCTCCGACCTGCTCGACTTCCTCGGCCTCGAACGCGCTTTCCTCGTCGGCTGCTCGCAGGGCGGGAAGACGATTATCGACTTTACGCTTGAACATCCCGGCCGGACGCGCGGGCTTATCCTCGTCGCCTCCGCGCTGAGCGGGTTCACGTTTGCCGAAGCGATGCCCCGCCAGTGGCGAGAGTTGGAGATGGCAGATGAAGCAGGCGATGTCGAGCGCGTCAACGAGCTTGAACTGCAAATCTGGGTTGACGGGCCGCAGCGCAGGCCGGAGCAGGTTGACCGCAACGTGCGTGAGCGCGTCCGTCTGATGAACTACATCGCCCTCAAGAAGTCTGTGGAGACAGGCGAGGAGCAGGCGCTTGAGCCACCCGCCGTCGGGCGACTCGGCGAGCTTCGCGTCCCGACACTAATCATCATCGGCGACCTCGACACACGAAGGACGCAGGCGACGGCCGATTTTCTGGCGGAGCAGATTGCCGGAGCGCGCAAGGTCGTCATGGAGGGCACGGCGCACCTGCCTAACATGGAACGGCCACAGGAGTTCAATCATCACGTCCTGACATTTTTAAGCGGCGATGGCTGAACGGCAGACTGTCGGCGAACCATGCGGTTGCCCGCGTCGTTTGACACTTCAGCGCGCGTCAGGCGGCGACAATCGAGGGGGGCAGGATTTTAAGTAGTGAGGGTGTGAGTTTCGATGAGGTCTGAACCGTCATCTCCGCAAGTGAAATTTTGTCATCCGAAAAATCTGGACGGTTTGGAGATGGCTTATGCCTGTTATCTGAATCACGCCTTCCCGCGTCATCTTCACGAGGAGTACATCATCGGCATCATCGTGCAAGGGGTCGAGGAGATTACGCATCGCGGGACGGCTCACGCCGCTCCTGCCGGAAGCCTGATACTGATGAATCCGGGCGAGCCTCATGCTAACTACTCGATTGACGCGCAGGGCTTTACTTACCGCACCTTCTACCCTGCGGCCGAACTGCTCAAGCAAATCAATCAGGACATTACGGGACGCGCACACGCGCCCTGCTTCCCGGTTCCGGTCGTTCAGCGCAGCCCCATTTTCGATGCGCTGCTGCGCCTTCACATCAAACTCGAACAGGCCGACTCCGCGCTTGAGCAGGAGTCGGCCTTCATTTCCGTGATGGCGCGACTGTTTGCGCGGCATGGGTCGGGCGGCGTTCCGGCGCTGGCGGTCGGCGGCGTACATCGTTATCTCAAAATCGCGCGCGAGTATTTGGAGGCGAACTACGCCGAGAACGTCTCGCTGCGCCAACTCGCCGCCCTGAGCCACATCAGTCCCTTCCACCTGCTCCGCACCTTCCACGAGGTCGTCGGTCTGCCGCCCTTTGAATACCAGACTCAACTGCGTATCTCGCAGGCCAAAAGACTGCTCCGCGATGGGTGGTCAATCGCCGACGTGGCGGCCGAGACAGGGTTCACAGACCAGAGCCACCTGAGCAGGCACTTCAAGCGCATCGTCGGCGTGACGCCGGGAAAATATGTGCGCGACCGCAATAACATACAAAACTCAGCCCGCCGAAGAAGCCTACAATTCAGTTAGAGGAAGTTCGTGCCGCAGCGTCGAACGACCCCGTCAAGGTCTGTTCAACTCGCCTGAGAGGCCATCTCCTTGATGCGCTCGCGCATGGCCGACATCGGCGCGCTCCTCTCCAGACTGAAGACTGTCGAGGAATCATGTCGCATGAAAAAGCCGCTGTTAACTTTGCTGACGACATTCTCTTTGCTCTTCGGCGCAGGCGTCGGCCATCCGCAGCACAGGCACAAGACGGCGGCCGGGAAGCGCCAACGCGGTCTCTCCCACAGGTCGGCGGCGCTGCCGGTCGCCCGAAACATCGAGGACAGGATTCGACGTGTCGAAGAAGGTCTGCTGCTTCCGGCGGTGCTCAAAGGCGCGCCGCCCGTGCGTCTCAAACTCGCCGACCGGATGCGTTATTACAACACACAGGGCGTGAGCATCGCCGTCATCAACGACGGAAAGATTGAATGGGCGCGCGGGTACGGTTTGAAAGAGGCAGGCCGCAGCGACCCGGTGACGGCTGAGACGCTCTTCTCCGCCGGTTCGATAAGCAAACCCGTCGCGGCGATGGCGGCGCTGAAGTTTGTTGAGAACGGCCGGTTGGACTTGGATGAGGACGTGAACAACAGACTCGTGTCGTGGAAAGTGCCGGAGAACGAGTACACGAAACGCTCGAAAGTCACGCTGCGTCGTTTGTTGAATCACACATCGGGGCTGCCGCTCGGCGCGGGCAGCGGCAGAACACATCGCTTCGGCGACCCGTTCCCGACGCTCGTGCAGGCTCTCAGCGGCACGCCGCCCGCCGAGGGACAGCCCGTGCAGGCTGAATTCGAGCCTAATTGCCGTTGGGCGTATTCGTCGGCCGGTTACGCCGTCATGCAGTTGTTGCTGATGGACGTGGCGAAAAAATCTTTTCCCGAACTGATGCGGGAGACCTTATTCGACAAGTTGGGGATGACGCAGAGCACGTTTGAGAATCCTCTGCCGCCGCAGTTCTGGGCGAGGACGGCGACCGGGCATGGCTCGACCGACGCGAGGCCGATTGAAAACAGATTCCCCTCGACCCCGGCAATGGCCGCGAGCGGTCTCTGGACGACGCCCACAGACCTCGCGCGTTTTATTCTCGGATTGCAGAAAGCCAAAGCAGGCCAACCCGGAACTGTCCTGTCGCAGGAGACAGCAGACCTGATGCTCACTCCCTTCCGCGCGGGTTGGAGTCTCGGTCTTGAAGTGAACACCGCAGGCAGAACTCCGCGCTTCTCTCATAGCGGCGGGATGCCCGGCTTTACGGCCTTGATGGTCGGCTACAACTGGCATGGTCAGGGCGCCGTCGTGATGGTCAATCAGGACACCTATAACGGCTTTCAGTTGGTCACGGAAATCATGCTCGCCATCGCGCGCGAGTACGATTGGATTGATTATCGCCCGGTTGAAAAGACGGTCGCCCGCGTGAATCCTGAACTATATGAAAAGTACGTCGGCTATTACGAAATCGACCGGGGGTATCCGGTTACGGTCGTCACGCGAAATAATCGCCTCTATCTGATTTGGGCGCTCGGCAACGTTTATGAGATGTATCCTGAGTCGGAAACAAAGTTCTTCATCGCCAGAGACGGCGTCCCGACGTACACGTTCCTGAAAGACGAACAGGGGCGGGTCGTCGGCGTTCAGCGCGACTGGAACGGCGGGACGAGTACGGCCAAAAGAGAGAGCCTTCCGACGCCCGCCCTGAGCGGCAACACGACCTTCAGGTTGAAGGGACACGCCGACGCTCTGACCGTCGCTCTCGCAGGAACATTCAACAACTGGAACTCGCGCCAGAGGCTCTGCGTCAGAGAGGGCGCGGAGTGGGTCTGTCGAATCGATTTAGCTCCGGGCAGATATGCCTATCAGTTCGTCGTCGATAACAGGTGGATGCTCGACCCGGCCAACCCCTCGAAAGAGACCGACGCCGGGAGAAACGTCAACTCGGTCGTGGTCGTCGGCGCACGATGAGCAGTTGATTCCCGGCGAGTGGAGTGCGGCCTGCGAGGCGGCGGGCTATCTGGTTTTATCAAAGCGCAGGTTTCTGACTTTGCCCGACCTGATGACGAAGCCGGAGACGCGTTTCTTCTCATCGCGCGTGAAGACGATGCTGCCCATTTCCTGCGGGTTGGCGAATGAATCGACGAAGCGTGGCGAGAGCAGAAAATCTCCCCAATTGCCTGTCCGCAGAAGCAACCTGTCTTTGTCGGGAGTGAGCGTGTAAGTTGTGTCCAACTCCGGGCTGTAATATGTCCCCGCAAATTCGTTTAACTGGCGCGGCTCGTAAGAAGCCGGCGGCACCGTCTCCTGTACGCTCGGCCTGCTCCCGGCTTCGGAAAAGAACATCTGCAACGGAGCGCCCGGTCGCGGAGACTTGAAGCTTATCTCGACTCTGTTGCGCGCGCCGAGCATGAGGAAACGGTTGTCGCCGAGCGGAGCCAACTCGCTTTCGTTGCCGGGCGCTCTGAAGTACATCAGCTTGCCTTCCTTCAAGTAGACGCGTCGCACGGTGTCGGCCACAGGGTTCCAGTAAAGACCTGCGACCCGCGATAACTCCTGCTCCGACAGTTTGACGGTCTGAGGCGGCGCGAGGGTCGTGTCGCTCCGGCTCGCCGTCGCCGTCTGTTTGAACTGTTCGGCCAGATAGAGGTCGGCGACGCGTCGCGCCAACGCGTCCGGGTTGTTGCCTCTGACGTTGCAGAGGAGCGCCACAGAGAAGCGTTGCTCCGGGTAACGGTGCAGCGTTCCCTGATAGCCGAGCGATGAGCCGTTATGGACGACCGTCTTCAGCCCTTTGTAGGAAGTGACGTAGAGGCCGTGCGCGTATTCGAGCCTGAATCCGTCGTTGAGCGTGCCGGGCGTCAGCATCAGTTCGAGGAGGGCTGCGCCTCCAACCCGCCCGTCGTAGAAATTCTTATCCCAACGCGCGAGGTCTTCGACCGTCGTGTAGAGGTTACTTGAGCCGATGTGGTCGTCGGCGGGCATCCACTTCAGGAAACCCGATTCGTGCGGCACGTACCCGTCCACCAGACCTTTGATGATGGCGCGATGAGAGTCGTAGAAGTGTGTGCTGTTCATGCCGAGCGGCTTGAAGATGTTGGCTTCGGCGAACTCGCGCAGCGATTGACCCGCGACGCGCTTGACGACTACGGCCAGCAACACGTAACCCGTGTTGGTATAAAGAAACTCCTCTCCGGGCGGATGGTTGAGCGTCCGCTGTCTCGACACCATGTCGAGGACATCTTTCTCGGTCGTCAGGTCGCCGATGCGCCAGCCGGCCATCTCACGCATCTCCAGAAGGTCGCGCAGGCCGCTCGTGTGTTGCATCAGGTGGCGCAGCGTGATGGGCGTGCCGAAGTCGGGCACTTCCGGCAGATACTTTCTGATGGCATCGTCGAGAGAGAGTTTCCCTTGCTGCTCGAGCATGAGAATCGACATCGCCGTGAACTGTTTGGCGATTGACCCGACGTTAAAAACCGAAGCGGGCGTGAGAGGCACAGAGAGTTCAAGGTTGGCCGCGCCGTAGCCGCGCCGGTAGACGATGTCGCCGTCTTTGATGACGGCCAGCGCGCAACCGGGCGTGTCCGGCTTGTCCCACTGCGCAAACAATTGGTCGACGCTCGCCGCCAACGTCTCGCGCTCGCCGTTGGCAGCCGCGCCCGCCTGTGCCAGCGCCGCCGTTTCGAGCATCAACGCCAGCGCGATGGTCATGACAATGCGTGCCATCTTATTTCCTCACGTCTCGATGATGACGACTCGCACGGGATGGGTCGGGCGCGCCGTGCGGCCGCAGACAATTTACAGCATCGGGCGGAATCATGACAGACATGCTCTCCGAATGTCGGTAGGCATCAGTTGTTGGGCGACGCGCGACAGATTCTTGACCGTGCAGTTGATTGTGCGTACAAGCTATTGCTGCTTTTTAGCTCGAAGCTCGAAAGGATACGGAAGATGCCTAAATATGTTATCGAGAGAGAAATTCCAGATGCCGGTAAGTTGTCTGCGCAGGAGTTGCAGGCCATCTCGCAGAAGTCCTGCTCCGTGCTCGGCGGCATGGGGCCGCAGATACAGTGGGTGCAGAGCTATGTGACGGATGAGAAGGTCTACTGCGTCTATATCGCGCCGAACGAGGAGATGGTGCGAGAGCACGCGCAGCTCGGAGGCTTCCCTGCGAATCGGATTTCCGAGGTCAGGTCGACGATTGACCCGACGACGGCGGAAGGCAAGTAAGCGGCGACGGAGAGAGGTGCGGGCGGGCTGCTCATTGACGCGTCCGGCTAGAGAGCGAGGCCGACACCGGAGATGAGCATGTATGCTCGGCCGGTGTCGGCCTCGTTTAGAACGCCTTCGGAGGGGTCAGGTCTTTGAAAGGCTCAACGCCCCGGATGATGTGTGATTACGGCTCCGGCTCCGGGTCAATCTCCTTCACGGGATACATGGCCGTGCTCTCTGACTCGCAGAAGTTGTCGCGCTTATTCAACTCAGGGTTCGCGCCCCAGACTTCGTTCGAGCTAGAGAAGACCGTGCCCTCTCGCGTGTTCGGGTCAACGTAGTAGTAGACGACGAAGGTGGCGCTGTCTTCGGGGCGCATCTCGAAACCGGTGCAGACCGTTTTCCCGACCGTGCCGCGCTCCGGCGTCGAGCATCTGAAGGGAATCCCCGACAACTGTTTCAGCGCGGCGAAAGTGGTGTTGGTCGGCATGTAGTCAACGAAGTTGACATCCTTGGCGTATTCCGGCCCGTTGTTGCTCACCGTGATGGTGTATTCGAGGTAATCTCCGGGAACGACGCTTGGGGGGCCGTCTCTCCTGATGACGAAATCGACGTAAGCGAAGGAAGGGCTGCGGACAGTGAAGTTGGCAACGGCGTAACCGTTGGCGCTCACGTCGATGGTCTGCACAGTCCACTTGCCGACCTGTGCGAGCGGCCCCGAAGTCGGGATGGCGAATCGCTCGTATTGCTGGTCGGTCATGATGTCCGTGCGTTGACCTTCGGAGATGTCGGGGGCAGCCCATTGCAGACGGCGATAGACCGCGCCGTTATCGGGAAGCGCCGAGTCGCTGACGAGGACGCAGACCGTGTCGCCTAGATAGAAGGTCGTCTGCGGGGTTCGACAGTCGCCCGCGAAGACGGTGACCTTCTCGTTGCTGAGGTCAAAGGCACGGCTCACGCCGCCTAACCCGACCCGCTCCAGCAGACCCGGCCAGAGGGCGACGGATGCAACTGCGAGGAACGCTGCGGCCGTGTAACGCACCAATCTCTTTTGACCGCCATGCGGGCGGGCGGACGGTTGATTATGACGGTAGTTCTTCATAGGGTATCTCCACTTGTCCTCATTGACGGAAGGGTTGTCGTTGATGTGAACCAAACATGTGCAGTCACCTTGCGGGCGTCTCGGCGAGCCGAGGAGTCGTGAACAGGCGTCCAAACCTCTTGGAAGGCGGAGGGGATACTACGTGCGTCCGCTACCTTAGTCAAGTCCGATTTACGGCGCGCGGCCGAGAAAGCAAGGGCGGCCAAATATTTGACTCGTCGCCAGACCTGTAATAGAACTAGCTCGCTCGCCTAATCAACGCTTTCAGGAGCCTGCCCCATGAATCGCATCGCAGCCACTTTCCTGCTTACTCTCGCTCTGTCTGCCGTCGCCTACAGTCAGACGACCGCCACGAAGTCCGACGGCAAAGAGACGACTCAGGACGAGGCGGCCATCCGCGCCATCGTGCAGAGCGTGCAGGACGCCTGGAACACACACGACGGGAAAGCGTTTGCCGCACCCTTTACCGCAGACGCCGATTACGTCGTCGTCAACGGGCTTTACATCAAAGGCCGCGACGCCATCGAGAAGGGACACATGCAAATCTTCTCGACCATCTACAAGGACAGCCGCAACGCGGCGACCGTCAAGAGCGTGCGCTTCATCCGCCCGGATGTGGCCGTCGCGCATATCGAATGGAATCTTGAGTACAACGTCGGCGGCGAGGCGAGGAAGGGACACGCCATCAATACGATGGTGATGACGAAAGAGGGCGGCAAGTGGAGCATCGCCGCCTTCCAGAACACGCCCGTCCAGCCGCAGGGCGGGGTGCCGCCGCAAAGCCAGCCGCGCCCTTAGCCCGACGGTTCATCAAGGAGTCTTTATGAGCAAACGCAAGGCGCTCGTCGCATCGCTTCTCTGGTTGAGCATCATCGCGTCGCCGCTCCGCGCGCAGGAGGGTGCGGGGCAGCCGTCGCCGTACCGGCCGCAACCGCGCAAAGGCAGAGGAGTCGTCGTGCTGCGCGCGGCGCGGCTCATCGACGGAACCGGCCGCGCGCCAATCGCCAACGCGGCGGTCGTCATCACGGACGACAGAATCACGGCCGTCGGTTCGGCAGCCAGCGTGAGGACGCCCGCCGGGGCGCAGGTCATCGACCTCGGCGACGCGACCCTGCTGCCCGGTTTGATTGACGCGCACACGCACATCATCGGGCGCGTGCTCGGCGACCCGGAGGCCGACGACGCGCCCGTCAAGGATTACAACTCTTTCGGCGCTATCCTCGGCGTCGCCAACGCGCAGAAGACTCTGCTGTCGGGTTTCACCTCGATTCGCAACGTCGGCGCGCACGGCGCGTTCGATGATGTCGCCTTGCGCAAAGCCATCAACGAAGGATGGGTCGAAGGGCCGCGCATGCAGACGGCCGGTCATTCGCTCGGCATCACGGGCGGCCACTGCGACGAGAACGCCTACAAGCCCGGCCTGCTCGAAGCCTCCATCCGCGAAGGCATCGCCGACGGGCCTGACCAGATTCGCGCGGCCGTGCGTTATCAGGTCAAGTACGGCGCCGACGTGATTAAGACCTGCGCGACGGGCGGGGTGCTCTCCGAAGGTGATGCCGTCGGCGTCACGCAGTACAGCTATGAGGAGATGAAGGCGCTCGTCGATGAGGCGTCGAAACTTGAGCGGAAGGTAGCCGCACACGCACACGGCACGGAGGGCATCAAGATAGCCACGCGCGCCGGTGTGAGTTCAATCGAGCACGGGTCGTTCCTCGACGCAGAGGGCGCGCGGATGATGGCGCAGCGCGGAACCTTCCTTGTGCCGACGCTGATGGCCGGTGAGGCCGTCGAACGGCTCGCCAAGAGCGGCGTGCTCAAGGGGCTGCGCGCCGAGAAGGCGCTCGCCGCCGCCGCCGCCATGCGCAACGGAATCAGGTTGGCGGTCGCCAACCGCGTGACGATAGCCCTCGGCACGGATGCCGGTGTCATCCCTCACGGGACGAACGCGCGCGAGTTCACGCTGCTCGTCGAGTGGGGCGGGATGCGACCGATGGATGCGATTGTCGCGGGCACGCTCAACGCGGCGCGGCTGCTCGGTTGGGAGAAGAATCTCGGCACGCTCGAAGCGGGCAAAATCGCCGACATCGTTGCCGTCCGAGGCGACCCGCTGCGCGACATTCGTCAGATGGAACAGACGACCTTCGTGATGAAAGATGGCTTCGTTTACAAGAACACTGCGCGCTGACGGGCGCGCCGTGAACCTCTCAGAAACAGTCGAACACCTCAACCCTTCCGAACCGTCCGGCACGAAAATCGCTCACCAGCCCTGTATCCCCACCGCCGATGTACTGAACCACTACGAAATCGGCGGCGGCGCGCACGCGTGCCGTACTGTTCGACGGTCAGATAGCAGTCTAACCATCCTAAAAGACTAAGCTCAGAGGTGAAGCCATGCCGCTACGAAAAAGAGTTCAAAGGTCAATGCTGTTAGCCTTAGCCTGCGTTCTGAGTCTCTCGCACGGGGCGCTCGCCTTGCAGGACGAGAAGAAAAAGAAGGAAGAGATGCCGAAGGGAACGCCCGTCCTCTGGCGCGACCCCGGCGATGTCTCCGCGCGCGACATGCTACATGGCCCCGGCGGCGACTCGATGAAACCAGACCTCTCAAGCGTCACCTTTCTTGAGGAAGAGACGGGCGGCTACTCGCCGAAGTTTCGCGTCCGCGACGGCGCGGGTCGCATCTGGGTGGCGAAACTCGGCAAGGAGGCGCAGCCCGAAACCGTCGCCACGCGTCTGGTCTGGGCGGTCGGCTACATGACGGAGATTCCTTATCTCGCGCCGTGCGTCCAGATTAAGGGCGCGCCCGCGCCGAAGAAAGAGGTCGCGCGCTGCGACGGCGAAGGCTTCGCCAACGTCAGGTTCGAGGCGCGTCCCGACGACGTGAAGCGGCTCGTCGAATGGAGTTGGGCGGACAATCCGTTTAAGGAGACGAGAGAGTTCAAAGGACTCATCGTGTTGATGGCGCTGCTCAACAACTGGGACCTCAAAGACTCGAACAACAAAATCCTCCACGTCGCTTCGGGCGAAGGCGGAGAACCGGAACTGCGCTACATCATCAGCGACCTCGGCGCGACCTTCGGTAAGACCGGCAACTTCATCACGCACAATCGCAACGAGCCGAAGGACTATGCGAAGTCGGAATTCGTCGAGCGCGTCGAAGGCGGCAGAGTCCGCTTCAGCTACGACGGCAAGAACACGGGCTTGATGGAGAATATCTCGGTCGAAGATGCGAAGTGGATAGGAGGCTTGCTCTCGAAGCTCACCGAGCAGCAGATACAGAACGCCTTCCGCGCGGCCAACTACGGCGCGGAAGACGTGCGGACGCTGACGGAAGCCCTGCGCGCACGCATCAGCCAGTTGAGCAATCTCTAGTGACAGGACGGCTCGCACGCCGTCATCTGCGCATAATCGACACCGCCGCGACGCGCGCATCAAACGAGCGCGTCGCGGCGGTGTCGATTTGCGCGCCGCCCTGTGTTAAAGTTCGGACTCATCAACAAACTGCACAAGACCTTGTGCGTTAACAGAAACATCAGTTGTCGATGGCCGTCTGCTCGTCAGCCGGTCAGGCGTCTCGGAGGTCTCTGCTTCCGTCGCGGTGCGCGCGTTCGAGCGGAGACAGGCGAAGTCGGCGGCTGTCTTCAAGTGTCGGGGAATCATTTGAAAGTCGTGGAGGGATGTGTGATGAGTTCTAAGATTAAGACCGAGTTGACGGCCGACCGTCACTTGCCAATGAAGAGACGGCTTCAGACGCGAGGCGCTCTGTTAGTCCGTCGCCTGCTTGTCCTGTGCGTCTGCCTGCTGCCGGCCGGTGCGAGCGTCACGGCGCAGAAGGGCTATCAGAAGCCGCCGAAGGATGTGGTCGATGTGCTCAACGCGCCGGTCGTGCCGACGGCGTCGATTAGCCCGGCGAGAGATTACATGCTGCTCGCGCAGGGCGTACGCTATCCGCCGATTTCCGAACTGGCGCAGCCGATGCTTCGTCTGGCGGGGCTGCGCATCAATCCGCACACGAACGGGCGACACCGCGCCAACTATTTCGTCAAGTTCACGCTCAAGAAGATAGCCGACGGCGCGGAGACCGAAGTGAAGATGCCGGAGGGCGCCAAACTGGGTCTCCCGCAATGGAGCGCCGACGGACGCCACTTCGCTTTCACCAACACGACGGCCAACGGTATCGAGTTGTGGGTGGGCGAGACGGCCAGCGGCAAAGCGCGCTTGATTAAGGGCGCGCGCATCAACGCCGTCAACAGCATGCCCGTCCAGTGGATGCCAGACAACCGGACTCTGCTCGTGCAACTCGTTCCGCCCAACCGCGCGCCCGTGCCCGCAGCGTCCGACGTGCCGCAGGAGCCGAACACGCAGGAGAGCGCGGGACGACCCGGCCCCGTCCGCACCTATCAGGATTTGCTGCGGACGCCGCACGACGAAAACATCTTCGAGTATTACGCGACGGCGCAACTGGCGCGCGTCGATACGACGAACGGCAAGGTGACGACCTTCGGGCAACCGGCCATCTTCGAGCGCGTTGACCCGTCGCCCGATGGCCGCCACATCCTCGTCTCGCGTATCCACCGCCCGTTCTCCTACCTCTACACGATGTCCAGTTTCCCGAAGGATATCGAGGTCTGGGATACGAACGCGAAAGTCGTCTACAAGGTGGCGAGTCTGCCTCTCGCCGACCGCGTGCCGATTGAAGGCGTCCCGACGGGGCCGCGCGCTTACGAGTGGCGGCCGACCGAACCGGCGACGCTGCTCTGGGCAGAGGCGCTCGACGAAGGCGACCCACGCAAAAAAGTTCCGGCGCGCGACCGCATCGTGATGTTGAAGTCGCCGTTTACGGGCACGCCGGTCGAAGTGTTCAAGACCGAGCACCGCTACACGGGCGCGCAATGGGGCGAGCGCGACGGGCTGCTCCTCATCAACGACTTCGACCGCGACAAGCGTTTCCGGCGCACCTTCATTCTCAACGCCGACGACCTTCAGCAAGCGCCGCGCGTCATCTGGGCGCTCAACGTCAACGACCGTTATAACAATCCGGGCACGGCCGTCGAACGGACGCTGCCGAACGGCCAGCGCGCCGTCTTGCAGCACGGCGACTACATCTACCTGTCGGGACTCGGCTCGTCGCCCGAAGGCGACCGCCCCTTCCTCGACCGCTTCAACATGAAGACGCTCAAGTCCGAACGGCTCTTCCGCAGCGACGCGCAGAACTACGAGACCTTCGTCGCCCTGCTCACGGACGACGCGCGACAGTTCATCACGCGTCGTGAGTCGCCGACCGACCCGTCGAACTATTTCGTCCGCACGCTCGACTCAAGCGGCGGCACGAACGGCGCGGGCGTGGCCGCCTCTGCGACACGCGCGCTCACCAATTTCCCAGACCCGACGCCGCAACTGCGCGGCATCCGCAAGCAACTCGTCACCTACAAACGCGCCGACGGCGTGCAGTGCTCCTTTACGCTCTACCTGCCGCCCGGCTACAAGGAAGGGACGCGTCTGCCGACGGTCGTCTGGGCTTATCCGCTGGAATTCACAGACCAGGACACGGCCGGTCAGGTCGTCGGCTCGACGCAACGCTTCACGACCATCGGCGGCATCTCGCACCTCTTCTTCCTGCTCAACGGCTACGTCGTTCTCGACAACACGACGATGCCCATCGTCGGCAATCCTGAGACGGTCAACAACACCTTCGTCGAACAGATTGTGTCGAGCGCCCGCGCAGCGATTGAGAAGGCCACCGAGATGGGCGTCACAGACCCGGAGCGCGTCGGCGTCGGCGGCCACTCCTACGGCGCGTTCATGACGGCCAACCTGCTGGCGCACTCAGACCTCTTCCGCGCAGGCATTGCCCGCAGCGGCGCTTACAACCGCACGCTCACGCCCTTCGGCTTCTAGAGCGAGCGGGGGACGCTGTGGGAAGCGCCCGACCTCTACATGAAGGTCTCGCCCTTCATCTACGCCAACAAGATTAACGAGCCGCTGCTGATGATTCACGGCGAGGCCGACAACAACTCCGGCACGTTCCCGATACAGTCCGAGCGGATGTATCAGGCCGTGCGCGGCAACGGCGGCACGGTGCGTCTCGTCACTCTCCCGCTCGAATCGCACTCCTACGAGGCGCGCGAATCGACCGAGCACACGCTCTACGAAATGATTGCGTGGTTCGATAAGTACGTGAAGAACGCGCCGCCACGCACACGCGCCAACGAACAGAAGGCCGCTAAGTAAAGCCTCTCCTCGTCTGTGCGTCCCTGCGGTCTCCGGCGCGAAACTTCTCTCTCC
>DASZCR010000295.1:0-33754 GCA_035942915.1 Pyrinomonadaceae bacterium | reverse complement strand
AGCCTCAAGGGTCGCGCTGGCGGTCGCCATCGTGCCTGAACGCTGTCTTCGTTGTCACCCGCGCGCGTCGTCATGTAGAATTTCGTCACCGAATCGCGCGCGACAGAACTTCAAGGAAAGGCTATGGCTCTTCTGCACATCACGGACGCCAGCGGCCGGCGTTGGCAGCACACGCTGTCGCCGCATGCGCTCTGCACCATCGGGCGCGCGCCCGACAACTCGGTCGTCCTCAACGACCCGCGCGCCTCGCGTTATCACGCGCACGTCAAGTTCCAGAACGGCTCGTGGCGCATCATCGACGGCAAGACCGACGGGACGCGCAGCGCCAATCATCTCTTCGTCGGCGGCGAGCAGCGCGACGAACACGCGCTCTCCGATGGCGACCGCGTCAACCTCGGCGCGAGCGAGTTGCGCTTCGAGGAAGAGGAGGAGACGCGTCAACAAACAGACGTCAGCTACGACGATAAGCCGCTCGGCCATACGCAACTGCTCGTCTCGGCCAACGACGTTATCAAAGCGGCTCTCCAACAGTCGCGCCCGCCCGCAAATGGTGCGGCCGCCGCCGAAGAAGAGCTCGAAGAGTTGCGACGCAAGGCGAAGATTCTCGCGCTCATCTACGAGATGAGCAAGACGCTCGGCTCGGTCTTCAATCTCGACGCCATCTTCGCCAAGGCGACGCAGGTCATCTTCGACGCCACTCCGGCCGACCGCGTCGTCGCCCTCCTGAGGGACGAACGCGCAGCCTCCGCCGCAGCCAACGGCGACGAGCCGGAGTTGCGAGTCGTCGCCCTGCGCGTGCGCGAAGGCGGGCGCGAGGCGCAGGCCAAACAACAGACCATCGGGCGCACCATCACGCGCAAGGTGATGCGCGAGCGCGCGGCGCTACTGTCGCAGGACGCGGCGGCCGACAGGGAGTTTGCGGGCGTCCACTCCATCGTCTCGCAGGGCGTGCGCTCGACCATCTGCGCGCCGCTCGTCGCCGAGTCCGGCGTTCACGGCGCGCTCTACGCAGACCGCCTCGACTCTTTCGCCACCTTCTCGCGCGACGACCTCGAACTGGTCTCGGCCGTCGCCGCGCAGACGGCCGTCGCCGTCGAGAACGCACGCGCGCACGAGCGTCTGGCGCGCGAGGAGGTGGCGCGCGCCAACTACGGAAGGTTCCTGCCGGAATACGTCGTGCAGCAGATTCTCGAAAACCCGGACTCGGTCAAACTCGGCGGCGTCAATCAGTTGGTGACGCTCCTCTTCGCAGACATACGCGGCTTTACGCGTCTGTCGGAGCACGCGCCGCCCGACCGCATCGTGCGGATTCTCAATCGCTATTTCACGGCCATGTCCGAGATTATCTTTCGTCACGGCGGCACGCTCGACAAGTACATCGGCGACGGGTTGATGGCGATGTTCGGCGCGCCGACCGCGACGCCGGAGGATGCCTGCAACGCCGTCGCGGCGGCCGTCGCCATGCAGCGCGAGATTGCACACATCAACGCCGACTTACGCTCCGAGCGGCTGCCCGAAATCAGCATCGGCATCGGCCTCAACACCGGCGAGGCGACCGTCGGTTACATCGGCTCTGAGCGGCGCTCCGAGTACACGGCCATCGGAGACAACGTCAACCTCGCGGCGCGCCTCGAAGCCAACGCGCTGCCCGGCCAGATTCTCTTGAGTGAGGCGACGGCCGTCGCGGCGCGCGACAGCGGCTGCACGTTTCGACCGCGCCCGGCCATCACCGTCAAGAATCGCACGCAGCCCGTCCCGCTCTTCGACATTGACTGGGAGCAGACGAGACACACGAACGCATAGGAGATAGTCGGTAGTCAGTCGATTTCTTAAACTATATGGCAAGCACCTTCATGCAGAAGACGCGCGCCCTGATGACCTTCGATGGGCTGCGCGACCTCGTCTCCGATTCGATGTCGATTGACATGGGTTCGGCCACCACGATTATCGCCGTGCGCGGGCGCGGCGTCGTCGTCAACGAACCGTCGATTGTCGCCGTCAACAAGATGACGGGCGAGATTATCGCCATCGGGCGGGCGGCGCACGAGATGCAGGGGCGCGAGGCGCGCGAGGTACAACTTGTTGCGCCTCTGGTCGATGGCGTCGTCGCCGATTTCGAGCGCACGCAACTGATGCTCGACCACTTCGTCCGCAAGGCGCGCAGCGGTTTCTCGCACTTCAGCCGCCGCGCCGTGATGAGCGTTCTCTCAGGCGTCACGCAGGTGGAGCAGAGGGCGCTGCTGACGGCGGCCGAACATGCCCACATCGGCCGCGTCTACATGGTCGAAGAGGGGCTTGCCGCCGCCATCGGCGCGGGCGTCTCCATCGAAGACCGCAACGCCTCAGCCGTCGTTGACATCGGCGGCGGGACGACGAACGTCGCCGTCGTCGCACGCGGCTCGATAGTCTACGCGCAGGCCGAACGCGTCGGCAGCTTCGACATCGACGAGTCCATCACAGACCGCCTGCGTCGTCATCACGGCCTCATCATCGGCGCGGCGACGGCCGAACGGCTCAAGGTCGAGTTGGCCTCGGCCGTCCAGCCGACAGACCCGGCGCGCCATCTGACGGTCAAGGGGCGCGACGTGCAGGCCGGGACGCCGCGCGCGCTCGACGTGACGAGCGAGGAGGTCTGCATCGCCGCGCAGGGCGTCATCGCGCGCATCTCGCGCGTCGTCCAACGCGCGCTCGCCGAACTGCAACCGGAAGTCGCCGCAGACATCTACGACCGGGGCATCATCCTGACGGGCGGCGGCGCGCTCCTCGACGGGCTTGCCACCTTTCTCGCACAGGAGACGCGCCTCGCCACGCGCGTCGCCGACAACCCCCGCTTCTCGACCGTCAACGGCCTCTCCCAACTCTTTGAAGACCCCCTCCTGCTACGCCGCGTCACCCGCACCGAACCCTCGCTCCTACTCGACACCGACGCTGGCGCCTTCGAAGGGTGAAGAAGGGTGATAGGTGATGGGTGATAGGTGATAGGTGATAGGTGATGGGTGATGAGATGGAAGTGAGAGGTGAGAGGTGAGAGGAAGGAAGTGATAAGTGAGAGGTGAGAGGTGATAAGAAGGAGGCTCTCTCCCATCACCTATCACCCATCACCCATCACTCTGCTTTTATGACTTTCGCACGCTTGTTCAAGAGACAACTTCAGGTGGCGCGCGTGGCCGGTATCCCTGTGCGGATTGATTACCGCTGGTTTCTCGTCTTCGCGCTCAGCGTGTGGGTCATCGCCGTCAGCTTCGAGGAGGGGACGAGCACGGCGCGGCGCATCAAGGTTGACCAGGCGACCGCCTGGGTGACGGGCGTCCTGACGACGCTCGGACTGTTTCTCTCCATCCTCCTGCACGAATTGTCGCACGCGCTCGTCGGGCGCACCGAAGGTATCGAGAGCGACGAAATCGTGCTCCATCCCTTCGGCGGCCTGACGCGCCTCAGACGCGAGCCGGACAACCCGCGCGCAGAGTTTCGCATTGCCATCGCCGGGCCTGCGTCGAGTTTCATCATCGGGATGCTCTCGTTCGGCGCGATGAGTCTCGCTACGGCGTTGGGACGCCTGACGGTCGCCGCCGCCTTCTTCATCATCGGCTTCTGGAATCTGCTGCTCGCCGTCTCGAACCTCCTTCCCGGTTACCCGCTCGACGGCGGACGCGTCCTGCGCGCCTTCCTCTGGCACAAGCACGGCCGTCTCGACGAAGCGACGCGCACGGCGAGCCTCGGCGGCCAACTCATCGCCGGTTCGATGGTCGTCTTCGGCGCCTACTTCTACTGGAAACTCGGCGACGCCTTCATGGGATTGTGGCTCGCGCTCGTCGGCTTCTTCCTCTTCGACTCGGCGCGCTCGGTCGTGCGCGGTCGCGGCGGACGGCGCGCGCGCACGGTCTCGGAGGCGATGACCGCGCCCGTCTCGGTCGAGCCTGATACGCTCGTCAGCCACTTTATTGACAACGTGCTGCCCGCACACAGGCAGGCGGCGATATTGGTGGCGCAGGCGCGGCGTCTGCACGGCATCCTGACGCTCGAAGACCTCAAGAGCCTGCCGCGCGAACGCTGGCACATGACGCGCGTGCGCGACGTGATGCGCCCGGTTGACCGGCAGTTTTTCGTCGAACCGACGACGCCGCTGGCGCGCGCCGAACAACTGATGAAAGAGAACGGCGCAGGCGCGCTCGCCGTCGTCGATGCGGGCGGCGAACTGGTCGGCTTTCTCCTGCGTGGCCGCATCAAACGGCGCGTCAAGAGTTAACATCCCGCGCGCGTGTGCCTTCCCCTCCGCAGTCATCCATCGAAGACAAGACGTGTGCGGGTCGTCTGCGACGGGCTGACCGTTGATTTGCTCCGATTTTTTCGACATAATCGGCGCGGACGCGTGTAGTCAAAACCCGTCGGAGGAGACTGTTAAATGCTGGCCGTACTCAGCGCACTTGTCGCTAACGGACTCATTACCATACTGAAATTCATCGGAGCCGTACTCACAGGCTCGTCCGGCATGATGGCCGAGTCGCTGCACTCTCTGGCCGACACGACCAATCAGGTCTTCCTGCTTCTCGGTCTGCGTTTTTACAAGCGGCCGGCCTCTGAGAAACACCCGTTCGGCTATGGCAAGGAGCGTTTCTTCTGGTCGTTCATCGCCGCTATCTTCATCTTCGGCGTCGGCGCGACCTACGCCATCTACGAAGGCATCATCAAACTCTCGCACCCGCACCCGCCGGAGAACGTCGAGTGGGCTTACTGGATTCTGGGCATCTCCTTCGTCCTCGAAGCCATCTCCATCGGGCTGGCTGTCTATCAGGAGGTGCAGGAGGCGCACCACGAGGGGATGACCTTCGTTCAGTATCTCAAAGAGTCGAAAGACCCGACGGCCAAGACCGTCATCTTCGAGGATTCGGCCGCGCTGCTCGGCATCGTCATCGCCTTCATCGGAATCTATCTGACAGAGCACCACGCAGGGCCGGGCGGCGGCGCCTACTGGGACGGAGTGGCTTCCATCACCATCGGCGTCGTGCTGGCGATAGTCGCTTTCGTCCTCGCGCGTTCGTCGCGCGGGCTGCTGCTCGGAGAGGCGGCCACGCCGAAGTCTCTCGAACGCATCCGCGAGGCCATCCGCAACCACCCGAACGTCTGCGAGGTGGTCGAACTGCTGACGATGCACCTCGCGCCGAAACAGATTCTCGTCAACGCGCACATCAACTTTCGCAACGAGTTGGCGACCGACGATATCGAGCAGACGATTAACGACATCGAGAAGCGCATCAAACAGGCCGAGCCTAAAGTCGACATGATTTTCTTAGAGACGGCGCGCGAGCGCGAGGCCGGGCCGGACGCGCCGATACCGCAGCACATAAAATAGTCCGCCCTGCGGACTGAGTTAGAGCCATGCAACTGCCGTACAGCCATTATCTGGAGAGCCTGCGCGAGCCACGAAACATCGTGGACATCGGCATCGTCTTCCTGATGGTGTACGCCGTCTTGCGGCTCATTCGCGGGACGCGCGCCGCGCCGATGGCAGCGGGCATCGCGGCCATCGCCATCCTCTACTGGATTGCCGTCGAGTGGAATCTCTGGACGTTGGAGTTCATCCTCGGCCCCGCGCCGCTCTACGTCGGCGTCGCCATCATCGTGCTCTTTCAGACCGAAATCAGGCAGGCGCTCATCTCCTTCGGCAACCGCTTTCGGATGCCGTTTCTGATTCGCCACCGGGGGCAGTTCGGCGAAGGCGTCTACGACGAAATCGTGCTGGCGGCGACCACTCTGGCTTCGACCAAGACGGGCGCGCTCATCGTCATCGAACGCGCCGTCGGCCTGCGCAACGTCATCGACGGCGGCGTGCAGATGGACGCCGAACTCTCTTACGACCTGCTCGTCACCATCTTCAACCCGACCACGCCTCTGCACGATGGCGCGGTCGTCGTGCGCGGCCACCGCGTCGCCGCCGCCGCCTGCTTCCTCCCCCTGACCTTAAACCCCTTGCTCTCGAAAGACCTCGGCACGCGCCATCGCGCCGCCATCGGCATCACGGAGGACACCGATTCGGTCGCCGTCGTCGTCTCGGAGGAGACCGGGCTTATCTCTTTCGTGCAGGGCGGGCGCATCCGTCGCGGACTCGACGCCACGAAACTGCGAGCCGCCATCTCTGAGGCGCTCGAACCCACGTCCACCCGACGCGCCGACGCCGAAACGGCCCCCCCGCAGACGGCACAGACGACAGCGCCCGACGCCAAGACGGGCGACCCGGTCGCGCCCCGCGAGGATTTTCAATTTTGAAGTAATCAACGGTCACTTAAAAACAGCGTCGCACTTATCACTTATCACTATCACTGATTGCTCATGGCCTTTCGTGAGACAGACGGGAGAGACGCGAAGGCGTCAAACGGGCGCGGCGCGGCGGCGCGTTGGCTGCACGCGCTCCTGTTTGAAGATTGGAGCCTGAAACTTCTCGCGCTCGCCATCACGCTCGGCCTCTGGTATGCCGTGACGGGGCAACGCACTCCGGCCACCTTGCGCCTGCGCGGCGTCCATCTCGAATTTATCCGCCCGCCCGACATGGAGATTAGCAACGAGCCGCCCGACGAGGTTGAGGTCACGCTTCTCGGCAGTCGTGGCAAACTCGACGAGATTAACGCTCGCAATCTGGTGCTGCGCGCAGACATCAGCCAACTCAAGCCGGGCGACCGCGTCGCGCGTCTCTCGCCGCGACAGAATGTTTCGATGGAGTTGCCCGACGGCGTCGAGATTCTGCGCGTCGAACCGGGCAGCGTCGCCATCCGTCTCGAACGCCGCATCGAACGCGAACTCGAAGTTGAGGCGCGCTTCGAGGGCAATCTGCCCGAAGGCTTTGTGCGCGGCGAGGTAGTCATCAATCCGCCGCGCGTGCGCGTGCGCGGCCCCGAAAGCCACGTCGAGGCGTTGGACAAGGCGCACACCGAAAGCATCTCGCTCGAAGGCCAGCGCGAGAGCCTGACCCTGCCGCAGACCGCGATTGACATCCTCGACCAGAAGGTGGCGGCGCTCGACGCCGTCGTCTCCGTGCGCGTCGAGATTAGAGAAGAGGTGGTGACGAGACGCCTGACAGGCGTCCGCGTGCGCGCAGGTCTCGGCGCAGGCGGACAGGTGCAACCCTCGACCGTCGTCGTCGAGATTCGCGGCGCACGCACGACCGTCGAACGCCTCCGCGCAGAAGAGTTGGAGATAGTCGTCGAGGAGATGGCCGACGGCACTACACAGCCGCGTCTGTCCGTCCCGCCCGCGCTGACGGGACGCATCGAACTGCTCTCCACGTCGCCGCCACGTTTCACCATCGAAAGATAGGTTCAAAATCCGAGGACGAGCCTTCTCATGTTAAAGTTTGAACTTCGTACTCCACAGTCTCCTTTATGAAAAAACTTTTCGGCACGGACGGCATGCGCGGCGAGGCCGGGCGCTTCCCGCTCGACCCACAGACGATGTTCATCACGGGCAGTTCGCTCGCACGCCGACTCGCCGCCAAAAACGCACGCCCGCCGCGCGTGGTCATCGGGCGCGACACGCGTGAGTCGGGCGCGTGGATTGAGAAGGCTTTCGTCGAAGGCGCGCGCGCGGCCGGTGCGACCTGCGAGAGCGCGGGCGTCATTACGACGCCGGGCGTCGCCTTTCTGACACGCGCTCTGCCTGCGGACGCGGGTGTCGTCATCAGCGCCTCGCACAATCCTTATCACGACAACGGCATCAAGATTTTCGCGCCCGACGGTCGCAAACTCGACGACGCCACCGAGCGCCTCATCGAAGCAGACATCTACGACGCGTCCTCTCATGAAGAAGCAGAGACGACGAGCGACAACTCAATCAGCGGCGCGCGCGAAGTGACCGACGACGAGAGGGCTTCAGAACTGCGCGCTCGCTACCTCGATTACCTTGCCCAAGAGGCGGCCGAGAGCCTCCGACTCGAAGGCCTCCACCTCGTCCTCGATTGTGCCAACGGCGCGGCCTCTGCGCTCGCGCCCGCGCTCTTCGAGCGTCTCGGCGCGCGCGTCGAAGCCATCAACGACGCGCCCGACGGGCGCAACATCAATCTCGACTGCGGCTCGCTGCACATGGAAGAGTTGCAGCGCAGAGTGGTCGAACGGCGCGCAGACCTCGGCGTGGCTTTCGACGGCGACGCCGACCGCGCCCTCTTCGTCGATGCGCGCGGCCAACTCGTAGATGGCGACGCCACTCTCTGGGTGATGGCGCAGATGCTCGACGCACGCGGCGAACTGGCAGACCGCTCCGTCGTCTCGACCGTTATGAGCAACGTCGGGCTTGAAGTCGCGTTGCGCACACGCGGCATACGTCTGCTCCGCACGGACGTGGGCGACAAGTACGTCCTCGAAGAACTGCTGCGGACGGGCGCGCCGGTCGGCGGCGAACAGTCCGGCCACATCATCTTTCCGCGCGCGAGCCTTGCGGGCGACGGCATGTTGACGACCATCCTCCTGCTCGGCGCGCTCTCCGAATCCGGGCGCGCCCTGCATGAGTTGACCGAGGGTTTCGTGCGCTACCCGCAGGTGCTCATCAATGTACGCGTCCGCGAGAAGCGACCCTTCGAGGAGGTGCCTGCCATTGCGCGCGCCGCGCGGGAAACCGAGTCGGCGCTTGGCGACGAAGGCCGTCTCCTGCTCCGCTACTCAGGCACGGAACCCCTCGCGCGCGTCATGATTGAGGGGCAGCAACAAGACGAAATCGACCGCCTCGCGCACACGCTCGCAGCCGTCATCAGAGAGCATTTAGGAGCAAGCTAAAAAGGAGTGGGCGGGAAAAATTTACTCGCCGAGAAGTGTAATTCTTACCCTCTTTCTGCCTCGTGATTTTGTCATTCGGTCGTGGGCAAACGCCGAAATGACCAAAAACCCCAGTAAAAATCGAAGATTTTGGACGCCGTCCAAAAATCTTATTGCGTGGCATAAACATTGCGATGTATATTGCGGGGCAAGAGAGACGGTTGGTGGATCCTCCGTCTCAGTGGTTGCTGGGGTGAGGACAGTAACCACGAATTAGAACGGGCACGGCATTCCCCAAGTTTGCCGCGCCCGTTCTTATTTTGTGCGAAAGACCTCAGAACCGGCGGCGTGCTACAATCGTCTCCCGAAACTGATAAGGAGTCGAAGGCGCGTCTGGCGCCGTTGATGAACCCCGGCGATTACCGACGCGATTTCGCAGCCTACTGCTCAACCCTCATGCGCGAGCGGTACAACCACCACGCTGGTCTCACCTCTGCACCCCGCTTCGAGCCGATTAAAGAACGCTATTCCGACCTCTGGACGCGCGAGGCACTGGATGACCTCGACGGCGCGCTCGAACAGACTCCCGCGCAGTTTGAGACGGAACGCGCGGCCTTGCGCGCGCTCACGGCCTCTGCGCGCCTGAACTATCTGGAATCGAGTGCGAGCGAGGTGTCCGCAGAGTTGTCGCGTTGCACGGAGGCGGCGCGTGTGGACTGGGTCGGCGGCCTTCGCGTTCGAGCCGACGAGGCAAAAGATTTAATCGTGGTTGAGACGGATGGCGCGCGGCGTCGAGAGTTGGCCGCGCGTTGGTTCGACGCGTTGCGCTCGTGCGACGACCTGCGCGCCGCGCGCCTTGAGTCGCTCAGGGAGTCTGCGCGCGAGTGCGGATGCGGGAGCCTGCGCGCGTTGTTTGAGGAGACGGCGGGCGTTGATTGGGAGGCGCTGGCCGCGTCTGCACGAGCGTTTCTCGAACGCACGGCGTCGGCCTATCACAGGAGCCTCGCGCGTTGGAAGATGAAGGCATCCGTCGCGGCCGTCTCACAGGAGGCGTTAAGTTATGCGGACGCGTTGAGCTTCGAGCGCGCAACGCTGCTCGACGACTTCTTCCGTGCGCTCGACGTGCGCGCCGTCTACGCGGAGTTGATGAGAGGGCTTGGCGTTCGCGTCGAGCGTCAGACGAACCTACAGGTGGACGACGCCGCGCGTCCCTCGAAGAAGCGTCGCGCGGCCTCGTTCGGCGTCACCCCGCCGACGGACGTGCGGCTCGTCTTCCATGCGGAGGAGACGGGCACGCGTGCCTTCGTAGATTTTTTGCGCGAGGCCGGGAGGGCACAAAGTCTGAGTTGGGCGTCGAAGGAGCAGGCGACGCGTTATCCTGAGTTCGTCTATCCGCCCGATTCGGCGACGGAGCAGGCGCACGGATTTCTGTTCGCAAATCTGCTGACGGATGCGGCGTGGCTCGGCGAACTGCGCGGGGTGCGGGCGACCGAAGCGCATGAGGCGGCGGGCGCTCTGGCGCTCGTCGAACTCTACGAAGCGCGTCGCACGTCGGCCGCGCTTCTCTACGCGCAGGCGCTCTCGGAGAGTGCGGACGTGCGCTCAGACGCGCTCGCGGAAACCTACTCGGCGCTCTACACTGAAGCCACAGGCTTTCGGCACGACCCGGTCACGCGTCTCTTTCATGCGGAGGAAGCCTTTGCGGCAGTAGCGTCTTTGCGCGCGCGTCTGTTCGCGGTGGGTTGGCGCGACTACCTGCGCGGGCGGCACGGCAGGCGTTGGTACGCATCGCGCGCGGCGGGTGACGAGTTGATAGACATCTGGAACACTGCATCGCGCTACGGAGTGGAGGAACTGGCGCGGCTGGTCGGCGTGGGCGAATTGAGCTTTGAACTGTTGGCGGATGAACTGACGACGGCGGTGGCAAGCTTTGAGTGAAGCCTTCAAGACGCGTCGTGTGCGTGTGCGCGCGGGCGCGGGTTACGAGGTCGAGGTCGGCGCTGAGGTGCTCGGAGTGGTCGGCGAGACGGCTCGTCGCGCGTTGTCCGAGCATGCGCGGCGTGTCGCGCTCATCTCGAACCGGCGCGTCTTCTCGCTCTACGGCGGGCGCGTGTTGGAGAGCCTGCGCGCGCAGGGCTTTGAGGTGGCCGACTGGCTGATGGGCGACGGCGAGCGTTACAAGACTCTGCACACGGCGGAGCGCGCTCTGGCCTTCCTCGCCGAGTCGAAGATAGGAAGGGCGGACGCGGTCGTCGCACTCGGCGGTGGCGTCGTCGGCGACCTCGCAGGATTTGCGTCGGCCTTGCACCTGCGCGGCGTCTCGTTCGTGCAGGTGCCGACGACGCTGCTTGCGCAGATAGATTCTTCGGTCGGCGGAAAAACCGGCGTCAACACGCGTGCGGGGAAGAATCTGGTCGGCGCGTTCCATCATCCGCGCGCCGTCGTCGTGGATATAGAGACGCTCGACAGTTTGCCTCGTAGAGAGTTGACGGCAGGCTGGTGTGAGGCCATCAAGCAGGGGGCGGTAGGCGACCGACGCCTCTTTGAACAGACGCGCGCGTTTCTCTCGGAGGAGCGAGGGGAAGCGAGCCTGCGACGAAGTTCGCGCGTCGCGCGTTTAATCAATCTCGTCGCGGCTCAGGTCGAGTTCAAGGCGCGGGTCGTGGCGGGCGACGAGCGCGAGGATGTGGGGCGCACGGACGCGCGTTCGCGTCGCATTCTCAACTTCGGTCATACGGTCGGCCACGCGCTCGAAGCGGCGACCGCTTACCGTCGCTTCCGGCACGGCGAGGCCGTCGGCTACGGCATGCTCGCAGCGGGCGAAATCTCCTTCAGGCTAGGATTGCTCGACGCATCGGAGTTAGAATTGTTGCGCCAAGCCGTCCGGCTGGCCGGACGCTTGCCGCCGGCCGCAGACATGGAAGCCGCGTCGCTCATGCGTTGGCTCGCAACGGATAAGAAGGCGGTCGGCGGCAGAGTCTTCTGGGTACTGCTCGAAGAGTTGGGGCGCGCGCGCGTCGTGGATGCGGCCGACATCCCACAGCGCGTCGTCCTCGCGTCGATACGCGCCGCGCTCGGCGCTGACCGAAACTCCCGTCGGCAGGTTTGAAGGAAAACCACACATGAACAGTTCCCTCGAAACGCGCCGCCGTCGTGCGTTCTCCGACGAGCGCGGCGGGGCGCGTCTTAGCTTCATCATCACCATCGTCGTCATCGGGCTTGTCGCCTACTCAGCCTATCAATACATCCCCGTCGCCTATCACGCGTATCTCTTCAAAGACACGATGCAGGAAGTCGTCAACATCGGCGCAGGCTCCGGGCGTGATACGGACTGGGTGAGAAACCGTCTGCGCGAGAGCGCCGACGAGAACGACATTCCGAAGGATGCCGTGATTGACGTGCAGACGCGCGAGGGGCGCGTCGAGGCGCGCGTGCGCTGGGTGCGCAACATCCCTCTGCCCGGTTACACATACCAGTACGATTTCGACCACACGGTCACGAGCAGCTCTTTCCTCGCGCCGCGATAAGAAGAAATAAAAATGTCGGGGCAAGCATCTCATGCCTGCCCCGACATCAATCGCGCTTCAATCTTTCAGGCTGCAACTTCGGCCTTCGCTGTCCCTTTCAGTTGGACGAGTCCGGCGGGCGCAGCGGCAAGCCATGTCGTCGGGCAGACCCCGCAACGCGTGCAGGTGTCAACCGAAGGACACGGCGCGGTCGAGCGCGCGATGGCCGAGCGTTCGTGCTCCTGTCGCATGAAGGCGCGCGAGAGTCCGGAGTCGATTATCTCCCAGGGCAGCACCTCGTCGTAGGAGCGCGTGCGACGCGTGTGAAAATCGGCGTCCGTCGCCGTCTCGCGCAGCGCCGCTTGCAGGTCGCCGCCCCGCTGAGCCATCACTTCGATAACGCGCGCGACGCGACGGTCGCCGAGCGAGAAGAGCGCCTGTTCGTGCGCGACGCGCGCCGACATGACACGCACTTCGACGTTCGGGATGCGCGCCAGATTCTTCGAGAGCCACTTGAGACGCCGCTTCAACTCGCGTTCTTCGCAGATAGGCTCCCACTGAAAAGGCGTGTTGGGTTTGGGCACGAAGCCGTTCAGCGCGGGAATGATTTTCCCGACGCGCCCGAAGCGTCTGCCGGTTTCAACCATCCGGTCTTTAATGCGCTCGACGAGCGCGACCATCGCTTCGAGGTCTTCGTCGGTCTCGGTCGGCAAGCCCGCCATCAGGTAGAGCTTGACGGTCAGCATCCCCCGGTCGAAGACCGAGCCGCAGATATCGACTATCTCGTCGTTCGTCAGATTCTTGTTGATGACTTTACGCAGGCGGTCTGAGCCGGTCTCCGGCGCGACGGCAATCTGCTGGTCGCGCGATTCGACGAGCGCGTCCAACAGTTCGTCTTCAATCTGGTCGAGCCTGAGCGACGAGACCGAGATGCGATAGTCCATCTCGCGCAAGCCCGCGAGTATCTGGCTGATTTCCGGGTGGTCGCAGACGGCCGTCGAGACGAGACCGATTTTGTCCGTCTTCGCGCGCCACGCGGCGGCCTTCGCCAGCACGTCGCGCGCCGGCACGACGCGCGGCGGCCAGTAGTTGAAGCCCGCCCAACAGAAGCGGCAACCTTGCGAGCAGCCGCGCGAAATCTCGACGAGAAAACGCTCGCCCATCTCCGCGTCGGGAGCCCAGACGACGGTCGAAGGCGCAAAGACCTCCTCGCCTTTCAAACGCTCGACGATGTCCCAGTCGCCGCGACGGACAGCGCGCTTGAGGCTGCCCTGCTTCGGATTCTCGGCCGCCACCATGCGCCCGACGCGCGAGGGCACGCCCTCGGCCTTCGGTGTGTAAGCTTCGATTGTGCCGTCCGGGTTGTAACTGACTTCGTAAAGCGATGGGACGTAGAAGCCGCGTCCGGTGCGCGCCAGTTTCAGGAGCAGAGCCTCTTTGTCGCCGCCCTCTTCGGCGTTCTCTAAGATGAGGTCAATCAGTTTCGGCGCGAGTATCTCGCCCTCGCCGACGGCGATGGCGTCAGTAAACTCTGCGATGGGTTCGGGATTGAGGAAAGAGGCCGCGCCGCCCATCACGATTAACGGGTCGTGGTGCGTCCTGTCTTTCGACCACAGAGGCACGCGTGCGAGGCGCAGGACGCGCGCCATGTGGTAGTAGTCCGTCTCGAAGGAGATGGAGAAGGCTATCAGGTCGAAGTCGCGCACGGGCGTCTGCGATTCGAGCGACAGGAGCGGCGCGCCCGTCTTCTCGTACTCGCGCAACTCCGCTTCGTCGGGCAGGAAGACGCGCTCGCAGGAGACTTCCGGGATGTTGTTGAAAATCTCGTAGACGGACTGGAAGCCGAGGTTCGCCATCCCGACCGCGTAGACGTTCGGATAGCACAACGCGACGCGCAACTGCGCGCCGCGTTTCAGAATCCATCCTTCTTCGCGCTCAAGCTTGCGCTTGTAGCTTTCAACAATACGGGACATAAAACACAGTCGTCAGTCGTCGCTCGGCGGACTCACACGAGAGCGCGTCTGACAAACGCCTTCTTTTATTGCCTCGTGCCTTCGAGGAACGCCTTGAGTTTGCGCGAGCGCGAGGGGTGACGCAGTTTCCTGAGCGCCTTGGCTTCAATCTGCCGGATGCGCTCGCGCGTCACGGCGAAGTGCTGGCCGACCTCTTCGAGCGTGTGTTCCGACCCCGATGTGCCGAGGCCGAAGCGCATCTTGATAACCTTCTCCTCGCGCGGCGTCAGCGTCGCCAGCACTTCGTCGGTAATCTCGCGCAGGTTCGAGGCAACGACGGCGTCGGCCGGGTTGAGGATGGACTTGTCCTCGATGAAGTCGCCGAGATGCGAATCTTCCTCTTCGCCGATGGGCGTCTCAAGCGAGATAGGCTCCTGCGCGATTTTGAGAACCTTGCGCACCTTCGACACGGGGATGTCCATCTTGCGCGCAATCTCCTCGCTCGTCGGCTCGCGTCCCAACTCCTGCACGAGCGCGCGCGACGTGCGAATGAGTTTGTTAATCGTCTCAATCATGTGGACGGGGATGCGAATCGTTCTCGCCTGGTCGGCGATGGCGCGCGTGATGGCCTGTCGAATCCACCACGTCGCGTAGGTCGAGAACTTGTAGCCGCGCCGCCACTCGAACTTATCGACGGCCTTCATCAGGCCGATGTTGCCCTCCTGAATGAGGTCGAGAAATTGGAGGCCGCGATTCGTGTACTTCTTGGCGATGGAGACGACGAGGCGCAGGTTGGCCTCAATCAACTCGCGCTTGGCCTGAGCCGTCTCGTGTTCGCCGGTGACGATTGATTGGAGCGAGCGTTTAATCTCGACGGGCGAGATGTTGTGCTCGGCTTCAATCTGTTGGAGACGCTTCTTGGCGTTGGCGATGTGGCGTTTGTAGTCGCGCTCTTCGTCCGGCTTGATGCGCTTCTTGTTGAGCTTTTCGGTGTACGAGTTGATTTCGCGCTCGGCGAGGCGCACCTCTTTGTGGACGACGCGGATGGCGTTAATCAGTCGTTGGCGTGCGCGCTCGGTGAGGTTGAGGAGTTTCATCTCCTGCGCGATTTCGAGGCGCATGCGCGCGACCTTGCGCTTCAGGCGCAGGAGCTTCTTCGACTTCTTGCCGCGCGTCAGCTTGATTTCGGCGCGCAGCTTATCCCACTCCTTCAAACCCGCCTTGAAGAGCTTGCGGATGTTCTGGATACCTTCGACCGTCCACTGTAGATACTCGTCGGCCTTGTCTTCTTGTCCGGTCAGTTCGGCTTGGTCGGAGAAGGTGACCACGTCGCGGATGTTGAGACGACCGGCCTCCAACTCGTCGCCCATCCTGAGCAGTTCGTTGACGGCAATGGGTGAGCGCGAGATGGCCTTCTGCGTTTTGACCTGACCGCGCTCGATTCTCTTGGCGATGGAGACCTCGCCCTCGCGCGTCAGGAGCGGCACGACGCCCATCTCGCGCAGGTAGAGGCGGACGGGGTCGTTAGTCTTCTCAAGTGCTCCGGCCGAGAGGTCGAGTTCGATGTCTTCGTCGAGGCCATCTTCAACATCGTCGGTGGTGGCGGTGGCGGCCGCCTGTTCGATGAGGCGTTCGTCGGAATCGGCGACGGTGATGTTGGCGCCGTCGAGTTTTTGCAGCACGTCCTCGATGTCGTCGGGTGAGACGACGTTGTCGGGCAGCTCGCGGTTGAGGTCATCGAATGTGAGATATTTTTTGTCGCCGCCCAGTTCGAGAAGCCGCTGCATCACGTCGTCCTGATCTTTCTCTTCCATGCTCAATTCTTTGCCCACCTTCCGCGCGCGCCTGTGGCCGCCGGGAGCGAAAAACTTTTCACTATCCGGCGGGCGGCAAGCGCAGCGCGCTTGAAACTATCAGTTGTTCGACCGAGTGGCTTGGCGTCGCCGCCTTGCGAGCTACTATGTGCGCGTCATCAGCGCGCCTCTCAGACGCGTCCACTCCAAATTCTCTAAGACCAATTGGTCGCGCCGCGCCGCGTCTCCGGCGCGCTCGGCCTCGACTATCTCGACGGCCAGCTCTTTGAGCCGCCTGTCGACACGCATCAGCCTGAGCGTCACGACGCAACTCTCGGCCTGCGCCAGCACGTCGTCCGTCGCCTCGCCCTCGGCGCGTACAGGGTCGCCCATCAAGAGCATCGCGACGAGGTCTGCGGCCACCGGGTCGTCGCCAATCTCTTCGCTCATCGAGGCGAAGTCAACCGGCGCACCGCGCTCGTCCAAAGTTTTCAAGGCGCGGAAGACCGAAGCTGTCGGCAAGTCCGCGTAATCGCTCTCTTCGAGGTGCGGCAGCACCAGACGACGCAACTCCTCGTCGTGCATGAGCAGTTCGAGAAGCTTCTGTTCGGCGACCGTCGGCGGCACGCTCTCGGCGCGCGTGACCTTCTGTTTGACATCGGTCGCGGCGCCGTCGCCCGCGTTGACCGACTTCCAGAGTTCGCGGCGCAAGTTCGGCTCATCGACGCGCAGGGAGTCCATCACCATGTCGAAGTATTCGCGCTTCTGAATCCGGTTTCTGAGGACGCGGACAAACGGGAGCACCTCCTCCACCGCCTCGGCTTTTTGCGCCGGGTTGCGGAGGTTGCGATCCCGCAGAGCTTGGTCGAGCACGAATTGTATGTGTGGGAAAGCTTCTCCCCGTCGCCTGTTGTACTCCTCGACACCCTGTCCTTTGATGAACTCGTCCGGGTCGGCGTTGTCCGGCAGCACCAGAACCTTGACCTCAAAGTCTTCTGCCAGAAGGGTTTCGATAGCCCTTTTCGCCGCCTGTACCCCCGCCTTGTCCCCATCATAGTTGACTACGACCTTACGCGCAAACCGCCCCAGCAGTTTCACCTGTTCGGGCGTCAGCGCCGTGCCGAGACTCGCCACCATGTTACGGACGCCGAACTGATAGGGAATAATCAGGTCGAGATAGCCTTCGACGAGGATGGCGAAACGCTTTTTGCGAATCTCGTCGCGCGAAAGGTGCAGCCCGTAGAGGTGTCTGCCTTTGGTGTAGGCGGCCGTTTCCGGCGAGTTCAGGTACTTCGGTTCGTCGCCGGGGCGGATGGCGCGGCCGCCGAAGGCGACCGGCCTTCCCTGCGAGTCGAAGACGGGGAAGATGAGACGCGCGCGGAAGCGGTCGTAGTAGCCGCCCGCGTCCTTTTTGACGACGAGGCCGCTGCGCTCTATCTGCGCCGGAGACGCGCCCTTCGTTTTCAGATGAGTGCCGAGCGCGTCCCAACTGTTCGGCGCAAAGCCGAGACGAAAGGCGCGACGCGTCTCTTCTGTGATGGCGCGTCCCTCGACGTACTCGCGTGCGGCGCGCGCGTCGGCGCCCGCGTCGGCAAGCTGCTGCTCCCACCATTCGAGCGCCCACGAGTTGAGTTGGATGATTTCGTCGGCCTCTTTGCGCCGCGCTTCAAAGCGTTTGTCCTCCTCCATCGCGGGCAGCGGCATCCCGACCTTTTCGGCGACGATGCGGACGGCTTCCGGGAAAGAGACGCGCTCGATTTCCATCACGAAGTTGAAGACGCTGCCGCCCTTGGCGCAGCCGAAGCAGTAGAAAATCTCCTTCGACGGATTGACGGAGAAACTGGGCGTCTTCTCCTGATGAAACGGGCAGCAGGCCATCCAGTTGGCGCCCTTCTTCTTCAGCGAGACGTAATCGCCCACGACGCGCACGATGTCGGCTTGCCGCCGGAGGTCGTCGATGAATACTTGTGGAAAGCGCATCGCAGTTTAATCGAAAAGAGGGAGGTTACTGTTTCAACTCGACGACGGTCGCGCCTGCTCCGCCCTGGTCTGGCGGCGCTTGGGAGAAGCGCGCGACGTGCGGGTGGTTCTGCAACAGGTGCGCGACGGCGCGACGCAGCGCGCCCGTCCCATGACCGTGAATGATGCGGACGTGCGCGAACCCCTGCATGTAGGCTTCGTCTAAAAACTTGTCGGCCTCATCCGTCGCCTCGTCCGTCGTGCGGCCGATGAGATTGAGTTCGGCCTGCGGTTCGGCGTGCGTTTCGCGCAGGCGCAGTTCCGTGCCCTTAGCGGCCATCCGTTGCAAACGCGCCAGACGCGTGTCGTCGCGCCGTTCGGGCGCGGCCGTGACGAGTTCGAGATTGGCGACGCGTTCGCGGAAGCGGAGCGCGCCGGTGCGGACTTCGGCCTCGCCGTCGTTGTTGATGCGCTCGACGACGCCGGTCGTGTTGAGCGTGCGTAGGCGCACGGTGTCGCCGACGCCAATCTCGCGCGGTGGCGGCGCGTCGCTCGCAGGTGAGGTCGCGGCTGAACCTGCGTCCTGCTCCCGGCCGGAGCGCACGACGCGGACGCCGCCCGCGCTCGTCTGGTCTGTGCGTGCGGCGCGTGCGGCCGTCTTCTGTTGTTGCGCTTCGCGTCGGAGTTCGGCCGCGCGCCGCTCGGACTCGCGTTCGACTTTGGCGCGCACGGCGCGGTCTTCAATCTTCGAGAACAGTTCGCGCGAGCGACGCTCGAAGTCAGTGATGGCGCGTTCCATTTCGCGCGCGAAGGCTTGCTGGCGTTCGCGCTCGCGCCGCTCGGCGTCGCGGTCGAGCGTCGAGTATTTGTCGGCCACAGCGGCGCGCTCTTCTTCGAGCGCGCGGCGCAGGGCTTCGGCTGCTTCGGCCTCGCGCTGGATGCGTCGGAGATAGTCGGCCGCCGCCAGCGTCGCATCGTCCACGCGCTCGCGCGCAGCGGCGATAATCTCGGAGGGGAAGCCGAAGCGGCGCGCGATTTCCAGACCCGAAGACGAGCCTGCGACGCCGACGAGCAGACGGTAGGTCGGCTGCAAAGTCTTCTCGTCGAACTCGACGCTGGCGTTTAAGACCCCTTCTTCGTTGGCCGCGTACATCTTGAGTCCCGAATAGTGCGTTGTCGCAATGACGTGCGCGCCGCACGCGCGGCGGAAGTGGTCAACGACGGCCACGCCTAAGGCAGAGCCTTCTTCCGGGTCTGTGCCCGTGCCGACTTCGTCGAGGAGGACGAGCGCAGGGCGGCGGCAGAGTTCGAGCATCCGTCTGATGTTGGCGACGTGCGCGGTGAAGGTCGAGAGGTTGGCGGCGAGCGACTGGCGGTCGCCGATGTCTGCGAGCACGGAGGCGTAGAGCGGGACGCGCGCCTCGCGCGCAGGCACATGGAGACCTGAGAGCGCCATCAGCGAGAGCAGCCCGGCCGTCTTCAGGACGACGGTCTTGCCGCCCGCGTTCGCGCCGGAGATGACCATCACCGGGCGCGTCGCGTCGAGACGGAAGGAGACCGGCACGACCTCGCCGCCCGACGCGCGCAGGTTCTCTTCGAGCAGCGGATGGCGCGCCTCGACGAGTTCGAGGACTTCGGACTCTGCTTGAGCAGCGTCTTCAACCAACGGCTCGACGCAACGGAACTGGACGGCCATGACGGCCTTCGCGCTGACGAAGTCGAGTTCGGCGACGGCACGCGCGGCCTCTCTGACTGATGGGAGTTCTCGTCGCAGTTCGTCCGTCAGCGTGGCAAGGATGCGCGTCACCTCGCGTTCTTCCGTCTCCCGCAGAGCTTGCAGTTCGTTGTTCGAGTCGATGGTTTCGAGAGGCTCGACGAAGACGGTCGCGCCCGAAGAGGAGAAACCGTGCGCGACGCCCGCGACGCGTCCGCGATGGTCGGAGCGGACGGGAATCACGAAGCGGTCGTTGCGCAGCGTCACGAGTTGGTCTTGGATGGCCTCTTCGGAGCGACGCATGAGGCTTTCGAGCGAACGCGTGATGGCAGAGCGCAGGCGCACAATCTCCATGCGGATGCGCGCCAGTTCAGGACTCGCGCGGTCGTCGAGTTCGCCGCTCGGAAGAATCTTCGAGTTGATGCGCGCGGCGAGGCCGGTCAGGGTCGGCGGCAACCCGGCGACCATCTCCCAGAGGACGGGACAGTCGGCGCGTTCAGCGTGGACGGCGGCGCGCGCGTCGGCCGCCTGCGCGCACAGACGCGAGAGTTCGAGCAACACCGTCGGGTCGAGAATCGCGCCTTCGATGGCGAGACGCGCGAGAGCCTCTGCGGGGTCGGCCAACTCGTCGAAGTGAAAGGCCGCGCCCCTCCGGCGCAACTCGATGCACTCGGAGACGGCACGCAGAGCGCGCCCGACCTCCTCTGCCTCTTCGAGCGGCGCGAGCGCGTCGGCCAGCGCGCGTCCCATCGGCGTCTGCGCCCCGCGCCTGACCAACGCACGCAAGCCCTCATATTCGAGCGTGGCAAATGCCTGTTCGTTCATTCTCTAAATAGTAAATGGTAAACCGAGAATGACAAAACGGGGACAAGAAAGGAGTGATAGGTGATAGGAAAGAAGTGATAGGTGATAGGTGATAGGTAATAGGTGATAAGAGAAAGACAGGATTTCTCCTATCACCTATCACCCATCACCTATCACTATTTACACAGCAGAGGGATGGCGGCGGCGATGGCTGAGAGGTCGAGTTCGGCGTCGGCGAGACCGGCTTCGGAGACGGCGCGGGGCATGCCCCAGATGACGGCCGAGGCGCGCGATTCGACGACGACCGTCGCGCCGCGCTCGCGCAAGGCACGCGCGCCCTCGCGGCCGTCCTCGCCCATCCCCGTCAGGACGACGCCGAGCGCCGCTTCGCCGCACGTTTCGGCAGCGGAGCGCAGCAGTCTGTCGGCCGACGGCGCGCAGAAGTCGCCCGCTGCCGTCGCTTCGACGCGCAACATCAGCGTGCCGTCTGCGCCGCGCGCGACCGTCGTGTGCTGGCCTCCGGGCGCGACGTAAATCTGCGAGGCGATAAGCGGTTCGCCGTCGCGTGCTTCGCGGACGGCGAAGGAGGTCGTGCGCGCCAGACGTTCCGCGAACGAGCGCGTGAAGCCCTGCGGCATGTGCAGTGCGATGACGACGGGCGCGCCGAAGTCTGGACGCAATTCCGAGATGAGACGCGCGACGGCCGCAGGCGCTCCGGCCGAGCCGACGATGGCCGCCAGATGCGCGCGTCGCCCGGCCATCGTGCGCGCCAGTTGCGTCGCCGCGACGACCGATGCCGTGTCCTGCGCGCGGCGTGTCGTGTGCGATGCGGCGGGCGCGAAGTGTCCGGCCTCCGCCGCCGCCTCGACGCGCTGGCGCAACTCGGCCGCAAACGTCTCAGAGCGGACGGCGTGGCGCAACTCCGGCTTCGTGATGAAATCGACCGCGCCCGCTTCGAGCGCGCGAAAGACGCTGTCGCGCTCGCTCTGCCCGCTACAGACGACGAAGGGCAGCGGCGCGTGCGCCATCGCCCACCGCAGCACGCTGAAGCCGTCGAGTTCCGGCATCTCCAAATCCAGCACGGCGACCTGCGCGCGCCGCTCCCGAATCAGACGTATCGCCTCGCGCCCGTCGCCCGCCAACCCGACCAACTGCAACCGGTCTGACACGGACAAAATCTGCGACAGACGCAGACGATAAACCGGCGAATCATCAACGATGAGCAAACGTGCTGGCATAAGAAGGTGATAGGTGATGGGTGATAAGAGAGGAGTGATAGGTGATGGGTGATGGGTGAGAGGAGAAAAACCTGTCTTTGTCTTATCACCTCTCACCCATCACCTATCACTCCTTCTGATAGACGAGGTCGTGGCGCAGGTGTGCGAGGCGGAAGGGGGTGTTGAGGGAGAAGAGCGATTCGGCCGCGCCGAGGACGAGGTAACCGCCCGCGCGTAGTTGGTTGTGAAAGCCTGCGACGGTTTGGCGACGCGCCTGCGTGCCGAAGTAGAGCATGACGTTGCGGCAGAAGATAACGTCGAGGTCTGAATAGATGTCGAAGCGACGACTGTCGATGAGATTGAAGCAGCCGAAATTGACGGCCGCGCGGAGGTGTTCGGAGATGAGCAGCGAGCCGTCCGGTTGCTCCGTGAAGTAGCGTGCGCGCCGCGTCGGGTCGGTCGTGCGGAAAGACTTCTCGGTGTAGCGTCCGGCGCGCGCTTCGGCGACGACGCGTTGCGAGAGGTCGCTCGCAGAAAGTTCGACGCGCCAGCCCTCGAAGAGCCCCGACTCCGAGATGAGCATGGCGAGCGTGTAAGCCTCCTCGCCCGTCGAGCAGCCCGCGCTCCAAACGCGCAGCAGGCGTTGGCTGCGTCGCTGCTCGGCAATCTCCGGCAGCATCTCTTCGGCGAAGGCGCGCAGCGCACGCTCCTCGCGGAAGAAGTAGGTTTCATGAATCGCCACTGAATCGAGCGCGCGTTGCAACTCGTCCTGCCGCTCGCGGTCGAAGTTGAGATAGAGACAATACTGCTCGAAGCCGTCGAGATGCAGCGCCTCGACGCGCGGGCGCAGGCGACGTTCGAGCGCGGCGCGTGACCTGTGGTCGAAGTAGATGCCCGACGCCTTGTAAATCAAATCGCGCAGACGCAGGAAGACCGCCTCGTCCATCTGCGGACGACCGTCCTGATGCCCGAAAACGAACTGTCCTGAGTCTGAAAGCATACGGCGTAAAAGGGTGATGGGTGATAAGTGATGGGTGATGAGATGAAAGACAGCCTCGCTCCCGTCACCTGCCCTCGAATATCGAATACAAGTTTTTACTTATCACTTATCACCCATCACCTATCACTTCCTTCCTATCACCTATCACCTATCACTTATCACTGTTGTCAACGATGAACGCGATGATGGCGGCGGCGCGCGGGGCGCAGGTGTGGCGTGCGGCGTCGAGGGCTTCGGGGCAGGTGCGCTTGCAGAGGCGGAGGGCGGCGTAGGCATCTTCGATGAGCGCGGAGTCCGTCTCGCCGACGGCGCGACAGGCAAACGTGACCGCCTCCGCCGCGCCGCGTTCCGCCAGCGCACGCAAGGCCGCGCCGCGCACGGCCGGTTCTTCGTTGACGGCCGCCTCCGAGAGCAGGCGCGAGGCCGGTCGCTCGGTCGAAGCCGAGAGCACTTCGACGGCGGCGCGCCTGACAGGCCACTCTGCATCCTTCAGTGCGGCGCGCGCGGCCGAGAGCACCGTGCGCGCTTCACCGCAACGCGCAAGAGCGCACATTGCTGCATGACGGACTTCGGGGAAAGGGTCGCGCCGCGCCAGTTGCGCCAGCGCACGCCACTCCTCCGCGTCGCGCGCCAGCTTCGAGAGCGCCTCGGCGGCGGCGACGCGGCAGAGCGGGTGCGCGGCCGCGAGTTGTTCCAACAGACGCGCGCGAACTTCCGGGTCGTCGCCGTAGCGCGCGCCGAGCGTCACGATTGATTCGGCCGTCACCCAGATGTCTTCGTCTGCCAGCGCGGCGAGCAACTCGCGCCGCACGTCGCGCGTCGGTTGACGACGCAGCGCACGCGCGGCCGCGCGACGGACTCCGGTCGCTTCGTCCGTCAGGTGCGAGACGAAGGAAGCCTCTTCGAGGAACGCGCCGCGCCGTTCTGCAAATTCGATGGCGCGCACGCGCACACGCGCGCTCGTGTGGCGCTCGGCGGCGCGCACGAGTTCGCAGAGCGCTTCGTCGTCGGTCGCCGCACCGGCGCGCTCGAAGAAGGCCAGACGCGCGAGCGCCTGCGTCTCACCTTCATCTGCGGGCAGGGCGGCAACCGCTTCTGCTCTCTGTTGCGGCGCGGCGTCGGCCAAGAGCATGCCGAGCGTCTCGGAGAGTTCAACGAGCAATTCGCCTTGCGCCGTCGGCAGACTTTGAAGCAGCGCGTCGAGCAGACGAAGCCGCTCGTCGGCGGATAAAGGCGACGCTCCCCGGAGCATCCGTTCGCGCGCGTGTGCGAGGGCGGAGGCGCAGGTCTGTCGGGTCTCTGCTTCGTCGGTCGCGGCACCGAGACGCGCGGCGGCTTCGAGCGCGGCCGGAGTCTCGGCCTGTGCGAGCGCGGCGGCGAGCGCGCAGTGCGGCAATAGTTCCGATGGTTGTGCGAGCAGCGCGGGCAGCGTGCGCGCGTCGCGCGGCGAGTCGATGAGGGCGGCGAGTGCGGCGTGGGCGGCCGCAGAGGTGGCTGGCTCGGAGAGCGCCTGCGCGATGCGCGGGACGGCTCGCGCGTCGCCGCTCCAACCGAGCGCCGTGATGCGTGCGGCGGCGCGCGCCGGGTCGAGCGTGTATGTTTGATGGAGAAGCTCGGAGAGCGTCGCTTCGTCCTCGGCCAAGACGCGAAAGAGAGCGCGCGACTGGCGGTAGATTTCCTCTGCGACGGCGCGCGGCAGGGCGCGCTCGTCGGTCGCAATTGAGACGAGAGATTTTAAGACGGAGGGACGCAACGCGCCGTCACACGGCGAGCGCAGGTGTCTGGCGAGTGCGCACGCGGCATCGACCGTCGCAATCTCGCAGAGCGCAGAGGCGGCGGCTTCCTGTAGGAGTTGGTCTTCGAGCAGCAGTTCGAGCGGCGCGACGGCGCGTGCGTCGCCGAGTTCGCCGAGCGCGCCGACGACAGCAAAGCGCAGCCAGTCGTTCGCGGCGTCGAGATGACGGACGAGGAGCGGCGTCGCTTCCGGCGAACGCGTGCGGCCGAGTGCGGCGACGGCCGCCGCCGCGACGTTCGTCTCCTCATCTTCGGCGAGCGGCGCAAGCAGCCGGACGGCCTCTGCGCCTCCGGCCGCGCCGACGACGCCCGCCAGCCCGATGCGGACGGTGCTGCCCGCGCGCACCAGCGCCGACTCGATGCGGCCGAGCGCAAGCGAGCGCGTCTCAGCGAGAGCGACGACGCCTTCGAGCGCGGCGATGGCAGCCGCGCGTCGCCCCGCGCCGGAGTTGTCGCCGAGTGCTGCGAAGAGTTCTTCGAGCAGAGTTTCAAACTCGATGCCTGACACCTCGCCCGCCGAAATCGAAGCGGCGATGGCCGATGCCGCCGCGCGTCGCGTCTGCCAGTCATCATGGCCGAGCAGGCTCGTCAGCGCGCGCACTTCGCGCCCTGCCCCCGGTTCGGGCGTGCGCGTCGCATCGTCTGTGATGGTGTCGGTCGGGGGCATGCGTGCTCAGCGTGCTCTCCTTCTTTCGACATCGCGCGTGGCGGCTTCAAACAGGCGCGCGGGGTCGAGCAGGACGATGGTCGAAGCGTCTTCCTGCGTGAGGACGCCGCGCACGGGCGCGTCCGTGTAAGCGTGTGTGCGCACGTCTTCGGTGAGAATCTCAACGACGCGTTCGACGCGCTCGACGGCCAGCGCCAGTTGTTCGTCGCCGCGCAGAGAGACGACGTAGCGCGCCGCCTTCGTCGCAGAGAGTTCGTCGGCGTCTCCGAGCAGCGCCGATGGTGAGAGGACTGTACGCATGCGTCCGCGCACGCTGACGACGCCGAGAACGGCCGCAGGCGCGTGCGGCAGAGGCGTCGGACGCGCCTGCTCCGTGACGCTGTCGGCCTCGTCTGCGTAGAGGCCAAAGAGACGCTCCCCCGCACGCATGATAATCAGTTCGCGCCGCTCGCGCGTGTCTTGCGCGTGGTCGCGCAAGCCGAGCGTGCGCGGGAGGATTTCGATTTCGTCCCAGTCTGTCATGCGTTTGCGTCGCGGGGGGCTTCGGGAAAGAGTCGGCGGCCGAGGACACGCGCCTTCGGTGGGCGGCCGAAACAGCAGGCACTAGCGGTTCTAACATGCGACCGGAGGCGTGTCAACGACTTCCGGGTTGCGCGCCGTCGGCCGCCGTCTGCACATGCTAAACTGACGCTCATCCGTCGAGACATGCACGCGCGCCTGTCTTCAGCGCGAAATGGTTTTATCACGGACGCCGTCCGAGAGAGAGAGAAACATGGACATTCGGGGAAAGACGCGCGAAAGACTTTTGCGGGCGATGCTCGCCGTCGCCTTCATCGTCTGCCTGTCGGCATTGCTCCTCGCGGCCGCGTCGCGCGTGGCGCGTGCGCAGACCGGCTCGGCAGCTTCGTCGAAAGGCTTTGCAGAGATGTCTGTCAGACAACGTGGGCGCGTGCGTGCGCCCGAACTCGCGGGCGGTCGCGGCTGGCTCAACACGGAGCGCCCGCTGACGATTGCGGGCTTACGCGGCAAGGTCGTGCTGCTCGACTTCTGGACTTACGGTTGCATCAACTGCATGCACGTCATCCCGGACTTGCAGCGGCTCGAAGCGAAATACGCGCGCCAACTCGTCGTCGTCGGCGTCCACTCCGCCAAGTTCGAGAACGAGAAGGAGACGGAGAACATCCGCCGCGTCATTCTGCGCTACGGCGTCGAGCACCCGGTCGTCAACGACGCGGACTTCCGCATCTGGGACGCTTACGCCGTCGATGCGTGGCCGACGCAGGTGCTCATCGACCCTGCGGGCTACGTCGTCGGCAAGGTCGCGGGCGAAGGCCATTACGAGGCGCTCGACCGCGTCATCGGCGAACTCATCGTTGAGGCGCGCACGCGCGGCGAGTTGAACGAAGAGCCTCTCAAACTCGCCCTCGAACGCGCGAAGACGGGCGACCTGCCGCTGGCCTTTCCCGGCAAGATTCTGGCCGACGCGCGCGGCGACCGTCTCTTTATCGCCGACTCGAACCATCACCGCATCGTCATCACGCGCCTCGACGGCACGCTCATCGAGACGGTCGGCACGGGCGCACAAGGCGCACGCGACGGACGTTTCGACGAAGCGACCTTTTATCGTCCGCAAGGGCTTGCGCTCGACGAAGCGGCCGATGCGCTCTACGTCGCAGACACGGCCAACCATCTCATCCGACGCATCGACCTCAAGGCGCGCACCGTGCAGACCATCGCCGGGACGGGACAGCAGATGCGCGACTTCGGCACGAGAGGCGGCGCGGCGCGCACGACCTCAATCGCTTCTCCTTGGGACTTGCAACTCGTCGGGCGCACGCTCTACATCGCAATGGCCGGGCCGCATCAAATCTGGCAACTCGACCTCGAACGGCAGCAGCTTTCCGTCTTCGCCGGAACGGGACGCGAAGCGCGACTCGACGGCCCACGCGACGAAGCAGCCTTCGCACAACCTTCGGGACTGGCGACCGACGGCCGCGCCCTCTACGTCGCCGACAGCGAGTCGAACATCATCCGTGCCATCGAACTTCCCGACGCCAAACAGACGCCCGCACGTTCCGACGCACAAGCAGCGTCGCCTTCAACAGATTCGTCCGCGAGCGGCGTTGAAGTGCCGCAGCCGCAAGTGAGCACGCTTGTCGGCGGAGACCTCTTCGAGTTCGGCGACCGCGACGGGCGCGGCGATGATGTGCGCCTGCAACACCCGCTCGGCCTCGCCTCCGCAGAGGACGGCGCGCTGCTCATCGCAGACACCTACAATCACAAAATCAAACGGCTCGATACGCGCACGCGCACCGTCTCGACCTTTCTCGGCACGGGCAAGCCCGGCCAGTCCGACGGCGCGACGCCCTCTTTCTACGAGCCAGGCGGCCTCAGCCTTGCGCGCGGCAAACTCTACGTCGCCGACACGAACAACCACGCCGTCCGCGTCATCGACCTGCAAACGAAACAGACCTCGACGCTCAGACTCGCGGGCTTGCGTCCACCGCCGCCCGCGTCCGATGCGCTGGCGACGAATGTTGAGGATGAGGCTGCGCCGAACGTCAAAGAGATTCGGCTTGCGCCGCAGCGTTTCGTGGCGGGCGAGCGCGGTCAGTTGACGGTAGATGTGACGTTGCCCGCAGGCTATCACCTGAACCCTTCTGCGCCGCAGCGTTATCGCATCTGGGTTGCGATGGGCGGCGAGGAGCTTTCTCATGCGGGCAAGATTGACGGCCACGGCAACGGCGTCGCCTTGAGCGCGAAAGTGACCGGCGACCCGAAACTGCCCCTGCGCGTCCCGCTCGGCTCTTTCTCGCCCGGCGCGCTCGACCTCCGCGTGCGTTTGACGCTCTTCTACTGCCGCGAAGACAACACCGGCACGTGCCGCGTCAAGACGCTCGTCTGGCGTGCGCCGCTCGAAGTCATCAACGACCGGGAAGCGCCGCGCGAAGTCCGCGCGCACGCGAAAATAGACTGAGAGCGCGCGTCGAAATTCGTCGCCTTGTTAGTGCGTCAGTGTTAGTGCGTCAGTTCGGATTCGAGCGGCGCGAGTTGGAGCGGAGAGGGCGCGAGGTTGAAGACGGCCGCCGGTTGCGCGGCGCGCTTGCCGATGTCTGAGAGGGCGGCGGTGAAGAGTGCGGCGACCTGTTGGAGAAGACGCTGGTGGTGCGCGTCGTACTCCTTGAGCGAGGCCGAGTAGAGAGTCAGCGCGCCGTGCAGTTCGTCGTCTTTGACGAGTGGGAAGACGGCGAGCGTCTGGTAGGCGGCGAAGTTTGCGGCGAGTGCTGCGGGCAGGTCGAGCTTCGGGTCTGTGTTGCAGAAAGGCTTGCGGTTGGCGAGCGCCCAACCCGTCACGCCGTCGCCCGTCGTGATGGTTCGTCCGACGAGCAGCGCGGCATTGAGTCCGAAAGCGTGGACGACGCGGTGCTCGCCCGTCGCGTCCGGCGCAAGGGTGAGCGCGCAGGTCTCGAAGGGCACGATGCGCGCGAGGTTGTCGGTCAAGGCGTGCGAGAGCTCTTCGAGCGAGCGCGCCGAGTCGAAGGCGCGTGTCAGGTGCGACAGAACTTCATGCTCGGCTTCGTCGCCCGGTTTGACGTTGGCCGTCGAGGCCGTCTGTTGAGTGCTCTGCCCGGCGTTCGTCTCGGAGGCCAGTCCGGCGGCCGGTGTGACCGAGCGCGCGGCGTCGGAGAGGTCTTCGAGCGGTTCGATACCGAAGGTCGGCAGCGGCGCGTCGCGGTGCGCCTGAATCTCTGCCTCGAACTCCGGCAGGTGGGTGACGAAAGTGCCGACGACGCGCGGGTCGTACTGCGTGCCGCTGCCTTGCATGATGAGGTCGATGGCCTCTGCGCGCGTCAGTCCCTTGCGATACTGCCGGTCTTCGCGCACGGCGTCGAAGCAATCGACGACGGAAAGGATGCGCGCCGTCAGCGGTATCGCTTCGCCGCGCAACCCGTCGGGGTAGCCGCGCCCGTCCCAACGCTCATGGTGCGAGCGGACGACCGGCACGACCGGGTAGGGAAACTCGACGCGGCCGAGAATCTGCGCGCCCGCGATGGTGTGCAGTTTCATCTTGTCGAACTCGGCGGCGGTGAGTTTGCCCGGTTTGTTCAGGATGTAATCGGGGACGGCAATCTTGCCGATGTCGTGCAAGAGCGCGCCCGCTTTCAAGGCTTCCACTTCCGACTCGGTGCAGCCGAGCAGACGCGCCACCCCGGCCGCGTAAATCTGCACGCGCAGGACGTGTTCATGCGTCACCTCGTCCTTCGCGTTGATGGCGACGGCGAGCGCCTCGATGGTCTGGCGGTGCGCCTTCTCGGTCGCTTCGAGCCGCTCGCGGTTGGCCTTCTCGATGAGTTGGATGCGTTCCTGCACGCTGTCGCGATACTGGCGGTGGACGAAGTAGACGGCGAGCAGGACGGGCGCGCCGATGACGACGACGACGGCCACGCCCTGTTCGAGCGCGACGAACATCAGGCTGGCGGCCGTGCCCGTCGGCACGAACATCGGGACAGCCCACAGCAGGTTGCGCTTGACGGTCGAGATAATCGAACTGTCGAGCCTCAGGGCAAAGAGCGTCGAGAGCAGCCCGACGTTGACGACGAGATGGACGAGGCTTGCCGTCAGGAGCGCAAGCGCGACGGCGAGGAACGTGTGCCGGGTCTCGCCCGCCGCCTCGCCGAAGCCGTGACGCAGCACTGCGCCGAGCGCGATGGCGGCCGAGCCTGCGGCCAGCGCCATCATGCTCGCCGAAAAGAGATTGCTCGACAGGCGCTTGATGGCGCGGCGCGAGCCGACGAAGCCTTCGATGCCCGCGAGCAGGATGGCCGGAACTGAGCCGTAGAGGCAGGCGACGAGAAAGACGAGCGCGTCCGTCAACGTGAAGCTGATTTTGTTGCTCGTCACTTTCGCGCCCGCAGGCGACGGAAAGGTGATGGGGAAGACGCTCGCCGCCAGTACGAGCGGGAGGACGGCGAGCAGCGTCAGGAGTTCGGTGCCGGTGCGAGAAAGGCCGATGCCGACGAGCGACCAGAGCCACAGAGAGATGCCCGCGAAGGTAATCACGGATTGGTAGACGAGGCTCTTGCGGGTCTCTTTAGTTCGGCTCATTGGTCACTCGAAAGGCCGCACGTATCTTGCGGATTGATGGTTGATAAGAGGAGGCGTCCCTCGCGCGTGTTGAGCGACGCGGGACGCCCCCGTTTCGGTGTTCAGGGTCGCGGGTAGAGCGGGCTGGTCGTCGAGAGCCTGCGCGCTGCAGAGGGCATCGCGCTCTCGCCCTGAATCATCACCTGCTCGTCGCTCAGTCGGACGGAACTCGGCTCGACCAGATTCGACCTCCACACCGCCTCGTTGTCGAAAGCCCAACCTTCGCGCACGCCCGTCGAAGTCACGCCGTCGGCGTGGATGTATTCGCTGCCGAGCAGGTAACCGCTGCCGAGCAGGTATCCGCTGCCCAACAGATAACCGCTGCCGAGCAGATAGCCATCGCTCATCATGATGCCGCTGCCGAGCAGGTAGCCGCTTGCGAGCGTCGAGCCGTCGGCAAAGAGGTACGTACCGTCGCCGAGAACGTAGCCGTCAACCATCACGAAGCCTTCGCTGACGACCGTGCCATCCGGGAGTTTGTAGCCGTGCGTCAGTTGCAGACGGTCGTTGAAGGCGACGCCCGCCGCCCAGATGAGACCGTTGTTAATCGGCATCGCCTCGCCCGCTATCGGCGCGTCGAGACCGATGCTTTGATAGGTCTTGTTCCGCGCGGTGATAAGGTAGTCGCCCTCCTGTGCGCGGTCTGCGTCCTTGCGAATCACGCTTGCCAGCGTGACGGCGGCGCTCGCGTTCAACTGGCCTGCGCCTTCCGTGATGACGCGTTCGAGGTGCGACATCTTGCCGTTCATCAGTAGCGTTTCGTAGAACGGGAGACGCTGAGCGGTACGCATCAGGATGGCCTTGACGAGAGGCGGCGTCAGCGATTGATTAGCTTCGAGCATGAGCGCGACCGCGCCCGAAACGACCGGCGCGGCGAACGACGTGCCGCTCAGGATTTCGTAAGTGCCGGTGGCCTTCGGCGTGTTGGATGAAGTGTCGCCACTGACGAGGCCGCCGATGAGACCGCCGCCGCCCGTCTGCGTGTAGGAGTAGCTCGCCGTCGGCGAAGAGACGGAAGTCTCGGCCGCGCCGATGCGGTTGCCGGGCGCGACGAGGTCCGGCTTGACGAGACCATCGACCAGCGTCGGCCCGCGCGAAGAGTAACTGGCGACGGTGTCGTCCGAACGCGCGTCGGTCTGCTGCGTGTTCGTCGCCCCGACCGTGATGACGTGCGGCGAGTTGGCGGGCGAGAGGATGCCGCCGTAGAGCGTGCGCCCCTCCGCGTCTTTGCCCCAGTTGCCTGCGGCGACGACGACGACGACGCCTGCGGCCGACGCGCGCGCCACAGCCTGACAGAGCGGGTCTGTCTTGTAGCTCTGCGTGACGGGCGTGCCGAGCGAGAGGTTCATGACGCGGATGTTGTAGGTCTTGCGGTTTTGAATCACCCAGTTGATGCCCGCGATAACGCCGGAGACCGTGCCCGTCCCGCGCGAGTTGAGCACGCGCACATCGACGAGGTTAGCGCCTGTGGCGATGCCGCCGTAGGTCGGCGCGCCCGCGTGCTGCGCGGCGTAATCTTCGCTCGCCTGTCCCGTCCCGGCGGCCACTCCGGCCGTGTGCGTGCCGTGTCCGTAAGCGTCTTCAGACTTCGACTCGCCGGTGAAATCGACGCGCTTGCGGATGCGGTCGTAGGTGGCGAGATATTTTTGCGAGAAGAGACCGGTGCCGAGCGTGCCGCTCGAATAGCGCCACTCGTAGCCGGCGAACTCGGCCGCGTCGGGCGGGCTGATGCCGCTATCGAGGATGGCGATGCCGACCTTGTTGCCCGCGCCGCCGTCGGCCAACTTCTCTTTGGTCGGCGGCAGGAGTTTGCTCGCGCCCGTCGTCACCTCTGCGTGGCTCGTATTGTCGGGCGCAGCGAGCGAACGGACGGGCTGGTCGCCGGAAATCCAAGACACGTCGCCACGCGAGGCCATCTCTGCCAGCCGCTCAACCGGCACATCGGCGACGACCGCGCCAAGTGCTTCGAGTTTGTCGTGGACACGCGCGCCCGCGCCTTCTAAGGCGGCGCTCGTCTGCTCGACGCTTCCGCCCTCGGTCACGTTCAGGATGACGCGCGCACGCTCTCCGCTCGCGGGTCGCACGCGTTCGAGACGCGCGCGGAGCTCTTCGCTCAGCTTCAAGGCGCGGCTCAGGCGCGGCGCCGGACGTTCTTCCTGCGTGCGCGTCCGGGCGGAACTAGTGCTGCCCGCCAGCGGCGCGACCAGCAGGCTCAGAGAGATTAACAAAGGAAAAGTTTGACGCATCGAGATTCCTACTTTCAGGGGAACTATCATGGCAGGTCGCCCGTTGCCCTTCGCTCGGCGGACGGCCTCTGCCATTTATCAACGCGCGTGCCACCACCTGTGGCGCGTCGAGAGGGCGTCAGGACGCTGTCCGAGAGAGTGCGGTCAGCGTCCTTCATATCTTTTTGAACGAAGCGGTCTGACCGACATCGGTCAGAGAGACGGACGAGCCTCTCGCATGACACCGGCGCGGGCTTCAGTGTAGAATCTTCTCCGCTCAAAAAAATTCATCTGGCGAACAGTTGGACGGACGCACGGTCGGAAGTTTGAGGCACGCCGCAGGCGAGTCGGCGCGACGTGTCCGCGCTGTGAGAAATCTTGTCAACAGGGCAATTCAAGGACGGAAATAGTTACGCCGGTCGGCCGACGGTGTGCCGCCACTGCGGCGCGCTCGTCGGGGCGGGCGAGGAGAGTTGCTCGGTCTGCGGCACGCCCTCGACGGCGGCCGCGCGCGAGCGTCAAGAGCGACAACGGCCACAGCGAACACTTCATCCAGACCCGGAAACGTTGCGCTTCGCGCGTGCCGTCATCTCGCGTCCGGCCACCTTCACCGTCATCTTCCTCACGACCTGCGTCTTCCTCTTTCTGTTGATGCTGCTCTCAGGCGGCAGCGAAGACCCTGCGAGCGTCCTTGTCGCCTACGGCGCGAAGCGCAACGACCTGATTGACGCGGGGCAGTGGTGGCGGCTGTTGACGCCCATCTTCCTGCACGTCCAGACGCCGGGCTTCGGGCCGCTGCATCTCATCGTCAACATGTACGGCCTCTTTATGCTCGGCCCTTACGTCGAGAAGCTCTACGGGTCTGCGAAGTTCGTCTTCTTCTGGGTGGTGACGGGCGCGGCCGGCGTGGCAGCCAGTTATCTGTCGGTGCAACCGGCGCTCGCCGAGAGCAGCATCGGACAGTTTCTATTCAAGCCCATCGACCAGACTTCGGCGGGCGCGTCGGGCGCGCTCTTCGGACTCGTCGGCGTGCTCTTTGTCTTCGGCATCAAGTTCCGGCACGAGTTGCCTGACGGTTTCAAGCGCGCCTTCGGGACGGGGATGCTGCCGATGATCTTCGTCAACTTATTCATCGGCTACGTCGGGCGCGACTTCATAGACAACGCGGCGCACATGGGAGGACTCTTCTCAGGCGCGCTGCTCGCCCTCTTCATCGGCTACAAGCGGCCGGGCGAGCCTGCGC
>DASZCR010000294.1:0-14270 GCA_035942915.1 Pyrinomonadaceae bacterium | reverse complement strand
CCGCGCGAGACTTCATAGCTCGCGCGGCCTCTCCGTCTGTGAGTTTGAATTATGCGTGCGCGGCGTGCGACCATTCGACACGTATGAAGGTGTGGCGTGCGATGTGGCGTTGGCGCGGGAGCGTCTTCCGAACGTTGATTGTGCTCGGCGGCGTGGCGACGGCGTTCGTCACGGTCTGGGCGCGGCGCGCGGGCGATTGGGAGACGGCGCGTGCCGGGGCGTTAACGTCGCTCGTCTTCGTCGTCCTGATGGTCGTCTTTGTCGTCCCGCCTCTCTCGCGTTCGGCGCGTGCTGAGGCCGCACGTTTAGACCTTCCGTTTCAGGTGACGGGCGGCGGCCTCATCTTCGTTGGCCTCTTTCTCGTCGTCGCTTTCGCGGCTTGGAACACGGGAAACAATCTCCTGTTTCTCGTCTTCTCCGTGCTCGCGTCGGCGCTCTTCGTTGCGTGGACGGCGGCGCGTGCCTCTCTGCGCGACCTCGTCGTTTCGGCGCGCTTTCCAGACCACATCTTCGCGGGCGAGGCCGCGCCCGTCATCGTCACCCTGCACAACACGAAGCGGCTGCTGCCTTCCTTCTCCATCCTCGTCGAAGCGCGCAGCCGCGAGGACGACGTGCAGAAGCGTCGGCGCTTTCTGCCGACGCGACCGCGCTACGCCAAACGCGTCCTTGCATACTTCATGTATGTGCCGCGACGTGCGCGCGCAGAGCAGCGCGTCGAGCAGATGTTTGCGATGCGCGGCCACGTGCTGGTCACCGGCTTCGAGCTTTCGACGCGCTTTCCTTTCGGCTTCTTTCGTCTGCGACGACGCCTGCGCGCACGCGACGTAGACCTCGTCATCTATCCGAAGCCGCAGCCCGCGAGCGACGAGTTGCACCTCTTGCCAATCAGCGCGGGGCAGACGGCCTCTGCACGGCGCGGCGCGGGGCACGACCTCTACTCCCTGCGCGACTATCAACCGCACGACGACGTGCGCCACATCGACTGGAAGGCGACGGCGCGCACGAGCCGCCTCGTCGTGCGCGAGTTCACGGCCGAAGGCGAGCGACGCGTCCACATCCTCTTCGACACGCGCACGCCCACGACCGCCGATGAGAGGGACGCTCAAACACGCGTCACTTCATCCGACAAAGGCGACTTTCCGGCGCGCTTCGAGCGCGGCGTGACGCTGGCCGCCTCGCTCGTCGCACACTTCGTCGACGAACGCGCAGAGGTGCGCCTGACACTGGGCGCAGAGGTCGGCGAGTACGGCACAGGGCGCGAACATCTCTACGCGTCGCTGCGCCGCCTCGCTCTCGTCAAACCCGTCTCCCAAGCCCCCGCCGACGAACCCCCCACAGACTTCTGGCAACGCCTCGTCGCACCCGCGCGCAACGCCTCGCCCCACTACGTCATCCTTCTCACGACAGCCGCCCCCGGCTCCATCCCCGCACACGTCTGGCGCAACTCCCACGTCATCTATTTGTGATAAGTGATAGGTGATAGGTGATAGGAACAGAGTGATGGGTGATGGGTGATAGGTGATAAGAGAAAAGACAGTCTTTATCCTCTCACCCATCACCTATCACTTATCACTTCCTTCTTATCACCTATCACTTCCTTCAGTTGTTCGGCCGCTTGTTGGCCGGTGCGGATGCAGTCGGGGACGCCTGCGCCCTGATAGGCGTTACCGCAGAGGCGGAGGGTGGGATGGTTGGCGAGGCGCGTGCGGATGCGTTCGACGCGTGCGAGGTGGCCGAGGTGATACTGCGCCATCGAGCGAGGCCACTTGGCGACGTGCGCGTAGAGGGGCGGCTCGCAAACGCCGAGCAGTTCACGCAGGTCTCGGCGCACGGCCGCGACGATGGACGCTTCGTCGAGCGCGAAGGTCTCCGGTTGCAGCGCGCCGCCGACGAAAGCGCGCAGCAGCGCGTAGCCTGCGGGTGCGCGTCCGGCGAACTTGACGCTGCTGAAACTGCACGCGATGGTGGCGCGGCGCTCGATGAAGGGAACGACGAAGCCGAAGCCGTCGAGCGGATGCGGAATGTCAGCGCGGCGGAAGGCGAGGTTGACGGTGGCCGTCGAGGCGTAAGGGATGGCTGCGAGTTCGTCTGCGAGCGAGGCGTCGAGACCTCTGAGCAGTTGCGCGGAAGCGTAGGCCGGGAGCGCGAGACAGACGGCGTCCGCATGGATGGTTTCGCCCGTCTCAGTCGTCAGCAGCCAGCCGTTCGATTCATGCCGAAAGGCGAGTGAAGTGACGCGCGTGCCGAGTCGCAGAGACGCTGGCGGCAACCTTGCGGCGAGCGTGTCGGTGAGCATCTGCATGCCGCCGTCGAATGTGAGAAAGAGGCTGTAGCGTGCGCCGCTCGTCGAGCGTTGGATGGCGCGCCCGTCGCCTGTCGTCGCAGACATCTGACGCGCGGCCTTCCACATCGCAAGGATGAGGCTGCGGTGGCGTCGCTCCATTTCGAGGAAGCGTGGCATCGTGGCGCGCAGGCTCAACTGTTCCGGGTCGGCGGTGTAGATGCCGCCGACCATCGGCTGCGCCATTCGTTCGAGAGCCTCGCGCCCAAGCCTGCGACGCACGAAGGCGGCGAGGCTTTCGTCATCATCGTCGTTGACCGCATCGCTCGCCGGGCGTCGGCGCGGGAGCAGGAGGTCGAGCGCCATGCGCGCCTTGCCCGTCCAACTGAAGATGCCGGAGGCGACGAACGGCCAGAGGCGCGAGGGCGCAAGCAGTTGAAAGCCTTCGGGCGTCGGATGCAGGCGCGCGCCGCGCGCGACGAAACTGCGACGGTGCTCGTCGTTCGTCTCGATGATGTGTGAAGCAAGTCCGATGCGCTCTGCGAGCGCGCGCGCCTCCGGCTTTTCGGAGATGAAGGCGTCGGGGCCGCCTTCGAGGAGAAAACCTTCGCGTCGCTCCGTGCGAATCGTTCCGCCGACTCGCGCAGAGGCTTCGAGCAGGATGAAGTCCGTCGCAGACTCGCGCGCGTCCGGCGCGCTCGCCGCAGACAACTCTTGCAGACGGTGCGCGGCGGCCAGACCGCTGATGCCGCCGCCGACGATGGCGACGACGCGTCGGCGCGACTTCTGCTGACTATCTTCCAGCATCGCTCTCAGACGGGTCGCGCCGTGCTCTGCGCGGGTCGCATCGCCCCCGGCAGGCAACAGTCGGCCGGACATTCGTCGCGCCGCGCGCCGTGTGTGCCGAGCGAGAGACGCGGCGCGTTCGGGTCGAGTCGTTCGAGAATCAGTTCGCGTATCATCGAGACGAACGCGGGATGCGTGCCGACGGTTGCGGCGCGCACCATGTTGAGGCCAATCTCTGCGGCCACGCGCCGCGCCTCCGTGTCGAGGTCGTAGATAACTTCCATGTGGTCGGAGATGAATCCGATGGGCGCTACCACCACGTCCTCTGTGCCGCGCTCTCTGAGCGCGCGCAGGTGTTCGCAGATGTCCGGTTCGAGCCACGCCTGCGTCGGCGGCCCGCTGCGGCTCTGGAAGACGAGACTCCAAGTCGGCTGTCCCGCGCCTGCGGCGACGAGCCGCGCCGTCTCGCGCAACTGCGCCTCGTAGTCGCACCCGGCGGCCATTGAGACCGGAATGCTGTGCGCTGTGAAGGCGACTTCCGCGCGCGTGCGGCGTGCGGCCGGAATCTGCGCGAGGGCTTCGCGCAGGCGTTCGATGTTCGGTTCGACGAAGCCCGGATGGTTGTAGAAGGCGCGCAGTTTGTCCACGCGCGGCGCGCCCTCGCCCGCCTCCTCGCGCGCACACTCGATGTTCTCTCGATACTGGCGACAGCTTGAATAAGAGCTATATGCGGAGGTCACGAAGGCGAGCGCGTTTTTGATGCCGTCATCCTTCATCCGCCGCAGCGTGTCGGCAAGGAGCGGATGCCAGTTACGATTGCCCCAGTAGACGGGCAGACGCAGGTCGTGCGCCTGCAACTCACTTTCGAGCGCCGCGATGAGACGACGGTTCTGCTCATTGATGGGGCTGACGCCGCCGAACAACTCGTAATGACGCGCGACGGCGCGCATTCTCTCCGGTGGCACGTTGCGACCGCGCAAGACGTTTTCGAGAAACGGCAACACCTCGTCCATCCCCTCCGGCCCCCCGAACGAGACGAACAATATCGCGTCGTAAGATTGACTCATCGCAGCACTGCTCTCATGCGACATCAACGCGCGCTCTTTTCATGGACGTAATCGACGAGCGCGACGACCGTCTCGACGGGCGTTTCGGGGAGGATGCCGTGACCGAGGTTGAAGATGTGGCCGGGACGCGCACCCGCGCGTTTGAGAATCCTCGCGGCCTCGCGCTCGACCACTTCGCGCCCGGAGAAGAGCAGCACGGGGTCGAGGTTGCCCATCACGGCCACGTCTCCGAGTCGCGCCCGCGCTTCATCGAGCCGGACGCGCCAGTCGAGGCCGATAACGTCGCCGCCCGCCTCGCGCATCAGTTCGAGCAGCGTCGCTGTGCCCGTCCCGAAGTGAATCACCGGCACGCCCGGCGTGATGCGTTCGACGAGGCTGTGGACGTGCGGCAGGATGTATTCGCGGTAGTCGTCGGGCGAGAGGCAGCCGACCCACGAGTCGAAGAGTTGGACGGCCTGCGCTCCGGCCTCAATCTGCGCGTTGAGGTAGCGCGAGAGGGCGCGCGAGATGAGTCGGAGCATCTCGTGCCACGCGCCCGGCTCGTCGTGCATGAGCGTCTTGGTGCGGACGTAGTTCTTCGACGCGCCGCCCTCGACGATGTAAGAAGCGAGCGTGAAGGGCGCACCGCAGAAGCCTATCAGCGGCACGTTGCGGGGCAGTGCGCGGCGCGTTTGGCGGATGGCCTCGTAGACGTAATCGAGCGCGGAGGGGTCTTCCAATTCGCGCAGGCGGTCTATGTCGCGCGCCTCGCGGACGGGGTTATGAATGATGGGGCCGTCGCCCTTGCTGAATTCGAGTTCGAGTCCCAAAGGCTCGACGATGAGGAGGATGTCGGCGAAGATGATGGCAGCATCGACGCGCAGGCGTTCGGCCGCATAGACCGTCACTTCGGCCGCCAACTCCGGCGTCTTGCAGAGTTCGAGGAAAGAGGTACGCTCGCGCACCTCGCGGTATTCGCGCATGTAGCGCCCGGCCTGACGCATCAGCCAGATGGGCGTATAGGGGACGGGCTGGCGGCGGCAGGCGCGCATGAAAGGGCTGTCGTCGAGAGCGCGTCGCGCGGCTTCGTCGAGGCCGTCGCCAGCGCCCGGCTCCCGGCGCGCCTCCGTGTGCTTGTCCGAAGACATCTCTGAGTTATCCTTTTTCGGAACGGGACAAAGATGCCCCGAATGGTTCAAAGTGAACTACAATATAGCAGAAGAAGACGGGAAATCTTTGTCCGGGCGGGCGCTCAGTCCGCTGCTCCTGCGGCCGTCTAAATTTCAGCGCCCGACTTTGCCGCGCGGCGGGCAGGAGGGCCGGTCAACGCCCTCACAACTATTTATTCGGGACTTGAACTTTCTTGCCACAAAACCTTTGTTTGTGGTGTTTTATCCTTGAGAGCCGCGAAAATGCCGTGAGAAAGCACGGGAGTTTCCGGTCTGGAACGTCGACAGTGAGTCGGACGAAAGCGGCGTGATGAGCGAACGTGCGAGAGCCTTGACGGACTCTGTGCAAGAGAAAACAGCAACCTCCCCCGTAGGCTTCGACGAAGCCTTCATGTTGCACCACCGCGCGGTCTACCGTGCGGCCTACGCGCTCGTGCGCGATACGGGACTCGCCGAAGACATCACGCAGGAGGTCTTTCTCAAACTCTACGCGCACCTCGACGCCTTGAACGGCGAGGAACACCTGCGAGCGTGGCTCCTCAGAGTCGCCTCGAACGTGGCGCTCAATACGATACGCGGGCGCACACGCGCGACGGCGCGCGAAGAGGAGTTCGTCCGCAGCGTCGTCGTCGGCGACGGCCTGACCGTGCCGCTCGACACTGATTACGAGCGACGCGCGGAAATCGAAGAGGCGCGTCGCGCGCTGGCGCAGATTAAAGAGCCGATGCGCAGTTGTCTGCTGCTCAAGCAGCAGGGCATGTCTTACAGAGAGATTGCCGAAACGCTCTCGGTCAACGAGGCCAACGTCGGCAGTCTCATCGCGCGCGGGCGCAAAGAGTTCATGCGTGTGTACGGGAAGATTGGAGGACGCAGATGAAAGGGAAGTGTCTGGACGAGGGAATTTTGCAGGGCTATCTGGACGGCGAGTTGTCGGCCGCACAGACGCGCGAGGCCGAAACGCACCTCGCCGCCTGCGCCTCTTGCATGGCCGCCCTGCGCGAAGCCGAGAGCGAACTGTCGTTCTTCTCCGCGACCTTCGCGCCCGACCCGTCGGTCAGCGTGCCGACCGAGCTTTTGCGGACTCGCCTTGAAGCGGCGGTCGAAGCGTTGGAGAGCGCACCTGCGCCGGAGCGTCGGCGCGCGACGTGGAAGCTGAAGGGCTGGCTGTCTGCGCTCGTCGCGCCGCTCGCGTTCGCGCCCCAGCGCGCCGGAGCCTACGCCGGAGTGGCCGCCGTCGTCGTCTTCGCCGTCATCTTCGTCAGCCTGCAAACGCTTCGCCCGCGCCCGACCGGCGACCCGACGCAGGACGCGCGACCGGAGACGGCCGCCGTCACGCCCGCCGCGCCGCAAGCGGCGCAGAGCACGGCCTCGAACGCCGACCAGAGCACTGAGGTCGAGCCTCTCGAAGTCGCATCCAACGAGACGGGCAGGCGAGAATCTCGTCTCGCTCAGGTGAAATTCAACCGCGCCGCCACGCGGACGGCCGCGCCGACCGAGCGAGTTGAAGCGAGCGTCCCGACGCCCGCCGCGACGCAGCCCGAACAGGAAGTGGTGCAGAAGTCCGTGCCGGGCGAAGAGACCTACCAGCAGGCCATCGCCTCGCTTGCGCGCGCCGTGCGTGCGACGGGCGACGCCGCGCTGACACCGGCCGTGCGCGCCGACTACGAGCGCAATCTCGCCGTCATCGACAGAGCCATCGAGGAGACGCGCCGCGCCGCGCTGCGCAATCCGCAGGACGCCGACGCGACGGCCTTTCTCTTCTCGGCCTACCAGAGCAAGATTGATTTGCTGACGGCCGTCGCCGACCAGACGCAGTCCGCCGCGCTCGGCCGTTAATCTCCGAGAACCGAACGAAACATGAAACTCACTGTCTTAATCATCACCATCCTGCTCGCGCTCACGCTCTCGAAAGGCGCGCACGCGGCCGAAGAGACGGACGAAGCCGCCTCTGCTCACGGCGCGCCCGTCGCCGCCGCGCAACTTGCGACGAGCGAGGAGGGCACGCCGCAGCACCTGACGCGCAACGTCTCCGCCGAATCGGACGTGGTCGTGTCGCTTTATCTCGGAGCGGGCAGCATCGTCGTGCGCGGATGGGACAAAAAAGAGGTCAGAGCGCGCGCGGGCGAGGTCGGTCGTTTGGAGTTGCGGCGCACGGGCGCGACCGACGGGTCGAGGGGCGCGCGGCGCGTCGAGGTGCTCGTCTCAAACTCGGAGGACGACGAAGAGATGCCTGCGGGCGAGCCAGGCGGCACCGGACACATCGAACTCGACGTGCCGCGCGGCGCGACCGTCAATCTCAAACTGCGTCAGGGCGATGTCGAAATCTCCGACGTGGCCGAAGCGCGTGTTGACAGCGGCAACGGCGACGTGGATGCGCGTCGCATCTCGCGCGCGGCCGAGTTGTCCTGTCTGAGCGGGAGCATCTATCTGAGAGATTCGAGCGGCCGTGTTCGCCTGAACGCCATGAGCGGCGATGTCGAAGCCGTCAACGTGCGTGCGGCAGACGAGCGCGAAGAGCTTATCGCTACTTCGACGAGCGGCGACGTGCGGCTCGAAGGCATCGCGCACGCGCGCGTCGAAGGGCGCACCGTGAGCGGGAGCGTGAGGTTCATCGGGAGAATCACCGACGGCGGAACCTACAGCTTGAAGACGACGAGCGGCGACGTGACGCTGGCCGTGCCCGCCGATTCCTCTTTCAACGTCAAGGCGCTTGTCGTCGCGGGCGGCGAGATTATCACGGACTTCGAGGTGGGAGCCGTCGAGGGAACGAAGAAGCCGATTACGAAACTGAGCAAGGGGCTGCTCGCGGGCAGGGTCGGCGCGGGCGGCGCGGAAGTGAGCCTCTCTTCTTTCAGCGGGACGGTCTATCTACGCAAGCGTTAGGTCATAATTTTTGCCACGAACAACGGGCGGTCGGTGTTTTCACGTTAGAACGGACGAGAGCGTGTCGAGTCGAACGAAGCACGACGAATCGCCTGAGAGAATCTTAAAGCAGGAAGTGATTGAGATGATGATAGGAATAGAACGCAAGAGACGAGCGGCGCAGCGCGCACTGGCCTCTCTGCTGATGCTCGCGCTCGTGACGCTCTCGGCAGCGGGCATCGCAGGCGCGCAGGAGCAGCGGTTTTCGGCAGGCGAACTGCGCGAAGAGTTTCATCAAACCTACAGGCTCGCGCCGGGCGGGCGCGTCAGCCTCGAAAACATCACGGGCACGGTGCGCGTCGTCGGTTGGGAACGCGACGAGGTTAAGGTCGATGCCGTCAAGCGCGCGAACATGTCCGAGAAGCTGGCCGAGGCAGAGATTAGAGTCGATGCCTCTGCCGACTCCGTGCGTATCAAGACGAAGTATCCGACCGGCTCGACCTCTTGGAGTTTCGACGGCGACCGTCCGCGCCCCGACAATCCCGCGTCGGTCGATTACACCTTGAGCGTCCCGCGCAACGCGCGCATCGATTCCATCGAAACCATCAACGGGCCGCTCGACCTCGAAGGTCTCACGGGCGACGTGATTGCCTCGTCCATCAACGGCAAGCTGACGGCGCGCCGGCTCACCGGCGAAGTCAAACTCTCGGTCATCAACGGCCGTCTCGAAGCCACCTTTGAACGGCTCGACCATGCGAAGCCGCTCACGCTCAGTTCCGTCAACGGCCCAGTCGTCCTCTTTCTGCCTTCCGACGCGCAGGCCGAAGTGCGTGCTTCGACCGTTCACGGAGCAATCAACAACGATTTCAACCTGCCCGTGCGCAAGGGCGAGTACGTCGGGCGTGACCTCGCCGGGCGTCTCGGCGCGGGCGGCACGCGCGTCAAGGTCAACAACGTCAACGGCTCGATTACGATTCGCCGCGCCTCCGACGGAAGGCAGTTAAGCCCTGCCACCAACCTCCTCTCCGAGACGAGCAGCGCCGAGGAATGGCGCGCCGAGGAGGAGGTGCGCGAAGCCACGCGCGAGGCGCGCGAAGCTGCACGCGAGGCGGCGCAGGCCGAGAGGGAAGCGCGCCGCGCGCAACGCGAAGCCGAGCGCGAAACGGTGCGTGCGCAGCGAGAAGCGACCGAAGCGGCGCGCGAGGCGCAACGCGAAGCGCAGGAAGCGGCGCGCGAAGCCGAGCGCGAAGCACAACGCGCGCGTCAGGAGGCGCAGCGTCTCCAACTCGAAGCGCAGCGCGAGGCGCAGCAAGCTCAACGCGAGGCGCAACGCGAAGCTCTCGAAGCGCAGCGCGAAGCTCAGCGGGAGGCGCAGGAGGCCGCGCGTGAAGCGGTACGCGCCTCCGCAGAGGTCGCGCGTGAGGCGACGCGCGCGGCCGCCGAAGCGACGCGCGGTTTGGAGAGAGGCCACGTCGTCATCTCCAACGACCACCGCCAAATCGAGCGCGAGTCGAACAGCTTTCAGACGACGGGGACGCCGCGCGTGACCGTCCGAAACTTCGACGGCCCCGTCACCGTCCGCGCGTGGGACAAGTCGGAAGTGAGCTACACGGCCGTCAAGCGCGCGTGGGACGATAAGGAGATGAAGGGCATCAAGGTGACGACGCGCGCCGACAACAGGCAGACGACGACGCGCAGCGATTCCGGCGCGGTCTCGTCGCGCGGCGGCTCCGAAGTGAACATCTCGACCGAGTTCGACAAGGCTTTCGCGCGCGACGTTGTGAGGCGCAACGGACGCATCGAAGTCTTCAGTTCGGCTGCTTCGGTCGAACTTGAAATCTACGTTCCGCGCAATGCCGTCCTCAACGTCTTTTCCGGCGACGGGCGCTTGCGCGTCGAAGGCGTCGGCGGCGAGTTGGAGTTGCAGACGCGCGACGGAGCGGTTGACGTGAGCGGCGGTCGCGGTCGCGTGAGAGTAGACACGGGCGACGGCGCGATTCGCATCATGGACTTCGACGGCGAGGCCAACGCGACCACCGGCGACGGGCGCATCACGCTCGAAGGCCGCTTCACGCGCCTCGGCGCACGCACCGGCGACGGCACCATCTCGCTCGCCATTCCCTCCGATTCTAACGTGACGATTGAGACGGACTCGGACGGCGTCGCCAACGATGGTTGGGCGGAGGCTGAAGGGCCGGAAGCCGGACGCGTCAGGCGTTGGCGCATCGGTCGCGGCGGCGAAGTCTTCAAACTGCGCACGGGCGACGGTCAGGTGGTGCTGCGCCAACGCTGACCGGCCGCCGCGCAGAAAGCCTTGTAAAAGTCTTGTAAAAAAAAGGTGCGCGGGCATATTTTCCTGTCTTGGAACGGAACTATACTGCCCGCGCATTCGTCTAATAACAGTCTGCACATTCTTGCAGAGCGCGCTCGAAATCGATACGCACAAGACCCGCCAGTCGCATCGCTTAATCTGGTCACGGAATGTCTCCGCACGCGCCCGGACGCGTGGCGGAGATTCGGAAGTTTTTTATGAAAAACGGAAGCCGCACCCTCTCACCTGCTCTGACCTCTCTGGTTCTGCTCCTGCTCTTCTGCATCAACAACTCGTGCGAGACGGCCGCGCAGACGAACCTGTATGCCGCCAACGGCGATGCCTCGGCCGTCGAGCGCCCGCGCGCCGCCGCCCTGCCGCTCAAGCGACTCGTACCCTTGCGCGTCGCAGAGACGCCCGAAGGCTCGCGCGTCCGCATCGCTTCTGATGCCTCGCTCGCCGACTACAGAGCTTTCCGACAGGGCGAACGCTTCTACGTCCACATCGCGCGCGCCGCCGCCGATTCCGCGCAGGACACCAGCCGACTCTCAGGACGCGGCTTCGCAGATGCACGCCTCGAACGCAGCGGCGACGATGTTCTTATCTCCTTCGCCCTGCGCGACGGGGCGAGCGCACGCGTCAGCCAGAGTTTCAATCGCTTGGACGTGCTCTTCACGTTGACGCCGCAGACGCCCGCGCCCGGCGTCCAGCAGCCCCCGCCCGCCGGGCAGAGCACCCCCGCGACAGGTCAAACTTCCGGCAGCGGCGACGCGGCCACGACGACCGCCACCGCGCCTCCCGCCAGCACGACCACGAATCCGACCGCCGCCACCGACCCGGCAGCCGCTGCGAACACTGCGAACGCCTCTGCTAACAAAGCGGTGGGTGGGCGCGGTAAGATTGTTCTCCCGCCTGAGAAGGCCAATCCCATCCGACCGGCGCGCTTCGAGCGCCCGCCCGTCATCGACGGCAAACTCGACGACGAAGTCTGGAAGACGGCCACGCTGCTGAAGGATTTCTATCAGGTGCAACCGGGCGAGAACATCCCGCCCTCGAAGCCGACCGAAGTGCTCCTCGGCTACGACTCGAAGTTTCTCTACATCGCCTACCGCGCCTTCGACGAGCGCGACAAAGTGCGCGCCACCATCGCCAAGCGCGATGCCATCTTCAGCGACGACTACGTCGGCCTCTTCTTCGACACCTTCAACGACCAGCGCAAAGCCTACGAACTGAACTTCAACCCGCTCGGCATTCAGGCCGACGGCGTCATGACCGAAGGCAGCGGCGAAGACTTCAGCGTTGACCTCGTTCACGAATCGAAGGGTGAGGTCAACGACCAGGGCTACACGGTCGAGGTCGCCATCCCGTTCAAGTCTCTGCGCTACGAGGCGGGCAAAGATAAGCTCTGGGGCGTTCACTTCTACCGCCGCATCAAGCGCATCAACAACGAACTCGACATGTGGATGCCCATCTCGCGCGACGTGACCAACTGGCTCAGTCAGGCCGGACATATGACGGGTCTCGAAGGCATCTCCACCGAACGCACGCTCGAACTCATCCCGACGCTGACCATCTCCGAGACGGGCAAACGCGTCAGGACGCGCACCTTCGGCTTCGACCCGTTGGGACGCGCCACCGCCCTCTCCGGCGAACGCTTCACCAATAAGCCGGTTGACTTCGAGCCGGGACTGACGGCCAAGTGGGGAATCACGCCGACGGTCACTTTAGACCTCGCTTTAAATCCAGACTTCGCGCAGGTCGAAGCAGACGCCACAGTCGTCACGGCCAATCAGCGTTTCCCCATCTTCTTCGAGGAGAAGCGTCCCTTCTTCCTCGAAGGCAAAGACATCTTCAGCACGTCGAACACGGTCGTCCACACGCGCGCCATCGTTGACCCTGACGTGGCCGTTAAACTCACGGGCAAGCGCGGTCGCAACTCCTTCGGCCTGCTCGCCGCCTCCGACAACGCGCCCGGCAACTTCAGCGAAGAAGAACGCGAGGAGATTGCGCAGAACATTCTTGACGGCGGCACGGACGACCGCCTGCGCTTCCTCGACAAGAACGCTTACATCGGCGTCCTGCGCTTCAAGCGCGACGTGGGCAAGGAATCGAACCTCGGTTTCTTCGCCACGACCTACAACTTCATCGAGCGACACAATCACGTCTTCGGCATCGATGGCCGTTTCCGTATCAACCCGAAGACCGTGACGAACTTCGAGGTTATCGGCACGCACTCGCGCCGCTTCTTCCGCGATGCAGACCTCGGCGGGAACATCTACCGCACGGGTAACGCCTTCGCCTACACCTACGTCTGGGACTATACGGGACGCAACTTCGGCTACATCTTCATCGCCAATGGCCGCACGCGCGACTACCGCTCCGACGTGGGCTTCGTCCGCCGCACCAACACCAACTCGACCGAGTTCGCTTTCCGCCTGAGCACCACGCCCAATCCGAAAAAGACTCTCACGGAGTTTCGCTTCCAGAACTTCACAGAGGCCGTCTACGACTGGCAGGGTCGCCTGCAAGGCTGGATTAACGGCAGCAACTTCAACTTCAATCTGAAGCGCCAGACCTTCATCCAAATCGGCGAAAACATCGGCTACGACCGCGTCTTTGAAGAGGAGTTTGGCCCCAAGCGCACGGCCGAACGCGCGGGCGCATTTGCCGGAGCAGACAACGAACGCTCGACCAACTACAAGTCGCTCTTCGTCTTCGCCGAGACGACGCCGAGCAAGAAGTATTCGTTCTTCGGCTTCGTCGGCATGCGTCGCGGCATCTTCGACTTCGACTTCGGCGCAGGGCCGCGCTTCCCGCGCGTCAGCCCCGCCGCCCTCGAAGCGCGTCGCGCCGCAGAGGCCGGCTTGTGCGTGGGAGACGAGCAGCCGGCCATTTGCAGGGCTGCGCTCGACCCCGGCTCGGCCAACAGCTTCGACGTGGAAGGCGGCGTCACGGTGCAGCCGACGGACGCGTGGCGCACCTCTCTGAGCTATCAGAAGGCGCGTCTGACGCGGCAGGACACGGAACTCGTCGCCTTCGACGAAAACATCTACGTGCTGCGCTCGACCTATCAGTTCACGCGCTTCCTCTTTGCGCGCGGGCGCGTCGATTACGCGACGCTCGCCTCGAACGTGCGCGGGCAGTTCCTTCTCGGCTGGACGCCGAACCCCGGCACCTCTTTCTACGCGGGCTATAACGACGACCTCAATCGCAACGGCTTCAATCCGTTTACGGGAAACCTCGAACCCGGTTTCCGGCGCAACGGTCGCGTCTTCTTCATCAAGATGTCGTACCTCATCCGTCGCAGCTTCTAAGACGAAGGCTGACGATGGTCGTCAGACGCATCCTGCGCAACTTTGCGCCTCACGCGTGAACTTTTAATCTCACGCGCGAGGCGCAAAGTCGTCAAGATGCCGGGACATCGGTTAAAGATTCGGCCGCGCGCATGTTAAAATGGCGGCTCACATTCGGCTCCGGCCTGCATCGTCAAACTTTAAAACTTCATAGTGGCTCTCTCCATGAAATTGCTCGTCCTCGCCCGTCCCGTTCGACGCTTCGCGTCGCTCGTCCCGTGTGGCCTGCTCCTGCTCTGTGCTCTCGCGTCCAGCGCGTGTAAGAGCGATTACCCCGCTTCGGGACAACAGGCGCGCGCAGGCAGCGACGACAAAGGCGCGCGGCAGGTGAAGGTGGCGCGCGTCGCCGAGATGCCTGTCGGCAAGAGCGTCAGCGTGACGGGCACGCTCGCGGCGCAGGACGAAGCGACGTTGAGCGTGAAAGTGCCGGGACGCCTGAGCGCGGTCGGCGTTGACCTCGGC
>DASZCR010000293.1:0-34492 GCA_035942915.1 Pyrinomonadaceae bacterium | reverse complement strand
TAGCTGCTCCTCTCTCGTTTCCTGCGTCTTAGGCCGACGCGCGCGTGGACGAATCTGCCCGTCGCTTCTGCTCGTCGCTAGACGCTCAACAACTCTTGCTCTTTGTTCTTCGCCAGTTCGTCGATTCTCGCGATGTAGCTGTTCGTCAACTTCTGCACCTCTTCGAGCGCATCGCGTTCGGTGTCCTCGGAGATGGCCTTCTCCTTGAGCAATTTTTTGAGACGGTCGTTGGCATCGCGGCGGACGTTACGCACGGCCGTGCGGTGCTCCTCGGCGTACTCGTGCACCTGCCGCGCCAGTTGCTTGCGTCGCTCCTCCGTGAGCGGCGGAATGGGAACGCGGACGAGCTTGCCGTCATTGGTCGGGTTCAGACCGAGGTCGGAAGAACGGATGGCCTTCTCGATGGCATTAAGCTGCGTCTGGTCCCATGGCTGCACGGTGATGAGTTGCGGCTCAGGCACATGCACCGAGGCCATCTGGCTGAGCGGCGTCGGCGTGCCGTAATAATCGACCGTGATGGAATCGAGGATGCTGACGGCCGCGCGCCCCGTGCGAATCGTCGACAGCTTCCGGCGCAAGTCCTCGACCGCCCCCTCCATGCGCGGCTTCGTCTCTTTGATGACATCCTTCTCAGTCATAGCTTCACTCCCTATCAGTGATGGGTGATAGGTGAGAGGATAAGAACCTGCTTTCTCTTATCACCTATCACCTATCACCTATCACTATTCACATTCCTTCAGGTTTGTCTGTGCAGACGTGTGTGCCGACGCCCTGCTCGCCGAGCACGACGCGCATGATGTTGCCCGACTTCTTCATGTTGAAGACGACGATGGGCAGGCGATTGTCCATGCAGAGCGAGATGGCTGAGGCGTCCATCACCTTGAGTTGGCGTTCGAGCACCTCTTGATAAGTGATGCACTCGTAGCGCGTGGCCGTCACATCCTTGACCGGGTCGGCCGAGTAGACGCCATCGACCTTCGTCGCCTTCATGATGACATCGGCGCGGATTTCCAGTGCGCGCAGCGCGGCGGCCGAATCGGTCGTGAAATAGGGATTGCCCGTTCCACCCGCGAAGATGACGACGCGCCCCTTCTCCAGATGACGAATGGCGCGGCGGCGGATGAAAGGCTCGGCCACCTGTGGGATGTTGATGGCCGACAGAATACGCGTGTGAACGCCCGTCTTCTCCAAAGCGTCCTGAAGGACGACGGCGTTCATCACAGTCGCAAGCATGCCGATGTAGTCGGCCGAAGAGCGGTCCATGTTGCCTGCGCTCTCCGAGACACCGCGAAAGATGTTGCCGCCGCCGACGACGATGGCAATCTCGACGCCGAGCGCATGGACGGCCTTAATCTGTTCGGCCACGTCGGCCGCGACCGAGACATCGACGCCGTACTGCTGTGCGCCCATCAGTGCCTCGCCCGACGCCTTCAGCAGAATCCGCCGGAAGGCGGGCGCGCCCCTGTCCGTTGCTTGTACTTCGGCCGTAGTCATCTCTTTTAAGTTTGAAGTCCGCAGTCTCACATCCAGAGTCCGGAGTCGCAGCCGTCTCGTTTACGACTTCAAACTCCGGACTCGCCGACTCCGGACTCTGTTACTGATTGCCGCCCGCGAGCGCGGCCACTTCGCCGCCGAAGTCGTCCGAACGCTTCTCCAGCCCTTCGCCCATCTTGTAGCGTGAGAAGCGGCGAATGGTAATGCGCTCGCCCGTCGCCGCAATCTTCTCGGTGAGCAGGTCGTTGACAGTCTTCGCAGGGTCTTTGACGAAGGGTTGGTCAAGCAGCACGGCCTCTTCGTAGAACTTGTTGAGGCGGCCTTCGACGATTTTGTCGATGACCTGGTCGGGCTTGTTGGCGTTCTTCGGGTCGTTCTTGGCCTGCGCACGCGCAATCTCGCGCTCCTTGTCGAGCGCGTCGGCAGGGACTTCGTCGCGCGAGACGAAGCGCGGCTCAGCGGCCGCGATGTGCATGGCGATGTCTTTGACGAGCGACTGGAACGCTTCGGTGCGCGCCACGAAGTCCGTCTCGCAGTTGACCTCGACAAGGACGCCGACCTTGCCGCCCATGTGGATGTAAGAGCCGACCGCACCTTCGGCCGCGACGCGTCCTTCTTTCTTCTTGGCCGAGGCGAGGCCGCGCTTGCGCAGCAGTTCGATGGCCTGCTCCTCGTTGCCTCCGGCCTCGTTGAGCGCGTTCTTGCACTCCATCATGCCCGCGCCGGTCTTCTCGCGCAGCGCCTTCACCGCTGCCGCCGTAATCTCCGCCATAACCTTCAACCTCTCTTTGATAAATAGCCGGTCGTCAGTGATAAGTGATGAGTGATAGGTGATAGGTAAAAGCGTTTCTCTTATCACCCATCACTTATCACCTATCACTAATGACTGTAAGAAAGCGCAGCCCGGCGGTTTCTCTCCGCACCAGCAGGCTGCGCTCGCCGGGATAAACTGTGACCCTCGCTCGTTCGGTCGCCGTCCGCTCTCTCTACTTGGCCGCGCCGACCGACTCCGCGCCCTTCTCCTGCTCAGGCGAAGACTGTCCCAACTTCCCGTCCTCGCCGGGGCCGGAAGCGCCGCGCACGGGCGCGCCCGTGCCTTCCTGCGGATGGTCGCCGACGCTGTCGGGCTGCTGACCCGTGCGTCCGAAGCCGATGTTGCCGGGCACGGAGGTCTGCACCTGCGTCCCTGCCGGAGCAGACGAGCCGAGGTCTGCAACCGCTTGCGACTCTGCGCCGGGGTCGCGCCGTGTCGTCACCGAGGAGGTTTCGACGCGTGTCTGATTGACCGTCTGCGCGCCCTGACCGTCGCCGGTCGTCGCCGTCTGCTGAGAAGCCTGCTCCTGCTCGTCCGCCTCGTCGCCCTTGTCGCGCATCTGCTGGCCTTCGACGACCGCATCGGCAATGCGCGAGGCGAAGAGCCGGACGGCGCGGAGTGCGTCGTCGTTGCCGGGAATCACGTAGTCGATGCCTTCGGGCGAGCAGTTCGTATCGACGACGGCGATAACGGGGATGCCGAGGCGGTTGGCTTCGGCGACGGCAATCTCTTCTTTGCGTACGTCGATGATGAAGATGGCGTCGGGCAGGCGGTTCATGTTCTTGATGCCCGACAGGTTCTTCTCCAGCGTCTCGCGCTCGCGGTCGAGTTTGATGCGCTCCTTCTTGGTGAGCATCTCGTAGCGACCGTCCGTCTGCATCGCTTCGAGGTCGCGCAGGCGCTTGATTGACTTCTGGACGGTCTGGAAGTTGGTGAGCAGTCCGCCGAGCCAGCGATTGTTGATGTAGAACTGGCCTGCGCGCAGCGCCTCTTCGCGGATGGCGTCCTGCGCCTGACGCTTAGTGCCGACGAAGAGGATAGTGCGGCCACGGTCTTCGCCCATCAGGTTTGTGACGAAGGCGATGGCGTCGCGGAACATCCGCTGCGTCTTTTGCAGGTCGATGATGTTGATGCCGTTGCGCTCGCCGAAGATGTAGTCCTTCATCTTCGGATTCCAGCGCCTAACCTGGTGGCCGAAGTGGACGCCGGCCTCCAGAAGCTCTTTCATGGTTACCGATACTGCCAAACGAAGTCTCCTCTACAAGTGATTGGTTTAATGTACTCGCCGCGCCCGCCGTGTGACTTCCCGCGTTGAGGAAGGACAACCAATCGGGACGCGACAATGGATTGCGAACGATGTTTGGTGATAAGTGATGGGTGATAGGTGATAAGAAAAAGGCTCTCTCCCATCACCCATCACCTATCACTTATCACTAGCGAACTATCGCTTCGAGAACTGGAAGCGCTTGCGCGCACCCTTCTGGCCGTACTTCTTGCGCTCCTTGATGCGCGGGTCGCGCGTGACGAGGCCGGCGTGCTTCAAGGTGGGGCGCAGTTCGTTATTGAACTCCATCAGCGCGCGCGTGATGCCGTGACGAATCGCCCCGGCCTGACCGGCGGGGCCGCCACCTGCGACGTTGACGATGATGTCGAACTTGTTGGCCGTCTCGGTCAGCGTCAGGGGCTGGCGGATAATCATGCGCAGCGCCTGATTGGGGAAGTACTCCTCGAAGGTCTTGCGGTTGACGCGCATCTCGCCCGCGCCCGGCCTCAGGTAGACGCGCGCCGTCGAGGTCTTGCGCCGTCCCGTTCCGTAATACTGAATCTCTGCCACAGTTCTTAGTCCTTCAGAATGTTGACGAAATGTCGGTCGCTTATTATTGCGCGGCGGCGCGCTCGTCGATGGTGAGCGGCTGCGGGCGCTGCGCCGTGTGCGGGTGTTCGGCGTCGGCGTAGACCTTCAGCTTCTTCGCCATCGCGCGGCCGAGTTTGGTCTTCGGCAGCATGCCGCGCACGGCCAGTTCGATGACGCGCTCCGGATGTCTGGCGAACTGGTCTTTGACCGAGATTTCGCGCAAGCCCCCCGGATAGAGCGTGTGATGACGATAGACCTTCTGCTCGGCCTTCGAGCCTTTGAAGATGGCCTTGCGGGCGTTAATCACGATGACGTGGTCGCCCATGTCGAGGAAGGGCGTCCAGAGGGGATTGTTCTTCCCCGAAAGGACACGCGCGACCTCTGTGGCGAGACGGCCGACCGTCTGACCCGCCGCATCGACGACGTACCATTTGCGATTTTCTGCCAGTCCCGCTCCGCTCGGAAAGTGTGTAGACATAGATGATTCTCTCTGAAAATAGCGCCTAAAACGCGAACGGGTAGAATACAAAAGCGCCCGCAAAGTTGTCAAGCTGATGGAGATGCGCGCGAAGGGCGAAATCGGTCGGGTGAAGCGCGGCAAGCAGTGAACAGAGGCCGGACATGATGAACGACGCCGGAGATGATAGACGAAGAGCCCGGCGGCCGTCTGGGCGCTTGCCGGGCTCTTCAAGTCTTTACGGTGTTGGCGAGCCGTTCCCGTCCTTACGGGGTGGGCGGCTTCTGCTGCGTGTCGTCCGTGCGGCGCTTGAGTTGCGGCGGCTCGTCCGAGGACTTCCGCTCGGAGGGCGTCTGGCCGTCGGTCGGCGTCGTCGAGGCGTCTTCGGCCGAGGGCTGGCGGCGCTTGAGCGTCGGGCGTCCCGGCGCTCCGTCTTCTCCGGCGGCGATGTCGCCAGTCGATGAGGCGCGCGCGTTCGAGAGACGCAGCAGGCGAGCCTTGACGCGCTGGAATTCAGACGTGCTCAGGACGTACTCGTCGCGTTCGGGGAAGCGTGCGACGAGGGCGCGCGACGATTCCATGCGGTCAACCGACTGCGGGTGCGTGGCGAAGGCCTTCGAGATGAAGCCGGGCTTCTTCTTGTTCTTCGAGGCCAGTTTCTCGAACATCGTCGACATCGCGTGCGGGTCGTAACCGGCAGCGTACATGTACTGCACGCCGAGGCGGTCGGCCTCCTCTTCGGCTCCGCGACTAAACTTGAGGAAGACGGCGAGCAGGCCGAGGTTGGCCGTGCTCTGGTAGATGAGTCCGGGGATGCCGCCGAGGAAAATCGAGCCGACGGTTGCGAGACCCTCAATCCACTGTCCCTTGCGCTGATTCTCCATCGCGTGGCGGGCGGCGACGTGCGCAATCTCGTGCGCCATCACGCCGGCCACTTCGGCCTCGTTATCGGCAGCGAGAATCAAGCCCTTGTTGACGTAGAAGAAGCCGCCGGGCAGAGCGAAAGCGTTGACCTCGTCGGAGTCAATCACCTTGATGGTGAAGGGAATCTTGGCGTCGGAGTGGAGCACGATGTTCTGGCCGACGCGGTTGATGTATTCGGTGATAAGGGGGTCGTCGACGAATTTGGCCTGACGGTCAACTTCGGCCGCCAACTGGCGTCCTAAGGCGACCTCTTTTTCGACCGAGCCGCCGCCGGTGAAGATGCCGATGCCCTTATTGATGTTGCGCTTGCCAATCATGCGCGGGTCTTCGTTCTCGGAGAGCGGGCGGTTACCGCCCTGCTGCTGCTGCGCGCCGGTCGTCGACGTGGAGGCCGTCGTCGCCTTCTGGTTCGAGTCCTTCTGTTTCTTCGAGTCCTGCTTGGCGGTCTGCGCGTCGCCTGCGGACGGCTGCTGCTGCGGTGCGGCGGCAACCAGCGAACCCGAAAGAAGGCTCAGGGCGAGCGCCGAAACCGTGAGAGTACGGGAGAAGTGTCTGAGCATAACGAAAGCCTCCAAAACTCGTAAACACCGGTGGCCGCTTCGAGTTTGACCCGGCCGAAATTCGCGTCCCCGCAAGGCGGGCGCGACGAAAGCAACTGAGATTTTCAGAATCGTCCGAAGAGGCGCGCAATCGAACACGAAGGCCGTTCATCCTTCCACGGTCTGGCGTGCGGCGGCGCGTAGACCTTTGATGCGGAGAGAAGCCCCGCAGGTTGCGCCGCGCGAGCGCGCCCTTTTTGTCCGAATTTCCCGGAGGCCATTATAGCAGCAGGCGCGAAAAAACATAGCGATTGCGCGCGGCTTCGGGCGCGTGTTAGAGTCGAGCCTGCCCCCTCACGGCACCCACCCGAAGTTTTCATAAGGTTCGCATCCGAGCATTCGTCCATTTTGAGCAAGGGGATGAAACGCACACAGGAAAAGATTAAGGACTTAATCGAGCCGCTGGCCTTCGACGAAGTGCCGAACGTGGCCGCCGACCCGGCGCGCGCTCTGGCCGCTTATCGTTTCACAGATGCCACCTCCGACCTGCTCGCGCGCTGGCTCGACGCGCTGGCCGACCTCCCGCGCGGTCGCGGCGCGGCGCGCGCCCTCGCAGGCTCACGCGGCGTCGGCAAAAGCCACACGCTCGCCGTCTTCGGCGCGCTCGTCGCCTCGGCCGAACTGCGCGCACGCGTTGACGACGCGCACGTCGCAACCAGCGCGCGCCGCCTCACGGGCAGGCGTTACACGGTCGTTCGCATCGAACGCGGCACGCGCGCGACGCTCGCCGAAGAGCTGGCGGCGGCCTTCTCCGGCGCTTTCGGCGGCGAAGAGACGCAGTGGGGTACGGACGCCGCGCAGATGCTCGCCGTCGCCTCCTCGCGTGCCGGAGAGGCGACGCTTGTCCTGCTCGTCGATACGGCCTTCGGTCGCGCCGCGCGCGTCAGCCGCGACGACGGCCCCGTGCTCGGCCAACTCGCCGAGGCGACACCCGCGACCGGCGCTTTCGTCGGCCTCGCGCTCGACGACGACATCTCCGGCGCCGATGGCGCTAACGTCGCGCTCGCCGCCACCTATCAAATAGATTATCTCGACCCCGAACATCTCTATCGCGTCGCAGACCTCTACGTGCTGCGCAAGAGCGCACAGGGGCGCGACGCCTTGCACGACATCTACCTGTCGTTGCGGGCGAGCGTCCCCGGCTTCAATTGGAGCGAGCCGCGTTTCGCCGCGCTCTATCCCGTCCACCCGCTCGTCGCAGACGTGGCCGCCGCCGTCAGGCTCTACTCGCCGACCTTCGCCCTGCTGCCCTTCGCCGCTTCGTCGGCCGCGCGCGCTGCCTCGCGCCCCGCGCTCTCGCTCGTCCTCCTAGACGAAGTCTTCGACCGCGCCGAAGCAGACTTGCGCAAAGCGCCGGAACTCGCAGACGCCTTCGTCGTCTACGACGACCTTGCGCTGCGCGGCGTTACGCAACTTCCCGTCATGCAGCGACTCGAAGCGAAACTCGTCCTCAAGAACCTCTTCGTGCTCTCGCTTGACGGGCGCGGGGCGACGGCGCGCGAGTTGTGCGCCGCGCTGCTGATGTCGGACGAAGCGGCTTCGACCGCCGCCGTCGAACGCATGGAGGCGACGCTGCGGCACTTCGCAGAGGCTGGCGTGCGCGAGGGCGCAACGGGCACCCTCGACCGCGTCGCGTCCGACGACGCGCACGAAAGCGAGGCTCGTTATCGCATCGGCATCAGCGCGACCGCCAAGTTCGACGCCGCGCTCGAAGCCTCGGCCGCACGCACGCGCTTCGACGAGTTGACCGTCGCACGCCAGATGCTTGCGCTCGCACGCGCCCGCTTCGAGGATTGGCCGCAGGTCGCGGACGAACATGGCGAACCCGTGCGCGGCGTCAACTTTCAGGTCGCGTGGCGCGGCTCGGAGCGGCCGGGAAACCTTCTCTGGCACAAGGATGCAAGCCCGCCGCCCGCGCCCAACGCCGACGCGCAATACGACTGGCAGATAGTCGTCTACGCACCGTCGCTTGAGCCGACCGGCGACGTTCTCCCCGCGCCGCGCGCCAAAGAGAACGCGCCCATCTCGGTCATCTGGCGACCCGACGCGCTCGCGCCCGAAGAGTTGACAGCACTGCGACGCCTGCACACGCTGCGTCAGGACGCGACGCTCGTCGATAACTTCGGCGAGACGGCGCGCGTCGCCGCGCAGATGCTCGCCGCGCAGGCCGAACGCATCTGGACGCGTCTCTACATCAACGATGGCGCGCTCTTTGTTGACGGCGTGCGACGCGCTTTCACAGACCGCGCCTCGGCCGCGCAGACATTGGGCGAAGCACTCGCGCAAATCCTCGCCCCGCACTTCGGCGCGCGTTACACCGAGCACCCGCTCCTCGTCGAGCCGCTCGGCGAAGCGGAAGTTGGTCGTCTCATCGATGGACTGTTCAGCGGCACGGGCGGCGACGATGCGGAGGTGCAGCATCTGGCGCGTGTCTTCGCCGAGCCGCTTGGCTTGGCCGCGCGCAGAGGCGGCGGCTACGCGCTTGAGACGGGCGACGCTGCGCTCGGCTATGGTTGGGTGAGGGAAGTCGTCGCGCTCGTCGATGCGGCCGACGGCGAAGTGGTCTCGATTGATGCCGTCCGACGTGCGCTGCGTCGTCCGCCTTACGGGTTGCTGCGCGACGCGCAACATCTCGTCCTCGCCGCGCTCGTCGCGCAGCGCCGCGTCGAGTTGGTAACGCCGTCGGGCGACCGCATCAGCCGACGCACGCTCGGCCGCGCCGTCAAGTGGGACGAGGTGGCGGGCGTGGCACGCGCCGCCGTCATTCATCACGACGCGAGCGAGTTGACGGAGTGGGCGCGACTGCTGACGGGCAATGCCGCGCTCGCGCCCATCAACGACCCGGCGGCGCGCGCCTCCGTCCGCGCCGCGCTCTCCGAATGGCTCGACTACTGGCGCGAGTCGCGCCTGCTCGAACACTTGAACGCGCTGCCCGACGCCGGACTGACGACGCGCATCTGGAAGACGGCCGCCTTCGTCCGCAAGAGTTTCGGCCCCGCGACCGAGGCCATCGAAGCCGCGCTCGCCACAGACATCTCGCTCGAAGAGGGTTTGCAGCGCGTCGCCGATGCCTTCAACGGCTCGCCCGCGCATTTCGCCGAAGCCTCCGCGCAACTCGCGGCGCTCAGCGGTTTCGCCGACGGCTTCGCCGAACGCGAACGCGCGCGCGCCTATCTGTCGGCCGCCGAAGCGACGGGCGTCGATGAGATTGAGAGCGCGCGTCGTGAACTGCTCAACCTGACGGCCGACCCGCATAACCTGCTCGACGCCGAGCGGCGCGCGCGCTTCGACCTGCTCTGGCAAGAGTTCCACCCGCGCTACGTCGAGCACTACGCGCGCCTGCACGAGCGCACCGTTGGCGCAGGCATCGAACGTCAGGCGCTCGACGCGCTGCTGCGTAGTGAGGCGCGACGCGAGTTTGAGGCGCTCTCGCGTCTGCCGTTTCTCAACCGGCGCATCGGCGAAGAGGCGGCCGAGTTGATGCGGCGCGCGCAGCCGCCGCGCTGCGACCTGCCCGTGCGTCAACTGCTCGCCTCGCAGCCCTCCTGCGCCTGCTCTTTCCGACTGAAGAGCGCGACGCGCTTCGCCAATCTTCCGCGCGAACTCGAAGCCCTCACCGAAGTCGGACTGGCCGCTTACAGACGCACGCTGAGCCTCTTTGCCAAACACCTCCAACGCGCGCTCGAAACGCTTCTCGAAGAAAGCTCGGACGACCTTGCGACGGCTGCTCACGCGCGCCGACTCGCCGCCGCCTTCGCCTCCGGCGAGTTGCCCGCGCGCTTCACCCACGCCGACGTGCGACTCATCGAACGCGCTCTCGGACGACTCAACTCCGCGCCTCCCGTCCGCGTCCGCCTCCCGGCCGAAGCGGGCGACCTCGTCACGCGCGAGGAACTGGCCGCGCGCCTGCGCCAGTGGTTTGACGACCTGCCCGACCACGCCGCGCTTGTCGAACTGTCGGCGTCGGAGAGCGACCGCAATGCGACCTAGAAGCGGCCGCGCGCCGGACGGACGCGACGCGCGTGCGGACAGAGACCGCCGCGCTTCTGCTGCGACGAGAGACGGCGTCGAAGGCGTCCGCACAGAGTCCGTGCCCTTCGAGAAGACGGTGGCCGTCGTCGGCGCGGGTCGTCTCGGAACGGCGCTGGCGCGTGCGCTCGTCTCGTCCGGCTATCACGTCTCGGCCGTCGTCTCGCGCCGTCGCCGCCGCGCACGCGACGCCGCGCGCCTCATCCAGACGAACCCGCGCGCGCTCTCGGCCGACGAACTCGAACTGCTCCCTTCGACACACCTGCTGCTCGTCACCACGCCGGACGACGCACTGGCGGCGACGGCCGCCGACTTAGCCTCCGCGCTCGACACGGAGCGACGCCGACGCGTCGCGCTGCACGCGAGTGGCGCACACTCCTCCGAACTGCTCACGCCTTTGCGCGCGCGCGGCTTCCGTCTCGGCTCGATGCACCCGCTCGTCTCCATCAGCGACCCGCGCGACGGCGCCGAAGCCTTTCGCGGCGGCTTCTTCTGCGTCGAGGGTGAACGTGCGGCGGCGAGCGTCGCGCGTCGCATCGTGCGCGCGCTCGGCGGTCATGCCTTCTCCATCGAGACGCGCGACAAGGCGCTCTATCACGCGGCGGCCGTGATGACCTCCGGCCACACCGTCGCCCTCTTCGACGCTGCCCTGACAGCCCTCACGCGTTGCGGCCTGACCCCACGACAGGCGCGCGCCGCGCTCGTCCCGCTCCTGCGCAGCACGGTCGAAAACCTCTCGACGCGCACGCCCGAACGCGCCCTCACAGGCAGCTACGCGCGCGCCGACGCCGCGACCATCGGCAAACACCTCGCCGCACTCGCAGACCCCACGCTCGACCGGCGAGGCGTCACGCGCGTCTACACGATACTCGGCGAACAGTCTGTGAAACTCGCCGCCCGTGCGGGCGTCTCGCGCACGCGCCTGCGAGAGGTCGAGCGCGCACTGCGCGACGCCTCCGACGCCGACGCCCCTCCGGCACATGCCGCCCCGGAAGTCGATTCATCCGTCTCCGCCGCTGCGCTCGACGACGAATGATGACGGAGTTCCTCGTCATTCGTCGGTTAACTTCGTCTGTCAATTCGTCTGTGAATCCGGCACTCGCTTGCGTGCGTCGCATCTTTGGCGTTAGAGTCTAAGCACACCCCGCTTTCGATTCGGACGCGAAAGGAACTCCCTTCGGAGACAATGCAGAACACACCGAGCGCGAGCTATTCCCTGACCCTGCGCGTGCGACTGTCGAGCCGCACCGGCACTCTCGGAGAGTTGACGACCGCCATCGGACGCGCTGGCGGCGACATCGGAGCGATTGACATTGTCAGCGTCGGCCGCGACGCCATCGTGCGCGACATCACCGTCAACGCCGGGTCGAGCGAGCACGGTCAGCAGATTGTGCAGGCGGCGCGCGACATCGACGGCGTCGAAGTCGTCAACGTCTCTGACCGCGTCTTTCTCATGCACCTCGGCGGCAAGATTGAAGTCGTCTCGAAAACCCCGCTCAAGACCCGCGCAGACCTCTCGATGGCCTACACACCCGGCGTCGCGCGCGTCTGCGAAGCCATCCACCGCGACCCCGAAAAGGCTTTCGCGTTGACGATTAAGCGCAACACGGTGGCCGTCGTCACAGACGGCACGGCCGTTCTCGGTCTCGGCGACATCGGCCCGGCCGCCGCCCTGCCCGTGATGGAAGGCAAGGCGCAGCTCTTCAAAGAGTTCGCCGGGCTTGATGCCTTTCCCGTCTGTCTCTCGACCAAAGACCCGGACGAGATTGTCCGCACCATCAAGGCCATCTCGACCACCTTCGGCGGCATCAACCTCGAAGACATCTCCGCGCCGCGCTGCTTCGAGATTGAAGACCGCCTCAAGGAAGAGCTCGACATCCCAGTCTTTCACGACGACCAGCACGGCACGGCCGTCGTCGTTTTGGCCGCGCTGATTAACGCCACGAAGATTGTCGGCAAGCGGATGGAGGATTTGAAATTGGTCGTCAACGGCGTCGGCGCGGCCGGCGTCGCCTGCTCGAAGATTGTGATGGCGGCAGGCGTCAAAAACATCATCGGCTGCGACCAGACGGGCGCGCTCTATCGCGGCCGGACGGAGAACATGAACTGGGTCAAGGAGTGGTACGCGCAGAACACGAACCCGGACAACGAGCGCGGCAGCGTGCATGACGTGATGCGCGGCGCGGATGTCTTCTTCGGCCTCTCCGCGCCGGGCGTGATTGGCGTCGAAGACCTCAAGAAGATGAACGCCGAGCCGGTCGTCTTTGCGATGGCGAACCCCGTGCCTGAGATTATGCCGGAGGATGCGGCCGGTCACGTCGCCGTGATGGCGACGGGCAGGTCGGATTATTCCAATCAGATTAACAACGTGCTCTGCTTCCCCGGCATCTTCCGGGGCGCGCTTGCCTGCCGCGCCTCCGGCATCAACGAGGAGATGAAACTGGCGGCCGCCAACGCCATCGCCTCCATCATCACCGACTCCGAACTCCACCCCGAATACATCGTGCCCTCTGTCTTCGACAAACGCGTGGCCGAAGCCGTCTCGCGTGAAGTCGAGGAGGCTGCCTACCGCACGGGCGTCGCTCGCCGCGAACGCGAAACGACCGACCCCACCTCTTAACTTCTCGCGAGACGGACGGTCGGCGTCTCTATCTCTCTCTGCCGTTTAGACGGTGGCGCGTTGGAGCGTCTGTGCGATGAGTGGGACGATGCGGCGCGGAACGTCGATGGCCGCTTTGATGTGGCGTTCGTTGGTGAAGTGACCGGCGACGTAGATGCCGGGAACGTTCGTCTCGTGCGTTGCGGGGTCGTAGACGGGAATCTGCGTCAGCCCGGCCGGTGCGATGCGCACGCCCGCCTCGCGCAGCAGCGTCAGGTCTGGGTCGCTGCCGATGAGGACGAAAACCGCGTCGTTAGCCAGCGTCTCAGTGCCCCCGCCCTCGACGCGCACCCGCACCTCGGCCTCCGTAATCTCTTCGACCTCCGTGAAAAAGAGCAGGCGACAGCGCCCGCGAGCTATCTGCTCTTCGAGCGGGGCGCGCACCCAATGCTTGATTGCGCCTTTCTTCGGGTCGCGGTTCTCCCAATCAGAACGCCAGATGGCAAACGTCGTGCGCGCGCCCTCTTCGGCCAGAAAGAGCGCGGCTTCGGCGGCCGAGTTACCGCCGCCGACGACGAGCGCATCCCTGCGCACGTAAGGATAAGGCTCGACGAAGCGGTGATGAACTTTCGCCAACTCCTCGCCCGGCACGCCGAGACGACGCGGGCGCGCCATCGCGCCGACGGCGACGAGCAGGCGCGCGGCGCGATACTGCGCGCGTGTGGTCTGGACGATGAAGCCGTCGCCTTCGGGCGCGCGCTCGATGCGCGTGGCCTCCTCGTTCGTGTTGACGTTGAGATTCTCTTCGAGGACGAAGCGGACGTAATGAGAGAGCAACTCCTCGCGCGTCGGCTTCTCGCGCGCCGGGCGCAGCGTCCCTTCGCGCATCTCCAACTCGTTGACGGTGGAGAAGACGGTGAGGCCGACCGGGTAGTGATAGACCGTATCGGCGATTAAGCCCTTCTCGACGACGAGATATTTGAGACCCTCGCGCGCGGCCGTCGCGGCGGCCGACAGTCCGGCAGGCCCCGCGCCGATGATGAGCAGGTCGAGTTGTTCGCCGTCCTCTTGCATGATGCTCTACATCGTCGCACGCGTGCGCGCGAATTATCAACCCGTCGTCTCGCCGGTCAAGAATCCCGTGCGCGGGCACTCAGCCTGAGCGCGCAGGCGGCGCGTTGTCGTCCTCTTTTCGAGGCGGCGAAGAATCGTCCGGTACAGCTTCCGGCACAGCTTCCGGCACAGCTTCCGGCTCCGGCTTCTTCTCTCCGCCGACGCCCTTTTCGGCCTGCTCGGCGAGCCAGTCAAGATAGGTCTTGCCGTCGCGGCTGCGCATCGACTGATAACGGTGCATCTCCTCCAAATTCGGCTCGCACGCTTCGCGCACGCGCTGTGCGGCGCGCGCCATCACATCGCTGAGATTTAGCCTGAAGGGCTTTTCGCGCGTGCCGGTAGTGTTCGTGCCGCAGAGTTGCTCCATGATGTGAGAGCCGAGTTCACGGTAGCTCTCAAACTGCGGTTCGTCGAAGAATTGGTCACCGGTCGATTGGTGCGGGAAGGCCGGGAAGCTCTTCTTGTATTCGAGCACGTCGCGCGGCTCGTTGCCGTAGACGGCGGGCTTGATGTAGAGCATCACGCCGTCGGGCGCATCGTCGCCATCGACGCAGGAATAACGGATGCGCCCGACCGCCCAGTACAAACCCGGCTGCTCTTTCTTCTCCGTCATCATCTGTTCGTAGCTGTAGATGTCAACGCAGGGAAAGTCGATGGAGACGCCGAGGTCGATACGAATCTTGCGGACGGCGTTGCCGAGGTCTGTGAAACGGTACTCGGCGTCTTCGCCGCCATCGACGACGACAATGGTGTGGCAGCGGCGGAAGACCATCTCGTAGACGGCGAGATTCTCGAAGTGGCCGCCGTCGGTCAGGTAGACATACTCGTTGCGGTCGTCTGTGAGGCCGAAGGCTTCCTGCACGACGGGCAGCGCGGCGTACTTCGGGGCGCTCCGCTGGTATGTGTCAGCACCGGCCGCGCCGGGGTTGCCGAGCCACCAGCCGAGACGGACATTGAAGAGCGTGAGCAGGATGGAGATGACGGGCGACGTGTTGTAGTAGCCCATGTTGGAACTGGCGGCCGCGCCGGAGATGGCGGCGGCCGTGCCGATGGAGATGCCGCCCGTGCCTTTGCCTCCGTAGTCGCGCGAGTCGCGGTAGCCGACGCGGAAGCAGCCCGCGTGCAGCGGCGAGATGCTGAAGGGTTCGGCCTTGCGTTGCTGCCACGCCAGATTGTCGCCGCCGACGAGGTTGAGCGTCGCGTTGACGACGTGCATCAGTTTGTAGGGCGGTGGCGGGTAAGGATTAATCATTCCGGGATAGGCCGCTTCGAGCACCATGCGATTGAGCAGGACGTGGTAGTCGATGCGCGGCAGGGCATCTTCGGCCATGCCTTCGCGCTTCGCGGCCATCTCGTTCTTGATGTCTTGCAGGACGTGATGCGACGAATCCAGATAACGGTCGGCGAACGGTTGCCGGTAGAGCGTGAGCCGCTCGATAACGTCGTTCAGGCAGGTGCGCAGGACGCCCGGCAATTCAGGCGACTGCTCGTCCTCCTCTTTGACGCGCTCGATTAACTTCTGCTCGATGAGGTACTGCGAGAGCGGGTTCGTCGCGTCGAAGAGTTGCGCCACCAACTTGTCCGGCACGAGAAAATCGTCTTCGTCAAAGAGCGCATAGCGCAACTCGTGCATCGGGATGTTGTCGAGCGGGTCGAAGCCGGTGAACGGATTGGGATGACGCTGGCCGGGCGGGCGCGACGCGCCGAGGAAGGCGCGTATCAGGCGGTTGCGGTAGCCGCCGTGAATGGAGAAGTAGTTGAGGTTGACGAGACGGGCGAGCACCGAACCCAAGCCGAACATGAGACCTGCGAGCAGGAGCGTGAACCAGAGAGACGTGTGGTGCAGGACGTTCATGTGCACCAACTGCGCGCCGACGAACTGGTCGGCTTTGTCTTCGTCGTCCTCATCGGCGGCGTCGTCGCCCGTTGCGGCCGGACAGAGCGGCGTGCAGGGCGTCGCTCCGGCGGCGGGCGGGCGCGGCGTCGGCGCGGGTCTTTCAAGCGTCGGGACAATCGGCTCGACGAAGGCTCTGTAATCCTCGAAGCCGCGCCAGGGAGGCTCTTCCGGCACGTTCGTCAGCCACTCGAAGCCGCGCGGGTCGCCGGGCGCGGGAGGCGTTTCGAGCGAGTGTTTGTAGTCGTCCGCCCAGACGGCGAGTTGGCGCGTGATGCCGGTGGCGAGCAGCGAGACGGTGGCGACGAAGGTGGCGAGGAAGAGAACGCCGAGCAGCGGCAGCGAACTGCCCAACAGCTTCGACGCCAGACTGACCGTCCCTTGCGACTTATCGTCCGGCCCCTTGTTGTGCGCGGGCGTCATCGCGCTGCGCCCGACGAGGATGGCAATCAGGCCGGAGAGTCCGCCGACGGTGGCGACAAGGCGCGGCAATTCCAGAACGGCGAGCGGGCCGAAGATGACGAGCAGGCTCAAGGCGCTCCACGCCAGCGCCGCAATCAACAACCATGCGCCGAAGCGCGCCCACCACTCGCGGTCTTCGTCGCCGATGCGCGCGATGTTGCTTGAGACGCCGACGAAGAAGGTGGTCGCCGCCCAGAAGACGAGCAGGAAAATCGGCACGCCGAAGCAGACGTAAAGCTCCGTCGTCCAGGACATCCAGGACAGCTTCGTCCAGTCCGTCCATGGCAGAGGCGAACTGACGAGAAGACCGTCTCTGATGACCTGTCCGTAGCCGACGGCCGGATTATCTCCGAAGGGAAAGAGCGTGATAATCCAGAACAGCAGCCCTGCCACGAGTCCCGCGCCGACGATGGCGAAGACCTCCGTCCAACGCACGCGGTCGTCGGGCGCGCCGCGCGGTGCGTCGCCCAACAGCCGCCGCCCCAGCACGTAAGAGGCGACGAGTCCGCCGCAGACGGTAAAGACAAGCCCGAAGCCGAAGAAGCGCCAGGGAGTTTTCGAGACCGTCACCGTCTCCTGCGACCACGCCCAGTAGGTCGTCAACAGGAAGGCCGACGAGAGCAGCGGCAGCAGGCAGTAGAGCAGAAAGCCGCGCTGGTTGGCGCGCCTGTACCAGAACTGACTGTTGTTACCGAGTTGACCGCGCAAGCCCGGCCGGTTGAAGGCGATGTAGGCGAGCGCCCACACTCCGAGCACAAGCCCGGCAAGGAACAGGATGTGCCGCCAGTAGAGATTCAAGTCGTCCTGTTCCTCGTCTTCAAACCACGTCTTGACGAGAGGCACGTCGAAGAACCGCTCGCCGATAACCGGGACGGGTTTCGCGCGATAGGTCACGCGCTCGCGTTCGGGAATGGCGCGCAACTTCTCCGCATCCTTGACGCGAGTGATGTCGATGGGCTGCGCCGCGCCGACCGGCTGGCGGAGCGTGACGGTCAGCATCAGGCGCGGAATCATCAGGACGGCGAGCAGCAACGGGATGAAGACGAGCCAGTTGAGCAGCAGGTTGCGGAAGTAGATGCCGATGAACGTCCACGTGTCGGCCGTCAGGATGCCGACCTTCGGCGTGAGAAAACTGCTGTACTGGCGGAGGTACTGAATCGGTTTCGGGTCGGGGTCAACCTTCGTCGCCGGGGCTGTATTCCGCAGGTCGCGCGTCACGCCGCGCAGCCCTTCCGGGTGACGATGCAGCCACGCCGTCAGCCAACTGCCGATGTAGCCGCCGCCCGAAACGGTCGAGAGATAATCGAACTCCCGCAGCAGGTTGCAGCGCGCCAGCCCTTGCAGGATGCCGAGCGCGAGCGTCCCCGAACGGATGCCGCCGCCGGAGAAGCAGAGCGCCGCCTGCTTCGTCTTGAGCGCGTGCAGCCGCTTGTAGATGGCCGCCAGACGGATGTCCGAAAGCGTCTCAAGCTCTTCGGGGAAGGTCTCTTCGAGCAGCAGACGGTTGAGATTGGCAAGCTCGTCGGCCGACGCCAGAGGGGTGTTTGCATAAACCTCTGCCAGCTTGACGGTCGAACGCTTCAACTCGACGTTCTTGAATGCTTCCTTCTGATAAAGCTCGACGCCTAACAACTCATCAAGCGCGCGTTCGAGGTGTTGGTCGTCGCGCATCCGCGCGTAATCGGCGAGTCGTTCGCGCAGCCCCGGCGCGGACTCTTGCAGCCACGCGCTGACCTCGTCGCCGCGCCCCAGACGCTCGGCCAGACGCGCGCCGTTTTTGACGTGCCCCTTGTGAAAACCGTAATCGAGACGCGCCGTAATCGGGCCGCGACCGCGCAACTCAACCTCCTCCTCCGGCGTCAACTCGCCGTGCAGCCTGCGGTATTCCTCTTCGAGCACCTGATAGGCATGAAGGGGGACGTGCGACGAATCGGGCATGGCCGTGACTCCTGAATGGAAGACTGTGGTGCGGAGGAAGAAACGGGCACTCCAGAGAGAGGCAATCTTAACTGTCGCCGACGACGGCCGACGTGGAGGCGGGCGGCGTATCGGCCTGACGCGTGCGCCGCCCGACGCGCCCCCTGTAAGCGGATAGCCATAAGCGGCCTTGATGGAGCGAAAGGCCGCTTATGGCTCGAATGGTTCGGCGCGTTGCTGAAGCAAGACTTCAGTCTTTTTTCTTCATGCTGTTTTTGAGCGCCTGAACGAAGGAGATGAAGTCGATGCCGACGCCCGCGCGGTAGTAGTCGCGGTTAATCTGCGGCGAGGTGATGATGGCGACGTTGGCGGCCGGAACGACCGTGTCGGCCGGGGCGGGCTGAAGGATGAGCGGGTCGGTGATTTTCGTCCGGCCGGCCTTGAGCATCGCCGTGCCGAAGAGGTTGATGAACTTCATCTCCTCGTAGGGCAGCGGGAAGTATCCGTCGAGGCGGAACACGCCGCCGCGCAGACGCCCGCCCGTGACGAACTCGTTCTGCCCATACGTGAGGTCGAGCATGGCGGGGAAGCGCTGCATCGGTCGGTCGTATCTGTTGAAGTAGAAGGTCTGGAACCGCAGCCCGGCGTAATACTGCCGGAAGAAGCGGTCGCGGTCGGACGAGACGAAAGCGACGAACTCTCTATCGCGCGCGGCGGGCGGCAGACCCGGCGCGTCCGGGAAGACGCGGAAGACCTCGATGGTCTCGCGCGGGTTGGTCGGCGTCGTCGTGCCGAAAGCGGCCACGAGCGAGAGCGAGAACTTCTGCTTGGTCTGACGGTCGAAACTCGGCAGTAGAGAGTTGTTGCCCGTGATACGCACCTCAACGCCAGCGAGGAACTCAATCGCCTGTGCAATCTCGTTGACCCTCAACTCTCCGACCTGCTGCGCGAAGCCGGGAACGAAGGTGGCGACGTTGGCCGTGCCCGCCTGCGGCACGCTCGTGACGCGGATGTCGCCCCACATCCTGACGCGCTGGCCGAAGTCCGGGTTGATTTTGCCCATCCACGGGACGGGCTTGCTCAGATAGAGGTTGAAGAAGTATTTCTGCGCGCTCTTGGTCGAACTTGCGCCGACCTGCTCGTAGCCGACGACGGCGCGCGAGAGCAGGCTGACGGGACGGTCTTCGATGGGAAGGTCAATCTCGTAAGGATTGTTTTGCCCACTGTTCTCTGTGAACTTGATGTTTCGCTTCGTGTTGCCGTCGTCCGCTCTGGAAGAGAGAACGTAGGTCTTGTCGAGTGAGCCGTTGAAGATAATCTCGAAAGCCCCGTCGTCTTCGGTCTGCACGGTGGCGATGAGGTTTCCGTCGCTGTCCTTGAGTTCGACCGTGCAATCGCGGAAGTAGTCGCCCGTGCTGCACGTGCCCTGACGCGGCGTCCCGGCGGCGGCCGTTGTCGTCGTGGCGGTGTATTTAGCGCCCGTCGTGGTCGTCGATGAGCGGCGCGCCTCGCGCGTCCGGCTGTAGGCCTGACCGCCGCTGGCCGCCTGCGACGCTTCGAGCGTGCTCGTCAGATGTCCTCTCACCGTCAGCTTGACTGTCCCGGCCTGAGGCGCGACGGCAGCCGGAGCAGCAGCCGCCGCCATCGTCGGGTTCGACCGCTCGACTGTGCGGCTCCGCGCGCTCGGAGTGCTTGAGAAGAGGTTGTTGCCGCCGCTGTCGGAGACGGCGACGACCTTCGGCGCGGGCACGTCCTGACGCGCCGCGCTGGCTACGGACGAAGCCTCGACGGCCGCGCCGCCCTCCATCTGCTTCTCTATCTCTCTGACCTCGCTCTCAAGTCCCTTGATGGAGTTTTCGATAACGTAGTTCTCGTCGTCGGTGAGCGTCGCCTTGACGGAGGACTGGTATTTGCGCAGCGCGTTGACGCGCGTCTGAATGAGAGTGCGCAGCTTGGCGCGGCGCTCTTCCAGAAAGGTGTGGTTGAGCGCCTTCACGTCGAGCGGGGTGGAAGGGTCGCGTTCTACATCGAGCAGTTTCTGGATTTGCTCTTTCAGTTCGCCGATGGAGGCGACCTGCGTCTGTGCCTGCGCGGGCATGAGCGGCGTCAGACACAACGCGTAGAGCAGAATCAGGCTGAGAGTCCTTTTCATGCATGTCTCCTGGGGCGTCGGTGGAAGCGTGTGCCGGACGGCACCTGCATCGCCGGTCTGTCAAATCTTTCAAAAGATGTTCGTCGGGAGTTTCCCCTGCGAGAGGGGAGAGCCGGGTCGCAGACGGAACCGCCTGCGACAGACGCCGCGCCGCACAACTCTCACGAGTCGAGGGCGACGGACTGAAATTTTTAAGAGAACTGCCGCGCTTCAAAAAAGGCGCGATTTGGATTCATCTTGAAAGAACGGCGGGATGCTTGCGAGAGAGAGCACCCGCGAGGTCAGACACGAATCCCGGAGCGAGAACAGACCCGGTCGCAGTAAGGCTTGAGCGCCGGTAGAGCAACAGGCTTGAGTAGAACATCGGCACGATAGTCTTAAACATTCGTTCTTGTCAATAGATTTACGCGGCCGACGACGCGGCGTCGTTGCAGCCCTTCGGACACGCTCGTTATAATGCGAAAGTTTGAATCAAACAGGCATGACGAACCGGCGCGGAGACAGTCCGCGAGAGGGGCGCGCCACGCGCCTGAACCGCTCGCGGGCGTTTGCGCGCGCCGCCCCGGACGCGCTACGTTATCATCCGCAAGGTCGCCGCACGACCGAGATGAGTTATTCAGCCGACATGACGAGAAGGCTTCTCACGGAGGCCGAATGAGGCCGGACGAGAGCCGCGAGAGCAGGAGCGAAAGCACAAGTGAGCACGACTGAACCCGCCTGTTACAGCACGCCCGAAGGGGCGGGACTGCGCGTCGAGCGTCTGCCGTTCGAGCGTATCCCGCAACAGTCGCGCCTCTTTCTCGATTACATCAAAGACCCGGTTGCGCTCCGCCGCTTCTATCCTTCGGCCGTCCGCTTTCATCACGAACTGGCCGCGCGCGCCTCGGAAGTGCTCGCGGCACACACGGCTTCGCGCGAGGCTCTCTGCGACGCGCTCGAAGCGTCGAACCGCGCGTGGGGCGCAAGCCCTGAGACGCTCGCCAACATTGCGCGGCTGCGCGCGCCGGACGCGGCGGCCGTCGTCACGGGGCAGCAGGTCGGGCTCTTCACAGGGCCGCTCTACACCATCTACAAAGCCCTCTCGGCCGTGAAACTCGCCGGATGCCTGACGCAGCGCGGGACGGAAGCCGTGCCCGTCTTCTGGATGGCGACCGAAGACCACGATTGGGAAGAGGTGCGGACAGCCGAGATGATTGCGTGCGACGGACGGTTGGCGGGCACGAGCGTCGGCACGGGGCTGCACGAAGAGGGCGCGCCGGTCGGTCAAGTCCGGCTGGATGAGAGCATCGAGGAGACCATCGCACGACTGCTCGACCTGCTTCCGTCGAGCGAGTTCATGCCGGAGTTGGAAGCTCTCTTGAGAGAGGCTTACAGTCCGGGTCACACCTACGGGGAGGCGTTCGCGCGTCTGCTCGCGGCGCTCACGGGGCGCTACGGCCTCATCCTGCTCGACCCGACGCTGCCCGAACTCAAGCGTCTGGCCGCGCCGCTCTACGCAGAGGCCGCGCGGCGCGCGCCCGAACTGGCCGCGCTGCTCGAAGAGCGCAGCCGCGCGCTCGAAGCAGAGGGCTATCACGCGCAGGTTCACACCTCGCCCGACGCCTTCCCGCTCTTCATGCACGAGGATGGCGCACGCCGCGCGCTGGCGCGCGAGGAGGACGGACGCTATCGCCTGAAGGGCAGCGCGCGCGACGAGTCTTGGACGGCCGACGAGTTGGCCGCGCTGGCTGCGAGCGAGCCTGAAAGCTTCAGCCCGAACGTCACGCTGCGCGCCGTCGTGCAGGACTATCTGCTGCCGACGCTGGCCTACTTCGGCGGCGCAGCCGAAGTCGCCTACTTCGCGCAGACGGCCGAGGTCTATCGCGCGCTCGCGCGTCCCGCCACTCCTATCCTGCACCGCGCTAGTCTGACGGTCGTCGAGCGGCGGACGGCGCGCGCGCTGGCGCGCTACGGTCTGACGATTGAAGATTTCTTCGGCGGGCTTGACGCCGTCTCCGCGCGCGTCGTCGAAGAACATCTCGGCACGGAGACGGCGCGCGCCTTCGACCGCGCCGAAGGTTCGATTGGCGCGGCGCTCGACGAGTTGCAGGAAGAGCTGCGGCGCTTCGACCCGACGCTCGGCGAGGCGCTCGCCACCGGCCGCCGCAAGATTGATTATCAACTCGAAGGTCTGCGCTCACGTTTCCATCGCGCGCAGATGGCACGCGACCGCGCCGCCTATCGTCAACTCGAACGCGCTGCCGTCGCGCTCTACCCGGAAAAGACACTGCAAGAGCGCCATGTCAACGTCGTCTCCTTCTACGCGCGTCACGGCCGCTACATCATCGACTGGATTTTCGACGCCATCGACCTCGGCTCGGCCGACCATCAAGTCGTCTATCTCTGAGCACGAGACGCGTCTCTGAACTGATTACTGACTCCTGACTTCAGACTCCCGACTACCACTTATGTCCAAAATCCGAGTCCTGTCAGACCACATCGCCAATCAGATTGCGGCCGGTGAGGTGGTCGAGCGCCCGGCTTCGGTGGCGAAGGAGTTGGTCGAGAACGCGATTGACGCGGGCGCGCGTCGCGTCGAGGTCGATGTCGAGGCCGGTGGACGCAGACTCCTGCGCGTCTCGGACGACGGCGAAGGGATGACGCGCGACGATGCCGTGCTCGCCTTCGAGCGTCACGCCACGTCGAAGATTAGCCGGACGGAAGACCTCGACCGCATCGCCACGCTCGGCTTTCGCGGCGAGGCGCTCGCCTCCATCGCTTCCATCGCGCGCGTCGAGTTGGTCACGCAAACGGACGCCGACCCGGAAGCGACGCGCGTCCTCATCGAAGGCGGACGCATGCGCGACGTGTCGCCCGCCGCACGGCCGCGCGGGACGACCATCGCCGTCCGCGACCTCTTCTTCAATGTCCCTGCGCGCAGAAAATTCCTCCGCTCTGAGGCGACCGAGAGCTTCCACCTCTCGAACCTCGTCACGCACTACGCCCTCGCGCACCCGGAAATCGCCTTCGTCCTCACCAACAACGGGCGCGAAACCCTGCGCGCCGCACCGGCCGCCAACCTGCGCGAACGCGCCTATCAGATATTCGGCGCAGAGTTTCTCGAACATCTACTCGATGTGGACGGCGGACACGAAAGGGTGGCGCGCGTGCGCGGCTACGTCTCCGCTCCGCGCGAACGGCGCACGACGCGCGACGCGCAATACCTGTTCGTCAACGGCCGCTTTGTGCGCGACCGCCTCGTCGCGCGCGCACTCTCGGAAGGCTACCGCTCCGTGCTCCCGCACGGCGTCTACCCGGCCGCGCTGCTCTTTCTCGAAGTGCCGCTCGAAGAGGTTGACGTTAACGTCCACCCGGCCAAGACCGAGGTGCGTTTCCGACGCGCGGCAGCCGTCGCCGACGCCGTCCGCGAAGCCGTCCGTGCCGCGCTCGCCTCCGCAGGCTTCCTGCGCCGGACAGACGAGTTCGACGAGAACGCGAAACTACAGGCGCACGCCGAAGGCGAGACGACGCGCGAGCCGCAACCCCTTCAGGAAGCGATTGAGTTCGGCTGGACGCCCGCGCCCGACGCCGCGCCGCTGCCGGACGCCAGCGACGCTCCCTCTCATCAACCCGCCGCACACTTCCAGACCGCGCCGCCTTCGGACGCCGAAGACCACGCCACCCCCACGCATCCACTTCAAGACACAGCCGGCAACGCACTGACGCGCCACGCACGCGCCGCCTCGCCCACAGACTTCGACGCCCCGCACACCTCATCTTTCAACGACACGGCCGCATCGCCGACGCGACCCGACCAGACCGCGAACGTCAACGCGCCCCGCACGCGCGACAGCATCAGCGCCCCCGACACAAGCGCGCCTCAAACATCCCACGCGCCCGAAATGCGCGCCGCCGAAACAGACACGCCCGACGCGCGCGCCGCCGAAACCCTCGACGCTGAGACGCACGCGGCCGGGATGCGCGCGGCGCGCACGCTTCCGCCTCTGAACTCGGCGGCGGGACTCGTGCGCGAGGTCGCCGTCGAATCGCTCTCGGCGAACATCCGTCCGCTCGGTCAACTCGAAGAGAGTTTCATCATCGCCACAGACCCCGAAGGCTTGCTGCTCATCGACCAGCACGTCGCGCACGAGCGGATTCTCTTCGACAAGTATCGTGCGCTCGAAGGCGCGCGTCGTGCCGAGTCGCAGCAGTTGCTCGTGCCGGAGACCTTCGACCTGACACCGGCACAGGCCGCCGCCTTCGACGACCTTGCGCCCGAACTCGAACGTCACGGCTTCGAGTTGACTCGTCTATCGGGACGCACGGTCGCCATCAGATGCGTCCCCGCAGACCTCTCTGCGACCGACGCGCGCAACGTGCTCGCAGAGATTCTTGAGACTGTTGACACGGAGAAACGCGGCGGGGTGCGCGAAAACCTGCGCGACGAAGTCGCCGCCTCGCTCGCCTGCCGCGCGGCCATCAAAATCAACATGCCGCTCACGCAGGAGAAGATGCGCTGGCTCATCGACCGCCTGCTCCTGACCTCTTCGCCCACCACCTGCCCGCACGGACGCCCCGTCATCCTGCGCCTCACCAAGCGCGACATCGAACGCGGCTTCCATAGACCTTGAGGCCATGAACGGCGACGACAGAGAGACGACCACGCCGACGGCGACGACGCGCGACTTCGTCGTCGTCCGACTCGAAGACGAGTATTTCGCCTTCGACGTGGCAGACGTGGCTGAGGTGCTCCCCTACACACAGCCCGTGCGGATGCCGCGCGCGCCGAAGTTCATCGTCGGCGTCGTTGACGTGCGCGGCCACCTGCTGCCCGTCGTTGACCTGCGTCTGCGCGCAGGTCTGAGCGGCGCTGCGCCACCGCGTCGCATCCTCGCCGTTCGTCTCGGCGGGCGCTTCGTCGGCGCGTCCGTCGATGAAGTGTGCGAGGTTTACGAGGCCGACGAGACGCGCGTCCTGGAGGTCGCCTCGCTCGGCGAACGCCTCGATGCGCAGTTCGTCCGCCGCGCTCTGCGCTGGGGGCAGCGCCTCGTTCCCGTGATGGATGCCGCGCGCCTGTTGACGACGGATGAGACGCTCAAACTCAAACGGATTCGCACGCCCCGCCGCCGACGCGGCGAGAGAACTCAAACCTGAGATGGCGGCTCACGAGGAGTCGTCAGAGGCGGTCGCACGTTACAGTCGGTCGAAGGTGCTGAGGACAAGTTCCGTGTCGGAGAGGTCTGGAAGGATGGCGTCCGGGTGGTGCGGGCGGAGCGTCTCGGCGTCGTTGAGGCGTCCGGTGGCGACGGCGACGGCGCGTGCGCCGAAGTGGCGCGCGCAGGCGATGTCGTTCGGTGTGTCGCCGATGACGATGAACTGTTCGGGACGCAGAGCGAGGTTGAGATGACGACTGATGCGCTCGGCGGCGAGCGGCGGAAGGTCGCGGCGGTCGTGCGAGTCGTCGCCGAACGCGCCGGGCAGGCGAAAGAAGTCTGACAGTCCAACGAGCCGTAATTTCAGATACGCGGCCGGCTCGATGTTGCCTGTCAGAAGCGCCGAGACGTAGCGCGGGTGTGCCTCGACCGCCTGCAAAATCTCTCGCACGCCCGGCAGCAGTTGAAACATCGGCTCGTCGCCCGACGCCCGCACGGCGCGCTCGAACTCAAGCATGTAGCGTTCGCGCAGCAGCCCGACGCGCTCGCGCACCTGCTCGTGCGTGAAGCCTTCTCCGCAGAGCGCCTCGCAGGCTATCTGCAAGTCGGTCATGCCGGAGACAGACATCTCTGCCAGCCGCCCCGCCGTGCCGAAGACGCTCTCCAACATCGGCGCGGTGTAATCCTTAAACGCCCCCGTGCGCGCCGAGCGCAGCAACGTCCCATCAATATCCCACAGCAAAACACGCATCAGAGTTTGAGGTCTCAAGTCCGAAGTCGAAAGTCCGGCATGAGCGTCAGGGTCTTTGACTTCAGAGCCACGCACTTCGAGACCTGCGACTTGAGACTTTATCAGTTTATTCGACGACGACGAGCACTTGCCCGGCGTTGACGGTCGCGCCCGGTTCGGCGCGCAACTCGACGACCGTGCCCGCCTTCGGAGACTTCATCTCGTTCTGCATCTTCATCGCCTCGACGACGACGAGTCCTGCGCCCGCCTCGACCTGTGCGCCCTGTTCGACCAGCACGCGCACGACCTTGCCCGGCATCGGCGAGGCCACCTCAGCGCGACCGCCCCCGCCGCCCGCACCCATGCCACCCGCGCCGCGCAGACGCTTCGGGTCGGAGAGCGCGACGCCGTAGGTGTGGCCGTCGAGAGTTATCTCCATGCGGCCTTGAGAGCGCGCCTGCTCTGCTCCGCCGACGCGGCACTCGAAGACGCGCCCGGCATGGAGCAGCAGGTAGACGCCCGGCTCCGGCTCGCGCGCTTCGAGTTCGTAGCTGCGCCCTTCGACCTCTGCGAAGACGCGTGTGCCTTCGCGCCGCACGTCGAGCGATAGTCTCTCCCCGTCAATCTCCGCGTTCAGTTTCATAAGCTCAACTAAGTCTTCGTTCAGTTTCTGCCGTTGAGTTGGGCGGCGCGTCCGGCGAGACGCCAGCGGCTCGGTGTTGTTTGAGATGGCTGCTGGCGCGGGTCTGCGGAAGCGTCGCGCGTCGCCGCGTAGTCGAGCGCGGCGGCGAGTGCGGCGAGGTCGCGTCTCAGCGTCGAGTCGTCGTGCGCTTCCTGATGTTCCTCGCGTGCGCCGTTCGTGCGGCGTCGTTCGTTGAAACGGGTGATGAAGCCCGTGTCGAGTTGGCCTGCGAGAAACTCCGGGTCGCGCATCACTTCGCGGAAGAAGGGGAGCGTCGTGCGGATGCCGCCGACGCTGTACTCGATGAGCGCGCGGCGCATGCGCTCGATGGCCTCAGCGCGCGTGCGTCCCCACGTCGCCAGTTTTGAAATCATCGGGTCGTAGTGGATGGAGACTTCCGAACCGGCGTAGACGCCGCCGTCGTCGCGCACGTTCGGCCCCGCAGGCACGCGCAGGGAAGTGATGCGGCCGGGCGAGGGCAGGAAATTGTTCTCAGGGTCTTCGGCGTAGATGCGACACTCGACGGCGTGCCCCGTCCAACCGACCTCTTCCTGCGTGAAGGAGAGCGCGTGTCCGGCGGCGACGCGTATCTGCTCGCGCACGAGGTCGCGTCCCGTGACCATCTCCGTGACCGGGTGCTCGACTTGCAGGCGCGTGTTCATTTCGAGGAAGTAGAACTCGCGCGTCACGTCCGAGACGAGAAACTCGACCGTCCCCGCGCCGACGTAATCACAGGCGCGCGCAATCTGGACGGCGGCCGCGCCCATGCGCTCGCGCAACTGCGGGTCGCCGATAGGCGAAGGACATTCTTCGATGACTTTCTGGTGGCGTCGCTGGATGGAACATTCGCGCTCGCCGAGGTGTACGTGGTTGCCGTGCGTGTCGGAGAAGATTTGAATTTCGATGTGGCGCGGGCGCTCGACGGCCTTCTCGACATAGACGGACGAATCGCCGAAGGCCGCTTCGGCCTCCGAGCGCGCCGTCTCCAGCGCCGAAGCCAGTTCGGCTTCCGTAGAGACGAAGCGCATACCCTTGCCGCCGCCGCCCGCCGCCGCCTTGAGCATGATGGGATAGCCGACCTCGCGCGCCACGTCGCGCGCCTCGGCGAGCGATGCGAGCGGCTCGGTCGTTCCCGGCACGACGGGCGCGCCCGCCGCGATGGCCGCGCGCCGCGCGCTCGTCTTCGACCCCATCAACTCCATCGCCTCCGGCGTCGGGCCGATAAAGACGAGTCCGGCTGCGGAGACGGCGCGCGCAAAAGCCGCGTTCTCGGCGAGAAAACCATAGCCCGGATGAATCGCCTCAGCGCGACTGGCGAGCGCGGCTTCGATGACGCGCTCGATTCTCAGATAACTCTCCGATGATGCGGCCGCGCCTATCAAATGCGCTTCATCGGCCAGACGGACGTGAAGCGCAGAGGCGTCGGCTTCGGAGTAGACGGCGACGGGCGAGATGTCCAACTCGCGGCACGCGCGAATCACGCGCACGGCAATCTCGCCCCGGTTGGCGATGAGGATTTTGCGAAACATGTTAGAGCAGTGACCAGCGACCTGTGACGTGTGACAAGTAAGAAATCAACCTGATGCCGCCACAGCGACATTCAAAGAATCTACAGTTGTGATTGCATGAAGTCGGATTCTAACTCGTCACCCGTCACTTGTCACTCGTCTCTGCTTTTAGACGACGACGGAGTTGCCCGGTTGATGCGGGTGATAGCGGACGGTGACGCGCGCGCCGGGGACGTAGTCGGCCGGGTGTTGGCGCTGCGCGGCGTCGAGCAGTTGGGAGGATTCGTAATCGACGCCGTTGATGGTGTAATTGAAGAAAATCTGTGTGATAGCGCCGCTCTCATCCGTCACGATGTCGAAGATGGAGCCTTCGGCGATGCGGCCTGTGCGCAGCAGTTGTTGTCGGCGCGTGGCTTCGTCGTCGTTCTTTTTGCGGCGGAAGATGTCGAAGAGTGCCATGTTCGGATGGGGAATGTGCGGCGCGTCGTTCGGTTCGGACGGCCGAAGGCTTTCAACGCGAGGCCATCTCGGCCGCGCCTTCGGGTGGAGCGTCGGCCGCACCGGCGGAAGTTTGCTGCTGCTGCTGTGCGGTAGCGGCGGCAACCGCGTCGGCGCGGTTCACCTCGCGCCACGTGTGATACATGCGATAGGCGAAAGTCCAGTAAGAACCGACGGCCAGAATCCAGAGCACGGCGGGCATCCGATTGGCGAAGGGGCTTTGAGAACCGGGATGGGTCGAGAGGCCGCCGATGATTAAGAGCACGACGCGCTCCGGGCGGCGCAGGAAGCCCACGTCGCACTTCGGAATCAGACTCTCGGCGCGCGCGCTCGCATAAGAGACCATCACGGAACCCATCATGGCCGCGCCCGCGAGGAAGACGTTGAGCGTCGAATGGAACTCCGTATCGCGGGCGTAGAAAACCATCAGGCCGACGAAGGCGACCATGTCCGAGAGCCGGTCGAGAGAGGAGTCGAGGAAGCCGCCGAAGCGCGTGACGCGGCCTGTGAGGCGCGCCACCTGACCGTCGAGCATGTCGAAGAGGTTGGCGACGATGAGGACGATGCCCGCCCAGAAGAATTGGCCGAGTCCGAAGAGGAGACCGGCCCCGACGTTGATGGAGACGCCGATGACGGTCAGCACATTGGGGTTGATGCGACCGCGCGCAAGGCTCTGCACCATCGCGTTGATGATGCGCTGCGCCCCGCGTCCGATGCTCGCCCCGAACAAGATGCCGAAACCTTTCTGCTGTGGCCGAAAAAGTCTATCAGGAGGGAACCGCTCTCGTCGCACTACGCCAGCCGCACCCGCCGGGTCATCATAGGGAGGCGCAGAATCGCTTGTCAAGGAACTGTCCGAAAGAGGTGCGGCACAAGACGCCGCGTGCCGCACCCGCTCACGGAGCAGACCTCGCGCGTGCGCTCTTCAAGCCCGCGCGTCGCCGTTTCGTCCCTCGCTGATGTAACGCTCGACGACGTTGATGAAAGCGTTCAGACGCTCGTCCGTGTGCGCCTGCGCCGACTTCAACTCGATGACCTGTACGGACAGGTCGCTGACCTGCTCGGTCAGTATCTTCTGAGCTTTGGCCGTTTCGGTCATCATGTTGAAGATGCCGACAAAGGCGCCTTCGAGGCGGGTCATGCGTGCGTCGGCCTGCTCCATGACGCCGGTCAGTTTCTCGATGTTCACGGCGAAGTTCGCCTGCTGTTTGAGGATGAACTCCATCGTGCGCTGCATCTCTTCGTTAGTCATCCGCGTTCTCCTTCCGCCGCCGTGTGGGTGGGAAGGCGGGCGCTGCAAAGTCTGCCGGTCAATGGTCAGGTGGTTAATCGGTCTGAGATTCGTTGGCGGCGGCCTCGTCGTGGAGCGTCGTCAGACGACGTATCTCGAAGTTGCGCGCCCCGGCCGGAGTCACCACCTTCACTTCGTCGCCCTCTTCCTTGCCCATCAGGCTGCGGCCGACGGGTGAGGTCGTCGAGATGAAACCCTGTTGCGGGTCGCTCTCTTCGGGCGTCACCAGCCGGTAGGTGACCTCCTCGTCGCGCTCGGCGTCGTAGAGGACGAGGGTCGAGCCATAGGCCGCTTTGTCGTGCGGGACTTTCGAGGTGTCGATGGAGGCGATTTCGCGCAGGCGTTGGCGCAGTTGGCCGATGCGCGCCTGTACGAACTGCTGGCGCGCCAGCGCCGCGTGATATTCGGCGTTCTCGCGCAGGTCGCCCCACTCCTTCGCCGTCTTAATCTGCTTCGGCAGATGAACGCGCAACTCCGTGTCCAACTCGTCCAACTCGGCTTGCAGTTTCTGTTTGATGTTTTCCGTCACGACCCTCTTTAGCCTCCGCCCGTTTGTGTTGTGTTCGCCAGCGCACATTTCGCGTGCGCCGAAATATAACAAAAATGCAATGGTGTTAAATCCGAAGTCTAGACTATACTCCGACTCGGCGTCTTCCCCGTGAGGCGAAGTTTAAGCTCCGAACTCCGAACTCCGAACTTCGGTATCTCTCTGCCAGCTTAAACCCACCTTCCGGCCGAGGACGCATTCGGCGCTCGGACTCCAAAACTTTCCCCTTCGAGTGCGTGTTTCTTGCTTTAATCACAAGCATACCTCGCATTGTCCCATCTCCGCTGGAGGGAAAGGTGCGACCGTCTCCCCGCGCTCTCGTCGGAGCGTTTTGCGGACGGCGTAAAAACACGCGATGCTCAAATCGTCTTCCGAAAGAAAAAAGCTCGTCCTCTTCATTGACGACGACCCCTCTCTGCTGCGTCTCGGCCGTCTGACGCTGGAGCGCGCCGGATATCGTTTCGCGGGCGCGCTCGGCGGTCAGGAAGGTTTGCGACAGGCGCAAGAAGTCAATCCTGACATCATCTTACTCGATTATATGATGCCGGACATGAGCGGCAAAGAGGTCTTTGAACAACTGCTCAAGAGCACGGATGCGCGCCTGCGCTACACGCCCGTCATCATGCTCACGGCGCGCACCAACAACGACGCCGAGCAGCGCGAGTTGATGGAACTCGGACTCGCCGCCTATCTGCACAAGCCGTTCGGCTACCGCGAACTTCTCAACGTCATCGAAAACGTCCTCGTCCTCAGCCAGATTAAGGAGCGCAACCGCGAACTCGAACTGCAAGCGCGTCGCTCTTTCATCGCCACCGTCCGCACGCTCATCACGCTGCTGTTCGCCAAAGACAGCTACACGGGGCAGCACTCGCAGAACGTGGCGCGGATGGCCGAGGGTCTCGCTCTGTACTGCGGGCTGTCGGAGGAGGAAGCCATCTCGGTCAAACTCGGCGCGCTGCTGCACGACGTAGGAAAGATAGTCGTGCCCGAAGGCGTGCTCTGCAAGCCGGAGAGCCTGACGCCGGAGGAGACGGCCGTCATGCGTCGGCACGTCCATCACGGCGAGCAGGCTCTGGCCGGTGTGCCGCAGATGGAACTCGTGCGCGCGATGGTGATGCATCATCATGAGTGGTGGAACGGCGCGGGCTACCCGGCCGGTCTGTGCGGCGAGGAGATTCCGCTCGGCGCGCGCATCATAGGCGTCATCGACGCCTATGATGCGATGACGAGCGACCGACCCTATCGCCCGCGTCTGCCGCAGGCGGTCGCCATCGAACGGCTGCGGGGCGGCGCGGGCACGCAGTTCGACCCGATTCTGGTCGGCAAGTTCTTCGAGTACCTTGCGAACTTCGAGCCGGACGCGCCGCAACCACACCTCAACCTCGAATTCCTCGAAGAGTTCTGCACTTAGCGAGCAGCCAAGAGGCAACAGTTCAACAGCCGGAAGGCACAAGTTAAGAGGACGCATCCTCCTGACTTGTGCCTTCCGGCTGTTGCCTTGCGCCTGCTTTCAGCAGGTCTCGTATTTGTGATGTTCGTCTTCGTCCGGGGCGGCGAAGGAGATGCTGGTATCGCGCGCGGTGCGGACGAGTTGGCTGTCGGGCGGGACGGTCTTGATTTCGCTGATGGCTTCGGCGATGGGGACAGTGACGATGTTGGCCGCTTGCAGCGCGACCATCATGCCGTACTCGCTCTGGACAAGTGCGCGCACGGCGCACGAGCCGAAGTTGGTCGCCAGCATCCGGTCGAAGGCGTTGGGGCTGCCGCCGCGTTGGAGGTGGCCGAGCACGACGCAGCGCGTCTCCTTGCCCGTCAGCCTGTTGAGTTCGTGCGCGATGTGATGGCCGATGCCGCCGAGTCGCGGCGCTTGCTGCTGGTCGCCCTTGTCGAGATAAAGCTCCGAGCCGGTGACCTCTTTCGCGCCTTCGGCGACGACGATGATGCTGAACTGCGAATCGCAGCGCTCGCGTTCGCAGACCTTCTCGGCGACGCGCTGCATCGAGAAGGGAATTTCGGGGATGAGAATCACGTCTGCGCCGCCCGCCACGCCCGAATGTAGAGCAATCCAACCGGCGTGCCGCCCCATCACTTCGAGAATCATCACGCGGTCGTGCGATTCGGCGGTCGTGTGCAGACGGTCGAGCGCCTCGGTGGCGATGTCCAGAGCGGTGACGAAGCCGAAGGTCAACTCTGTGGCCGAGAGGTCGTTGTCAATCGTCTTCGGCACGCCGACGACGGGGAAGCCGCGCTTGTGAAACTCGGCCGCGATGGCGAGCGTGCCTTCGCCGCCGAGCACGATGAGTCCTTCAATGTCGAGCCGCCTGAGGTTATTGATGGCCTCTCGATAAACCTCATCGGGCATCATGGTCTGTCCGCCCTCGCTGCGCACGACGAAGCGCCCCTTGTTGCGCGTGCCGAGAATCGTGCCGCCGCGCGGCAACAATCCACGCACGCTCGCAGGCGTCAACTCGCGCACGAGCGGGTCTCCCAGACAACCCTCGAAACTGTCCTCGATGCCCATGACACGCATGCCGTATTCGCCCGCCGCCGTCTTGACGACCGCGCGGATGACAGCATTCAAACCGGGCGCGTCTCCGCCGCCCGTCACCAATCCGATTGTCTTCATACGTGGTTAAGTGATAGATGGTAAGAAGATGGTGATGGGTGATAGGTGATGGGTGATAGGATAAAACCTGTCTTTGTCTTATCACCTATCACTTATCACCTATCACTTATCACCCGTCACCCATGTCTTATCACTTGCTCTTCACCTTCGGCGGCTCGTACTGCTCGCCGTATTCTGGATATTCGCGCGTGACGACTTCGCCGGGGCGCGTATTTTCCGTCAGCAGTTGCAGGGCGTCGCGCAGGACGCGGCGTTGGAGTTCGCGCATGCCGGGGCGACCCGTGCTGTTGCCAATCTTGAAGCCCTGCGGATAGAGCGCGCGTGGCGGGCGCATCTGCGCCGAGACCTCAGGGCTCACAGTGATGAGCACCGTCGGGATGCCGCGCATCTCGATTTCACGTTGAACCGCGACGACCGTGCGGTGGCAGACGTTCGGTCAACCACCCGTCAGGATGACGGCGTCGGCGCGTGAACCCTTGTCAATCTCGTTGGCAATCTCCGGCGCAGTCCCTTCGTACATCGCCTTCAACTGCATCGTGTAGCCCATGTAGCCGACGTGCTTGCGCGCGATGCCGCCGATGAAGCCCTCCGTGTGCAAGTCGCGCAGCACGTCTAAGGGAAAGACGACGTTGATGTCGGAGTCGGCGTCCGTATGGTCGTAGTGATGGTGCGTGACCATCAGTTGCGACGTGTCCGTGTCTTCGGGGATGACGCGGAAGGTGAGGTCGCCCAACTCGTCCGAGATGTTGAAGGGCTGCTGCTCTCTGAGATGGACACCGGCCGCCGTCACGATGGCGATGTGGGCTTTCGCCAACTCGCGCTCGAAGGGCGTGAACGGAACGCACTTGCGTGAAAGCGTCATGGAAATTCTCTCCTGAATATTTTCGACGCGCTTTATACGCCTATTTTGTCCCTAAAACATCACGGGCTGAAACGCTCGCGGCCGACGCGTCAGGACGGCACGGGGAGCGGTTCAGCCCGCTGGTGGACAGACAGCGTCCGCGACTCGTCAGAGGTTGCGGAGCACGTCGAACAAGTCCTCGTTGTCCGGCTGATCCGAGATGTCGTGGATGTCTTTGTAGGCGATTTTGCCCTCCTTATCCACGATGAAGAGGGCGCGTTCGGAGATGCCTCCGTCCTCGCGCCAAGCGCCGTAAGCTTTTGCCACT
>DASZCR010000292.1:0-9967 GCA_035942915.1 Pyrinomonadaceae bacterium | reverse complement strand
TGCCGAGCGTCCCGGAAGCGCGCAGCGCCAGCACGAGCAGCGCAAACAACAGTCCGCCGACGGCCGCCGCAGGAATACTCACACGCGCGAGCGGGCGCACGATGCGCAGCGTCGCGTAGCCTGCAAAGAGCGAGAGTGCGGCCAGCGCCAGCGTCATGCTAAGGTCGAACTTAATCGTGCGTAGTCCGTCGAGGATTGAGAATTCCAAGCTGTGTCACCTGAGCCAAAGGAGTTTTCGCGGGAGGCGGCGGCGTAGTGTATCATTAGCCCCGACCTCCCGTTCAAGAAAATCGTGCTTGCCGTTACGCTTCAATTCTAGTGGACACGCTGATTACATCTCTGCGCGCGTTTCTCAAGCGCGAACAGTTGCTCTCGCAGCCCGACGAGTTGCTCGTCTACGAGTGCGACGGGTTGCCGCAGCACAAGGCGCGGCCGCGCGCCGTCGTCTTTCCACATTCGACCGCAGAGGTGGCGGAAGTGATGCGCGTGCTGATGCGCGAGCGCGTTCCCTTCGCGCCGCGCGGCGCGGGCACGGGGCTGTCGGGCGGGGCGCTCGCGCTCGGTCGCGGCGTCGTGATTGAGACGGCGCGGATGCGCAGGTTGCTCAAGGTGGATGTCGAGAATCGTCTCGCCGTCGTCGAGACAGGGATAGTCAACGCGCTCGTCTCGCGCGCGGTCGCGCCGCACGGTCTGCATTACGCGCCCGACCCTTCGAGCCAGCCGACCTGCACCGTCGGCGGCAACATCGCAGAGAACGCGGGCGGCATCCACTGTCTGAAGTATGGGACGACGGTTGACCACGTGCTCGGCGCGCGCGTCGTGCTCTCGAACGGAGAGGTGGTTGACCTCGGAGGCGCGACGGGCGAGCCTGCGGGCTACGACCTGCTCGGTCTCTTTGTCGGCTCGGAAGGCACGTTCGGTATTGCGACCGAAGCGACGCTCAGGCTGACGCCGACGCCGCCCGCCGTCCGCACACTGCTCGCAGACTTCAAGAGCGTTGACGATGCGAGCCGCGCCGTCTCGGCGATTATCGCCGCAGGCATCATCCCGGCCGCGCTCGAAATGGTTGACGGCGCGACCATCCGCGCCGTCGAGGCGAGCGTCTTCGCGGCGGGCATCCCACTAGATGCGGAGGCCGCGTTGCTCGTCGAACTCGACGGCCTCGACGCCGGTCTTGATGAGGAGACTGCTCATGTCGAGTCAATCTGTCTGCATCACGGCGCGCGGACGTGGCGGCGTGCGGCCGACGAGGCCGAGCGGAAAAAGTTGTGGGCGGCGCGCAAGGGCGCGTTCGGCGCGATGGGTCGCATCTCGCCCGACCTCATGTTGCAGGACGCCGTCGTGCCGCGTTCGCGTCTGCCCGAAGTGCTCGCCGAGACTTATCGCATCGGCGCGAAATACAGACTGCCGGTCGCCAACGTCTTCCACGCAGGCGACGGTAACCTGCATCCTTTCATCTGCTTCGACTCGCGTAATGAAGACGAGGTGCGGCGCGTTAAAGAGGCGGGGCGCGAGATGATGGAGACGTGCGTGCGCGCGGGCGGGACGATTACGGGCGAGCACGGCGTCGGCCTCGACAAGAGCGAATACCTGCCGCTCATCTTTTCGGAAGCCGACCTGCGCGCGATGCTCCGCGTGCGTGCCGCCTTCGACCCGCACGGCCTGTGCAACCCCGGCAAGATTATCCCCGCGCCGCTCGGCTGTGGCGAGGCGCGCGCCGTCGTCGCCTCGAAGGCCGCGAGGCGACGCGAGACGAACGGCGGCGGAGCAATTTCCGATACGTCCGAAGTCGAAGTCCGGCAGGCCGACACGCACGGTTTCCCTTCTTCGATTCCCCTCGTCTCTCCTGCGCTCAACGCGACGGCGCGCACGCAAACCTTCGCGCGTACAGGCCGCGCGTTCGATGCCGCACGCGCGGCCGACGCGCTCGCATCAATCGTCGGCGCGGAGCACGCTTCGGCAGGTGAGACGACGAAAGACGTGTTGACGGTCGAGCCGGGTTCGTTTGCAGAGGCGTGCGAGGTGCTGCGTCTCGCGTCGAGCGAAGGCTGGACGGTCGCGCCGCAGGGCGCAGGCACGTGGCTCGACTCGCAGCATGACAGCGGCCGTCAACGCGTTAATCTCTTCGTGAAGACGACGCGCCTTGCACGTCTCGTCGAACACGAACCGGCCGACCTCGTGGCGACGGCCGAAGCAGGACTCACGCTCGCGCGTTTCAACGAGCAGTTGCGCCGCGCAGACCAATGGCTGCCGCTCGACCCGCCGGACGACGGCCGCGCCACGCTCGGCGGCGTCGCAGCGACGGCCGCCAGCGGCGCACACGCACCCGGCTACGGCCTTGTGCGCTCGCACGTCCTCGGCATGCGCGTCGCGCTCGCCGATGGAAGTCTGATTCGCGCCGGTTCGCGCGTCGTCAAAAACGTCGCGGGCTACGACCTCTGCAAGCTGTTCGTCGGAAGCTACGGCACGCTCGGTCTGATTCTCGAACTGACGTTCAAGCTGCGACCGCTCCCGGCCGAGAGCGCAACACTCATCGCGCGCTCCGGCGATTACGCGTCGCTGCTTGGCGCCGCGCACGCCGTCTCGCAGGCGCGTCTCTTTCCGGTCGCCGCCGAGTTGCTCTCGCCCACGCTCGCGTCGGCCGTCGATGCCTCGCACGATTCATCCGACGAGCACCTCCTGCTCGTCCGCTTCGCAGGGACGCGCGACGCGGTTGTGCATCAGACGACGCGCGCGCGCGAACTGTTGACATCGGCCGCGAGTCGCGCGTCAATCGAGATGCTGACCGATGACGCTGCCGTGTGGAAGAATCTGGCCGCCGCGTCGGTGCGCGACGGGGCGCGCCTGGTCTGGCGCGCGAGCGTTCCGCCGACGCGTCTCGCAGACCTACTCGCGTTGCTTGAGATACATGCTGAAGAAGACGGCGCGGAGGTCTCGGCGTGGCAGGCGGGCGCGTGCGATGGGCGTCTGCGCGTGTCGGTCGGGACGGCCGGGGATGACGACCGTCATGTGCGCGCTCTCGAAAAGCTCAGGCGAACGGCGCGCGAGGCCGGAGGCCATCTGGTGTTGGAACGCGCGGGCGTCGAGTTGCAGCAGCGCATAGACGCGTGGGGCGCGAAGGGCGGCGCGCTCATCTTGTCGCGTCGTTTGAAAGAGCAGTTCGACCCCGGCGGAACTTTTGCGGAGAGATGATGAGCGAGAAGTTGTCTGAGACGGCGCACGCGCTTGTCGCCGACGAGCGGAAGATACTGGCCTGCGTCCACTGCGGCCTGTGTCTGGAAGCCTGCCCGACCTACGTTCAGACGGGCGACGAAAACGACAGCCCGCGTGGCCGGATATACCTGATGCGCGCCGTCGCCGAAGGGCGTCTGCCGCTGGCCTCTGATTCGTTCGAGCGCCACATCGACCGCTGTCTCGGCTGTCGCGCTTGCGAGAGCGCGTGCCCGGCGGGCGTCGAGTACGGTCAACTTTTGGAGGCGGCACGCAGCGACATACGTCGCGGCGGCAGGCCGCGCGGGTGGACTGCTCGCGCTCTGCGACTCGTGCTGCGCCACGTCTGGCTCCATCCCGCACGCCTCTCGCTGGCCTTCACGCTCGCGCGCACGCTGCGCGACTTGCGCCTGCCGCGCTTGCTGCTCAAGACGCGTGCGTCGCGCCTGCTGCCACTCCGTCTCCGGCTTGCGCTCGCGTTGCTCGACGGCTCGACGCCCGCCGCTCTGTCTGCCGATGAGAAGGAGGCTCATGCCGGCGCCAGAGGCGTCGGCGAAGTTGAAGGCTCGGAGGAGAGGTCGCGTGCGCTGCTGTTCGAGGGGTGCGTGACGGAAGGTCTGTTCGCGCGTGTCAATCGCGCGACGGCGCGTGTGCTCGAAGCCAATGGGTGCGCGACGAGTGCGCCGCGTGGTCAGGTCTGCTGCGGCGCGTTGCACGCGCACGCGGGCGACCTCGAAGGGGCACGTCGTCTCGCGCGCCGCAACCTCGAAGCCTTCGCGGACGCAGACGATGCGCCCATCGTGACCAACGCGGGCGGCTGCGGCGCGATGCTCGTCTCTTACGCGCACCTGCTGGCCGGAGAGGAGAACTACAGTGAACGTGCGCGCAGGTTCAGCGCGCGCGTCCGCGACGTGAGTCAACAACTGTCTGCGACGGGCACGCGTGAAGGTGCGCCGGTCGGAGATTGTGCGACGACCTATGACGCGTCCTGTCATCTGCTTCACGGCCAGCGCGCAGACGTGTCGCCGCTGCGTCTGTTGGCCGCGATTGCGGACTTACGTTTCGTGCCGCTCGAAGGCAGCGATGTCTGTTGCGGCGGCGCGGGCGTCTACAATCTGTTGGAGACGGAGTTGTCCGAGCGCGTGCTCGCAGAGAAGATGGCGCATGTCTGTGAGACGGGCGCGAGCGTGCTGACGACCGGCAATCCCGGCTGTCACATGCAACTCGCAGCAGGTGCGCGCGCACACGGTCTCGAACTGTTAATCTGTCATCCCGTCGAGTTGCTCGACGAGTCTTACAGGCGCGCGGGCTTCTATGCGGAGACGCGAGGCGCAAGGTCTGAATGAGATTCAAGCTCCTGTCAACAATCGTCTGCCTGCTCTTCGTCGCTGTCGCTGCCGCGCCGGGTCAAACCGGCGACGGCGACGCGCGGCGCACGGAAGAGGTGCGCGCGCTTTACTCTGCGGCGCAGGCGCGCGAGGCGGCGGGCGACTGGGCAGGAGCCGAAGAAGTGTGGGAGCGAGTCGTCGGCATCGCGCCTGAAGACGCGCGCGCGTGGGTCAATCTCGGCACGGCGCGCAGCCGTCGGGGGAAGAGTGCGGAAGCGTCTGCGGCATGGGAACGCGCCGCCATGCTCGACCCGAAACTGGCGGGCGCGCACTTCAACCTCGGACTGGCCGCAGTCCGCGCCGCGCAGTTCGAGACGGCCGTCCTGCACTTGCGGCGGGCGCTCGCGCTCGAACCGGAGCACGAGGCGGGACGGCGCGCGTTGGCGGTGGCGCTCGTCGGCGCGGAGCGTTTTCAGGAGGCGAGCCGCGAACTGGCGCAGTTGCTGGCGCGCGCGCCGCGCGACAAGGCGCTGTTGGAGATGGCCGCAGAGTCTTTCATGCGACAGCGTCGCTTCGTCGAAGCGTCTGCGGTACTCAAACGGCGTCTCGATTTGGGTGAGGAGACGGGGAGACTCTGGGCGCAATACGGCGACGCGCTCGACGGCGCGCGGCGCACGACCGAGGCGGCCGTCGCCTACGAGCGAGCCGTTGCGCTCTGGCCTGAGTCGAACGTGACGCGCTACGGACTCGGTTATCTCTACTGGAAACTCTATCGCTACGAAGAGGCCGAACGCGTGTTGACGGAAGTTCTCAGGCGCGACCCGGAAGACGCGCGCGCATCGTTTACGCTCGGCGACCTTTATCTGACGAAAGGCGAGGCGGCGCGCGCACGTCCGTTGCTCGAACGCGCCGCACGCGCTTTTCCGCAGGAGTTTGACACGCGCTTCGCGCTCGGCCGCGCGCTGGCGCAGGCAGGAGATTTAGAGCGCGCCGTCGAGGAATTGAGCGCGGCCGTCAAACTCGACGACACGATTGCCGACGGCCACTTTCAACTCGGACGCGTGCTCGTGCAGAGCGGCCGCAAGGAAGAAGGCCGACGCGAACTCGAAAGAGCGCGCCAGTTGCACGAAGCCAAACGCGCCGCCGAAGCCGAACGCCTCAACGCCAAACCTTAATTAAGCCCTGCCCCGATAAATTTTCAAGGCAATTGCTCGAAGGCGATGCGTCCGCCGACGAGCGTCAGGCGCACGCGACCCTCCGCGTCGAGCGCGGCGAGGTCTGCGCGTTTCCCTTCTTCGATTGAGCCGCAGAGGTGTTCGAGTCCGAGCAGGCGCGCGGGATTGAGCGCGGCCATCCGCGCGACATCCGGGGGCGCGACGCCGAGCGACGCCATCGTGCGCGCGGCATCGCTCATGTTGATAACCGAGCCGGCGATGCTGCCCCGCGCGTTGCTCGTCCGTCCTGCCTCGACCTTTATCGTCTCGCCCCAGACGCGAAACTCTCCGTCGCCGAGACCGGCGGGTGCGACCGCGTCGCTGATGAGGGAGACGCGCTCGGCCGTCTTGCAGCGCAGGACGAGCGCGAGCGCGAGCGGGTCGCAGTGGATGCGGTCGGCTATCACATCGCACGTCACGTCGTCGCACACAAGTCCCCAACCGATGGGGCCGGGCGCGCGATGATGAAGCGGCGACATGGCGTTGAGAAAGTGTGTCAGGTGACGCGCGCCGTGCGTGCGCGCGCGTTCGAGCGTCTCGACATCGGCGCGCGTGTGGCCGATGGAGACTATCCAGCCGCGCGCGCTTAGTTCTCCGACCAACTCGACGCCGCCTTCGACTTCGGGCGCGAGCGTCGTCATGTGCCGCGCGCCTTCCGCCTCGACACAGGCGAGCGCGCGCAAATCTTCCGGCGCAGAATAGGTGCGGAAGAACTCCGTCCGCAGCGCGCCGCACTGCGCCGTGTTGACGAAGGGGCCTTCGTAGTGCAGACCGAGAACGCGCGCCGCCGCCTCGCGCAAGCTCGCGTCGTCCTGCTCGCGCATCAGTTGTGTGACGGCGCGCGCAGCCGAAGCGTAGTCGTCGTCAGGCGCGGGAACGAGCGTCGGAAGCCATGCGGTGACGCCGTGACGCGCCAGATGACGCGCGACTTGATGGAGGCCGTCGGCGTCGGCGTCGTTCGTGTCGATGCCGATGGAGCCGTGAATGTGTACGTCGATGAAGCCGGGAAAGAGTGTCAGGCCGGTGAGGTCGAGGCTCACATCTGCGTGGAGCGCGGAGGCTTCCTGCGGGTGCTCTGCGATGCGCGCTATCGTGCCGTCGCGGACGAGCAGGGCGGCTGCTTCGCACGTCCTGCGGGGAAGGACGAGGCGCGCGCCGCGCAGCAGGATGGTTGATGAGGGGAGAGCTGTTTCGGAGTCGAAGCTGGAATCGGGCATGTCGCCATTTAAACACAGGTTCGAGGCGGGACGCGCGTGTGCCCGCGCCTCTTCAACAGAGAGAGACGCGGGCACACGGTTGGGCGTCGGTCTTTAGAAGTAGAACTTGAGACCGAACTGGAATTCGCGCGGCAGACGCGCGGCCGTCGGACGGCCGAAGGTCGTCGCCGTGAGTGCCAGCGACGGGTCGAAGACCGTGCCGACGGAGGTGAACTGCGTGTGGTTGAAGATGTTGAAGGCTTCCGCGCGGAACTGCAAACGGATGTCGCGGTCGCGGTTGAAGTAGAAGTTCTTAATCGCCGAGAGGTTCGTCTGGTTCTGCGTGGGCAGGCGTGCGAACGCACGCGGCGAGTTGCCGAAAGTTCCGTTAGCGGGCAGCGCGAAGGCCGTCGGGTCGAAGATGAAGGGCAGCCCCGTCGCGTCGTTCGTCCCGGCCAATCCGCCGTTCGGGTCGCCGACAAGGTCAGGACGGTTGCCGCGCAGGCCGTTGTTGATGGCCGTGTTGGCGAACTGCGTGCCCGAAATGTTGAGAGCGCGCGCGATGGGCAGACCCGATTGAATCTGCGTGATGCCGGAAATCTGCCAACCGGCGAGCGCGTGGCGCACGAAGGCATTCTCGCTCTTCTTGAGGAACGGTAGTTCGTAGACGTAGCCCGCGCTGAAGACGTGTGCGCGGTTGCTGCGCGCGACGCCGTACTCGTCCGTGTCCTTGCGCGAGTAGTGCTGCGGGATGTCTACGGCGTCGCGGTCGTTCGTCGCGTTCGTCAGGTTCTTCGACCACGTGTAGGAGGTCGTAATCGAGGAGCCGGAGGCAAAACGGTAGGTGAACGACGAGAGCATGCCGTGATAGCGCGAGATGCCGCTCGATTCACGGAAGGTAATCGAGCCGTAGCCCCGGAACGGGCGCACGGCGTTGATGACGTTGACGGTCGCCGTCCCACCGGCGTCGATGACCTGTTGCGGCGTCGGGAGGTTAATCTCGACGATGCGAATCAGGTTGTCGCCCTTCGTGCCGACGTAGGAGAGGTCAACCGTCGCGTTGCGGAAGACTTCGTGCTGGATGCCGATAGACCACTGCTGCGTTTCGGGCAGTTGGAAGTTCGGGTCTGTGCCTTGCAGCGAGGGCGGCGCGATGGCGCCGACGAGGCCGCCCGTCGGGTTGGCGAGCGTGACGACGGTCGAGCCGGAAGTGCTGAAGGAGACGCGGCGGTTGAAGGGCGGGTTGACCTGCACGTTCTGTCCGAAGATGCCGGAGAGCGGCTGGTCGAAGTAGAAGCCGTAACCGGCGCGAATCACGGTCTTGCCCTTCATGAACGGGTCGTAGGCGAGGCCGATGCGCGGGCTGAAGTTGTTCAGGTCGCGCGGCGCAATGAAAGAGCCGTTGGGCGAATTGACGCCCGCGATGGCGATGCCGTTCAAGGGGTCGCCAGTTCCGGCGACGAGCGTCGCGCAGGTCAGCGGCCCGGAAGTGACCGGCGTGCACTGCGGCGCACGCGAGCGGTCGTAGAGGTTCGGGTCGAAGTTCGTCAGGATGTTGTCCACGTCGCGGACGGGCGTGAAATACTGATAACGAACGCCGAAGTCGAGCGTCAGGTTCGGACGCACCTTCCACGTATCCTGCGCGAAGAACTCGCGCCGGCCGAAGCGGAAGTCAAACGTCACGTCGCGCTCGTCTTCGGTGTAGGTGTTGGCGATGCCGAGCAGGAAGGAGGCCGCGCCGAGACCTGTGCGGGCGGTGCCGCCGAGAGCGGTGGGGCCTGCCGTCTGGTTGCCGCTGAAGGCAAAGCTGCCCTGCGTCAGGTTGTTGGCGTTCTCGCCCTTCTGCTCGTGCGAAACCTCTCCGCCGAACTTGAAGGTGTGGTTGCCGTTCGTCCACGTCAACACGTCGCGGAAGGCGTGGATGCGGGTCAGAATCCTGAAGCCCTGATGGCCGAAGATAGCGCTGCTGAAGGTCGAGTTGGTGATGGACGGAATGACGTTGTTGTTGTTCTCCGGGAAACGCTCAGGGATAGCGCCGGAGCCGGGGAAATCTGCGCGCCTGCTCTCGCCGACCGGGGTCGAGCCGATGAGCGTGCCCGAATAGTTGTAGGTCACTTCGTTAACGAGCGTCGGCGAAAGAACGCTCGTCAGAGAGAGCGCGAGGACGTGGCCGGGAACGCGCGTGTCGGTCGTGGCGAGACCGGGCAGGCCGGACGTGGCGTCGCCGAAGAGACCGAACGACTCCTGCGTCTGCGAGAGGTCGTGCGTGTAGCGACCGAAGAAGCGATGATTGTCGTTGAAGTTATGGTCGATGCGCACCGTCTCCTGCCGCGTGTTGTTGATGTTGAGCGGGCTGAAGATGAAGGAGTTGGTGCCGGAGTTGGGCAGCGGGTAGGCATTGAGCAGCGCCAGCGCGCGCGGGTCCATCTCGTTTTGCGGAATCGTGTTGTTGGCGTAAGCGATGGACGTGCCGAAGCGGAAAATCTGGTTGACGCGCACCTGTATCAGTTGCCCGTTGGTGTCAATCGCCGTCGCGATGATGGGCTGCGCGGCCGGACAGACGCCAGCCGCGCTGGCCGTTGCCGTAGCCGTTCCGGCGGCGTTGCGGCAGACGAGGTTGCCGAGACGCGGGGCGAAGTTGCCGGCGCGGTCAGCCAGGCTCGGCACGGTGCGCGTCGCGGCGGTCGTGCCGCGAATGACGCGGCGCGCTTCCTCCGAGAAGAAGAAGAAGGTCTTGTTGCGGCCGCTCCAATAGCGTTTGCCGCCTTCGCCGAAGCGTGGCAGGTAGACGGGGCCGCTGATGGTTCCGCCGAAGTTGTTGTAGCGCAGTTTCGGCGTCTTGAAGGTCGGGTTCACGTCGCCGTTGGCGAGGCGTGGCTGGCGGTTGTTGAAGAACGTGTTGGCGTTGAAGGCGTCGTTGCGGAAGAACTCGTAGAGCGAGCCATGAAAATCGTTTCCGCCGCCGCGCGTCACGACCGTCACGACGCCGCCGCCGGAACGGCCAATCTCGGCCGTGTAG
>DASZCR010000291.1:0-11467 GCA_035942915.1 Pyrinomonadaceae bacterium | reverse complement strand
GCTAATCTCGGCTGTGTAAGCCATCTTCGATTCTTCTCCGCTTACGGGACTTCCGACGCGCGCGCTTCGACGCTCAAGGAAAGGAACGGCCACGGATGAGGGAGAACGTCCCCGCGCGTCCTCAACATTGATATTACGCCGCGCCCGTACAGTCAAGAAGACCGCTCGCGCGAGATTAAATTTCCCGCAGCAGAGACGCGCAGACACACACGAAGGCGCGGAAGTTTTTACAACGAAACTCTTGACAAAATAGTATTTGTATCTATATTGGTTACAAACAGCGGAGGCCAGAGGGGAAAGGGAAGAAGACGGAAAGTGTCGGCGAACAGCAGATTCGCGGTTGCGGTGCATGTCCTGACGCTATTGGCGTGGGCGGATGAAGAGCCGCTCAAGTCGGAGTATCTGGCGTGCAGCGTCAACACGAACCCGGTTGTCATCCGGCGCATCCTCTGTGCGCTCTCTCGCGCCGGTCTCGTCACCTCGCAGACGGGCGCGGCAGGCGGCTCGCGTCTGGCGCGTCCGGCCACAGAGATTACCCTGCGCGAAGTCTATCGCGCCGTCGAGCCGCGCGAGATTTTTTCGATGCACCGGCAGCGACCCAATCAGGAGTGTCCCGTCGGGATGAACATCGAGGGCGTGCTTGAAGGGCTGCTCTCGGAGGTGGACGCGGCGGTTGACGGCGTGTTGGCCGAAAAGACTGTGGCGGGTCTCGTCGAAGCCGTCAGGCCGCGCCGCGCCGCGAAGGCAAGGCCACGACAGCGCGCCTGAAAATTTTTTAGCAATATTTGTAACAGCGACGGTCACAAACATCGGTGAGGCGATTCGCTCAAGGAGAAGATAGATGATTCTGTTGACGGGTGCGACGGGGACGACAGGCGGCGACGTGGTCAAAGAACTGGCCGGGGCGGGCAGGCGCGACGTGCGCGTGATGGTGCGCGACACGAAGAAGGCGGGGGCGCTCGGAGCGCACGGCTTCGAGGTCGGCAGTGGAGACTTCGACGACGCCGCTTCGCTCGACGCGGCGCTTGCGGGCGTCGAGACGGCGCTGCTTCTGCCGCCTCCCGACCCGCAGATGGTCGAGCGTCAGAGCCGCTTCATCGCGGCGGCGCGGCGCGCGGGCGTCGGCCGCATCGTCAAACTCTCAGCCTTCGGCGCAGACGCGTCGGCCGCAGAGGGCTTCGCGCGCTGGCACGGACTATCGGAGGATGAACTGCGAGCTTCGGGACTCGCGTGGACAATCCTGCGCCCCAACTTCTTCATGCAGAACATGCTCAACTCTGCACACTCGATACGCGAGCAGGGCGTCTTCTATCAACCCGTCGGCGACGCCCGCGCCAGCTTTGTCGATACGCGCGACGTGGCGGCCGTCACGGCGCGCGTCCTCACCGAAGACGCGCACGAAGGCCAGACGTACATTTTGACGGGGGCGGAGGCGCTCTCTTATCAAGACGTGGCCGAGCGGCTTTCGCAAGCGACGGGGAGGACGATTTCATACGTCGGCATTTCGCCGGAACAGTTCCGCGCGGGCGCGCTCGATGCGGGGCTGCCAGCATGGCTCGTTGACGCGCTCGAACGGCTCAACCAGACGTTCGCTTCGGGCGCGGCTGCGGTCGTCACAGACGCGGTGCGCGTGTTGACGAAGCGTGAGCCTTTGACGTTCGCAGACTTCGCACGCGACTACGCGCAGGCGTTCGGCGCAGGCGCGTGAGACGCTTGAGAGAGGAGAGAAACAGACGTGAACAGACTTCAGGGAAAATACGTCTTGATAACGGGCGCATCGCGCGGTTTGGGGCGGCAGTTGGCGTTTGAGTTTGCGCGCGAGGGCGCGGCCGGACTCTCTCTGGTGGCGCGCGACCGCGAGGCGCTCGAAGAGGTACGCGCCGCGCTCGCAGAGGACGCGCCCGGCGCGCGCGTGCTGACGGTCGTCGCAGACCTCCGACGACAGGAAGACATCGAGCGCGTCGTGGCGACCACGCTCGACGTGTTCGGCGGCCGTCTCGACGTGCTCGTCAACAACGCTTCGAGCATCGGCCCCGTGCCCTTGCCCTACCTGCTCGACTATCCGCTCGAAGACTTCCGCGCAGTCATCGACACCAACCTCGTCGCACCTTTCCTGCTCATCAAGAAAGCCCTGCCCGCAATGATTGAGCGCGGCGGCTCCATCATCAACGTGACGAGCGACGCAGGGCGCACGGGCTATCCCGGCTGGGGCGCATACGGCATCTCGAAGTTCGGCATCGAGGGCATGTCGCAGACGTGGGCGGCCGAGCTTGAAGGCAGCGGCGTGCGCGTCAACTGGGTTGACCCCGGCAACATGAACACGCGCATGCACCGCGACGCAGAGCCTGACGAAGACCCGACGCAGTGGGCTGACCCGTCTGAAGTGACGGAGGTCTTCGTCTATCTCGCGTCGGACGAGTCGCGCGACGTACACGGTCAGAGATTTCAGGCGCAGCCGGAAGAAGCAGAGGAGGCCGCGCAGGTTTCATAAGCTTGTCGCGGCCGACGCGTGCATGTGCGGAGCGTTTCATCCGTAAACTTTCATAAAAACTCCGTGCGCGCACGCGTCGGCCGCGACAGATAGATGAGAAAGGAGAGAGTCCTGTGAGAGCGATTCGCGTTGGTCAGTTTGGCGGGGCTGAGGTGTTGCGTCTCGAAGAGGTGGATGCGCCGGAGGTGGGACGCGGGCAGGTGTTGGTGCGTGTCCGCGCCGTCGGCGTCAACCCCGTAGACACCTACATACGCAGCGGCACCTATGCCGTCAAACCGACGCTGCCTTACACGCCGGGGGCGGACGCGGCCGGTCTGGTCGAGGCGACCGGCGAGGGTGTGACGCGCGTGCGCGTCGGCGACCGCGTCTACGTCGCGGGCAGTCAGACGGGGACGTATGCCGAACTGACCCTCTGCGACGAGACGCAGGTTCATGCGCTGCCCGACAGACTGACCTACGGGCAGGGCGCGGCCGTCGGCATCCCTTACGTGACGGCCTATCGCGCCCTCTTCATGCGCGCGCAGGCCAAAGCAGGCGAGACGGTGCTCGTTCACGGCGCAAGCGGCGGCGTCGGCGTCGCGGCCGTTCAACTGGCGCGCGCGGCAGGACTCACCGTCTACGCGACAGCCGGGACAGAGCGCGGCCTCGAACTCGTGCGCGCAGAGGGCGCACACCACGCGCTCAATCACCGCGCGCCCGATTATCTCGAAGAGTTGAAGATGCTGACGGGCGGCGCGGGCGTCAACGTCGTGCTTGAGATGCTGGCTAACGTGAATCTCGGAAAGGATTTGGAAGTGCTGGCGCGCAGGGGGCGTGTGGTGATTGTCGGCAGTCGCGGCACGGTCGAGATTAACCCGCGCGCGGCGATGATGCGGGACGCGGACATTCTCGGCATGACGTTGATGAATGTCACGGCGGGCGAACTGTTGGGGATTCACACTGCGCTGGTCGACGGACTTGAGAACGGGACGCTGCGCCCCATTGTCGGGCGCGAGTTACCGCTGGAAGAAGCAAGCCGGGCGCACGAGGCCGTGCTTGAGTCTGGCTCTTACGGAAAGATTATCTTGATTCCTTAGCGTGAGGTCAGCCGGATGCGGCGCGCCGGTCGTCGGTCGCGTTGAGCGCGGCAGCGTGGTCGTACATGCACAGGAGCAGGTGTTGACCGGATTCGGAGGGAGCTTCGAGCGTGAGGCCGAAGACCCCTTCGCGTTTGATGCGAACGAGGCGTGCGCGCAAAGGGATGATGCCTTCTTCGGCGATGAGCGTCACCCACAGCCTGTCGCCGAGCGCGGCCACAGGGTCGCCCGCCAGCCCGCAGAGCGCCATTCCGAGACCGCTGAAATCCGCCACCTCGGCCACGCCGAGCAACTCGTTGCGCGTCGTGTTCTCGACGGCCGCCCAGACCCTTGAGGCCGGGGCGAGTCGCGGCAGCGAACGCCTTTCAAGCCCGCCCCACATACTGTCTCCGTGAAAGTCTTTCAACGTTACACACTCCCGTCGGCGTCCGAAGTATGCTGCTAAGAGACGAATAATAGCGCCGCGATTCCGGCACGCCCCCCGAAAGGCGAGAAAGGGCGGACGCCTGAGCATCCGCCCTCTCAAGTTGAACCCTGAAGGCGCGAACCTTCGTCGCGGGTCTGTTCTTAGTAGCCTCTGTAGCCGTCCTCGTAACCGTTGGCGAAGCCTTCACGGAAGTAACGCTGGTAGAGCGCGCGATTGCCGAGGCGCGAACTGTAGTCGATGGTAGCGTTGCGGTAGTCGCTTTCGTCTCGATAGTCGAAACGCTCGCCGCGACTGCGGTCACGACGCCCTTCCTGAATACCTTCGTTGTAGCCGGCGTTCAAGGCCGTCTGGCGAAGCTGGAACGAGCCGCCATACTGACCGTAACGCTCCCAGTTGCGGCCACGACGCTCTTCGCGCCGCTCCTGCCTGTCCTCGCGTCGCTCCTCGCGCCGCTCCTGTCTGTCTTCACGTCGTTCCTGCCGGTCTTCGCGTCTCTGCGAGCCGCGCGTCTGCGCCTGCGTCGAGGGCGCGGCCAACGTCACGGCCGAGACGACGGCGGCCAGCGTCAACGTCTGAATTTTTCCGAATCTTTTCATCTTCTTTCCCCTTATTCTCCCTGAATCTCAATCTCTCCTGAAGGCCGCCTGTTGCGCCTCCTATCAGTTAAGACACCGCGCGCCGGAGGAAAGTTACAGCCGCGCCCCGAACTTTCAAGACCCGCGAAAGTTGTCAACGAACTGTAAAAAGTGGGGCGGAGGGTGAGACGCGGGCGGCGGTTTCGTTGTATGTTAGGCGTGCCTCAAGGGGTTCGAGCCGCGAAATTCATGCTGAAACTCCGCACCTTTCTAAAGCAACACATCGTCTGGGTGGGATTGTTGGCCGTCGTCGTCCCGCTCATCAGCATCCTCTACGTGCAATACCAATCGCTGCTCAAACTGGAAAAGACTTCGAGCGTGGCCGACAAGGTCTGGATGCGGAACTATCTGGCCGACGTGGGCAAGGAAGTCAAATATTTCTACTGGACGAACGCCGAGCAGGTCTTGAACGTGCCGCCGCACGTCGTCGCGGGCGGCCGTCTGAGCGAGTGGAAATTTCCCTTCAACAAGTGCGGCGAAGAGATGGAGGGGGCGGGTCGCCTCTTTATCGCGGCGTTCGAGAGCGGCAACGCCGAGACGGTCTTCTACGACCCTGCGAGCAACTCCGTCGTGGCGAACCCGCACCCGGCCGAGATGCGCGCCGCGAGCCTCGCCATCGCGCCTCTCAAGTTGTTGAGCGCCGAGCCGGGCGCGACCGTCACGAAGCAGTTGATGGTCTTCGAGCACGACCACGAGCACCGCATGATTTTGAAGCCCATCGTTGACGACGAGGCGCGCGTCGTCGGCGTGGCCGGAATGTTTCTCGACGTGCGTTTCTTCCGCGAGGTTTACCTGCCGCGCGCCGTCCGCAACTCGCTGCCGAAATTCTTTCCCGACGGCAAGGACGAAAACGTCGTCGTCACCGTCCACGACGACCGCGACGAGGTGGTCTTCGCCAACGGCCCCGTCAAGAAGGAGGCAGAGGCGGTGCTCTACCTGCCCTTCGTCTTCACGGACTGGCATCTCTCGGTCGAGAGCCGCAACATGACGCCCGAACAGTGGGCGCGCCGCAACTTCAACTTCAACCTCTCGCTCTCCATCCTGATGACGCTCGTGCTCGTCGGCGGCGTCGGCCTCGCTCTGCGCACCGTCTCGCGCGAGATGAAACTCTCGCAGATGAAGACCGACTTCGTCTCGAACGTCTCGCACGAACTGCGGACGCCGCTTTCGTCCATCCGCGTCTTCGGCGAGTTCATGAAGTTGGGGCGCGTGCGCGAGGGCGAGAAGATGCGCGAGTACGGCGAGCACATCGAGACGGAGAGCCGCCGGTTGACGCAACTCATCAACAACATCCTCGACTTCTCGAAGATTGAATCGGGGCGCAAGACCTACAAGTTCGAGCGCGTCTCGCTGGAAGAGGTCGTCGCCGAGACCTTGAAGACGTGCGAAGTGCGTCTCAAGCAGAGCGACTTTCAGATTGTTTACGAGGGCACGCGCGAGCCTCTGCCGCCCACCGTCCTCGACCACGAAGCCGTCGCGCAGGCGCTCGTCAACCTGCTCGACAACGCCGTCAAGTATTCCGAAACCTCGACGGACAAGCGCGTCGTCGTGCGTACCGGACAGGAGGAAGGCTTTCTCACCGTCTCCGTCAGAGACTTCGGCGTCGGCATCGCGCGCAAGGAGCAGTCGAAGATTTTTGAGAAGTTCTACCGCGTCGGCACGGGGCTTGTGCATGACGTGAAGGGGAGCGGGCTGGGTCTGGCTCTCGTCAAACACATCGTCGAATCGCACGGCGGGCGCGTCCGCGTCGAAAGCGACTTGGGGCGCGGCAGCACGTTCACCATCTGCCTGCCCATCCGCCGCCTCGGCGACGCTCCCGAAGACGAAGCAGCGCCGCGACCGAGCGGCTTCGACAAAGACCTCGCGCTCGCGATGGGCGTCAGAACCGACGTGCAGCAGCACAGTCATCACGTCCCGCTCAACCTGCCCGACTAAACCCCCTAACGCTTATGCCGAAAGTACTCATCGTCGAAGATGACCACGCGATGGCCGTCGCCCTGCGCGACGGATTCGCCTACGAAGGCTACACGGTCGAGGTCGCGCGCGACGGTCGCGACGGTCTGCGCCTCGCCGCAGAAAAACGGCTCGACCTCGTTATCCTCGACGTGATGTTGCCGCGCATGAGCGGCCTCGATGTCTGCCGGCAGTTGCGCGGCAGCGGCAACAGCACGCCCATCATCATGCTCACGGCACGCGGGCAGGAGCGCGACAAGGTGCTCGGCCTCAAGACGGGCGCTGACGACTACGTGACGAAACCCTTCAGCTTCCTCGAACTGATGGCGCGCGTCGAGGCCGTGCTCAGACGCGCGGCCAAGTCGTCGGACGCGTCGGTCGAGAACGTGCGCTTCGGCGACGTGGAGTTGAACTTCCGCAGCTTCGAGGCGCACAAGGGCGGGCGCGCGGTCGAACTGTCGCCGCGCGAGTTCAAGATGATGAAGTACTTCGTCGAACGGCGCGGCGAGGTCGTCACGCGCGAGGAACTGCTCGATGCCGTCTGGGGCTACGACGGGCTGCCGCTGACGCGCACTGTTGACATGCACATCGCCAAACTCAGACAGAAGATTGAGGACACGCCCGGCGACCCGCACTTCATCGTCACCGTCCACCGCGTCGGCTACAAGTTCATGGGATAGCGGCGGTCGGGGCTGTCTCCCGTCATACGTCACCGGAGAGGAAACACGAGATGCCACCGACACACGCCGCGAGACTCGAAGGCTTCGAGCGCGCCGCCGAGTAATCTGCAACACATCACACCGACGCCCTGCTCCTGACTTTCAAATCTCCCGCCTGCTGTGCCTGTCACTCTTTTGAAGGTTTCGCGCAAAGAAGGCAGGAGATGCAAAGAGTACAGGCTTTGAAGCGGTCTGCGTTAGAATACTGCCCATGAGATTCGACACGCACGACGAGGACGAAGACTACGCGGCGGACGAGGCCGAGATGACCTATCCCCTAGAGGAGAACCTGCGCGCTTTCGTCGAGGCGCTGCCGGTCATCTCGCCGCAACAGATTGCTGCGGAACTCGAAGGACTCGGCTACAAGGGACAGGACGAGCAGCGCGACGCGCTCTCGCTGATGGCTTACCGCCACGTCCGTCGTCTCAAACGTCTCCACGTCGAAGGCGTCCGCCAGCGCGAACTGCCGCCGAAGCAGAACGTCCTCATGGTTGGCCCGACCGGCTGCGGCAAAACCTTCCTCGTCGAACTCCTCTTCCGCCACATCCTCAAACTGCCGACGGTCGTCGTCGATATCACCAGCTTCACAGAGAGCGGCTACGTCGGCGACGACGTGCGCACCATCCTGACGCGCCTCATTGCCGTCGCCGGAGACAACCCGCTGCTCGCCTCGTGCGGCGTCGTCTGTCTCGACGAGTTCGACAAACTGGCCTCGGCGGGCAGCAACGCGCGCTTCGCCGGACAGGGCACGACGAAGGACGTTTCCGGCTACGGCGTGCAACGCGAACTGCTCGCCATGCTTGAAGGGACGGACGTGATGGTGCCGATGGACTACGGCTTCTCCGCCTACGGGCAGCGCGCCGAGCTTTCGACGCGCAACATCCCTTTCATCGCCTGCGGCGCATTCTCCGGCCTCGACGAACTGCTCCAACAGAACCGCGCCGGTATCGGCTTTCGCACGGGCGGCGTCGAAGAATCGGCTGCGCTCACGCTCGAAGAGGTCGCATCGTTTCAAAAGTTCGGTTTCCTCCCGGAACTCATCGGTCGCTTCTCGCGCGTCGTCAGTTTCCCTGCGCTGCCCGCCGAGACGCTCAGACGCATCCTCATCGAAAACGTCCTGCCGCAGTTCCAGAGCGAGTTTCGCGCCGAGGGCTTACGACTGACGGTGACGGATGAGGCGCTGTCCCACATCGTCGCGCGTAGCCGCAAACGCGGCACGGGTGCGCGCGGCTTGCACACGGAACTCGTCGCGGCCGTCGAACGCGCCGCCTTCGAGACCTTCATGCGCAAGACGAACGCGGAGGTCATCATCGCGCTCTCCGGCGGTCGCCTCGTCAGCGAGGTTCGACAACTCGCCTGACCGCAATCACTCGTTCCGCATTGCCATTCGACGGGAGAAATAATGTCAGACTCCGCCCGCCTCGCCCCCTCCTGCCGCACCGCACGACTGTCAAAGCTCCGCTTCGCGCTCGTTGTCGCCGCGCTCGTCCTCTGCGCCGTCGATGCACGCGCGCAGCAGCAACAGCAGAATGTGACTGTCGATGCGCCGCGCGGCTACTGGACGGGCGCGTTCGTGCGCGAAGGCTCCGCGCAGATAGTGACGGCGGAATTCATCTCTGAAGGCAACACGTTGAGAGTCGAGACGCTGCTGCCAGACCGCCCCTTCGCGCCGCCTCTGGCAAGCCCGGTCGAGCGCGACGCTTCCGGCGCGCTGCTCTTCAGAACCGCCTATGGACAGGCGCGGATGCGTCTGGACACGACCCTGCATGAGATGGTCGGGCAAGTCGGCGCGAGCGCGCCGCCGATGAGCCTTCATCTCAGACGCACTCTGCGCCCGGCCGTCCCCGAAGTCAGAACCGAAGAGGTCACGTTCCGCAACGGCAGCGTCACGCTTGCCGGGACACTCGTTCTGCCCGGAGGCGCGGGGCCGCATCCGCTCGCCATCTTTGCGCAGGGGCGCGGCTGTCCGACGCGCGCCGGTTCCGTCGGGCGCGCCAGAGTCCTCGCGCGTTACGGCATCGCGGGCTTCGCCTTCGACAAGCGCGGCGCGGGCGCTTCGACAGGCAACTGCGAGCGAGCCACCTTCGACGAAGAGGTGTCAGACATGCGTGCCGCCGTCGAGGCGCTCTCGGCACGCGCCGACGTTGACCGCACGCAGGTCGGCATCATCGCGCACAGCGCGGGCGGTTGGGTGGCAGCGCGCGTCGCCAATCTCGTCAAGACGCCGCTCGCCTTCGTCATCACTTCGGCCGGGCCTGCGACGAGCGTCCGCGAGCAGCAGTTCGATAACGCGCGTTACATCAGCCGCGAACTCGGCCTCAAGCCCGAAGACGAAAAGCTCTTCATGCGCTACGTCGAGTTGATGTTTGAGGAGGGCAACCCGCAAGCGCAGTTCGCCGAGATGCAGCGATTGCTCGAACACGGCAAGCGCACGGGATGGGGCGCAGAGTTTCTCGCTGACACGGACGTTGCGCCCTCGGCCGACGAGATTAAGAACCTCTGGGTGCGTCGCTTCTCATACGACCCGGCCGACGACCTGCGCAAGATTCGCGTCCCCTTTCTCGCCTTCTACGGTGGCTCCGACCGCGTTGTGCCGCCGCGCGAGAACGAACCGCTCCTGCATCGCCTGTTGACGGAAGCGGGCAATCGTCATTTCCGCGTCATGGTCATACCGGAAGCCGGTCACAATCTGGTGCAGGACGCGCAGTTGCGAAAGCTTTCGAGCGCCGAAGGCGAGCCGACGGCTTACTACTGGAAATTCCCTGCGTTCTCGCCCGACTATCTGATAGAGACGGTCGAGTTCCTGCACGCGAATCTCAAGATGGGAGACGCGCGCATGCGTCGTTAGGGCGCGGCGAACGACAGAGCGCGTCGTCCTATGCTAAGTTTATCCGGCCGCGCGTCCGAAGCCCGGCCGGATAAACTTTATCAGCGAGACGGTTTTGCGAAAGTGAAGACGGAGCAACTCGACAGCGCAACCTTCGCCGGAGAACTCGCGCCCGAAGAAATCGAACTGGCGCGCAAACGCGACGCGCTCGCGCCGCTCGAAGACGAGTTGGCGCAACGCGAACTTGAAGCCGCCACGCTCAAGGCCGAACTGCGCGACTTCGAGGCGCTCTACGTCAACCTCGTCGGCAAACTCTACGTCACGCTTGACCGGATAGAGGCCGAGATTGCTGAGGAGGAAGCCCGTCTCTTTCCCGACGACGAGGACGCTCAACGCCGTGCGTCGGAGGCGCGTCGTCGCGCAGAGGAGTCTGCCGAAGCGGCCGAGTCCGTCTCATGGCAGGGCTGCGCTCGCAAGTTCAACCCGCCGCCTACGCTCAAGAAGATGTACCGCTCGCTGGCGCGTTTGATTCATCCCGATTTGACGGCCGATGCCTGCGAGAGCGAGCGCCGCCATCACGTCATGGCGCGCGTCAATCGCGCCTATGAAGACGGCGACGAGACAACCATCGCGTCTCTGCTCGACGAGTGGCGCGCGAGTCCAGAGTTGGTCAAAGGCGACGACATCGGCGCGGAACTCGTCCGCGTCATCCGCCAGATTGCGCAGGCCGAACGCCGCCTCGCCGCACTCGCGCATGAGTTGGACGAGTTGAAGTCGTCGGAACTCTACAACCTGCGCGCGAAGGTCGAGGAAGAGGAGCGCGCCGGGCGCGACCACCTCGCGCGCATGGCCGAACGCGCCGAGACGCAGATTAAACGCGCGCGCCAACGTCTCGCGCATCTACGCGAAGCCGACTGAAGCCGGACGCACGTTGACGCGCCGCTTCATTGGCCGCCCGTCGCCGTTTGACTTGTCGCCTTCGTCCGTTATAGAAGCGAGTCATCCATTCCCCCTGAAGAAGTTTGAGACGAAAGCTCTAAAGACATTTACCAATCATTCGGGAGGAGAGATATGGGAGACTCAGAGAACACTGGCGGCGGCGGCAACGACCAGGTCAAGCACACGGTACAGTCGGGCGAGACGCTCTCGGCCATCGCCAAGGAGTACTACGGCGACTCCGGCAAATACATGCGCATCTTCGAGGCCAACCGCGACAAGCTCAAAGACCCTGACAAAATCCGCGTTGGGCAGGAACTCATCATCCCTCCGGGCGACTGACGGGCGAGGCGCGAAAGCAACTCTTGCACAAAAGCAGAGCAGCGAAGTCTCCGCGCGGAGA
>DASZCR010000290.1:0-2273 GCA_035942915.1 Pyrinomonadaceae bacterium | reverse complement strand
GAACCCATCTGCCCCATCGGCATCACGTTCCTCTCGCTCGCGCCGACGCGGATGCCCATCTGGCCGTCGTCCGTCATGCCGAAGAGCGAGCCGTCGAAGTGCGACGAGGGCTGCACCGTGCTCTGAGTTGTGCCGCCGCCGTGCGCCGAGTGGTCAGGCGTCGTCGTGGCGGGGCTGCTCGCGGGCTTGCTTGCGGGCGGAGGCGTCGCTTGCGTGGGCGCGGCCTGCGCGGGGGCGGCCGTGTGCTGGTGTTGGTCGTGCGCGGCGGGGGCACTCTGCGCCGGTGGCGCAGTTTGCGTCGGGGTCTGCGTCTGCGTCGGGGTTTGCGTCGGCGTCCGCGTCGGTGTCTGTGCAGGCGTCGGTGTGGGCGCGGGTTTGGTTTGCGGCGGCGTGTGTTGATGTTCGTGCTGCTGCGCCGTGACGATGACGGTCTGCATGGCCGACGCCAGAGAGAACGCGGCCAGCGCGCAGCAGGCGCGCAGTAGTAGTGCTTGTGCTTTACAGAGATGTGTCGCGAACATTCTTTCCCTTCCCTCGAAATTCAAGCGGGGCGCATACTCTCAGAGTCTGCGCGCCGTGCCTCTATGTCGGATGGCTGCGTTTGTGCGTAGAGAGAGGCGTGCCTTCGCCGACGCGCGCGCGTGCGGCCGAAGGCTCTCCGAGGGCTAGATGAGAAAGACGCTGTGGAGGACGTGGCGCGGAGTCGCTGTGCCGGGTGGCGCGCCGCCGCGTGAGAAGCGGGGCCGGGCGTAAGAGGCGACGACGGGCGCGTCTGCGAGGCGGTCGGGGCGCGGCACATGCGGCGCGTCGGCGCGCTTACGCGCGTGCGGTTCCGGCAAAGCGAAACGCGCGGGCGGATTCTCCGAGCGGACGAAGCAGTGCGCGCATCCGTCTGCCGAGCTTTCTGCGAAGCGACCGCCTGCTCCCGCAGAAGCGTCTGCGCTAACGTCGTCCGCAGATGCGGCAGGAGCCTTCTGCTCAGGCGCGACCGTCTCCGCTAAAGGACAGTGCGACGAAGACGAGGCAGACGAGGACGCAGACTCTTTGGCCTGCATGCGACAACAGGCGTGCGACTCTTCAATGTCCGCCGCCGCCGTGCCGGACGCCTCCGTGCCCCGGCACATGGCCGATGCGAAGACGCCTCCCCAACCGCTCAGGAACAGAACGGCTGAGAGCATGGCGATGGATAGGCGCTGTCGCATAAATAGAGTCGAAAGTTTTGGATGCCCGCGCGCGGCCTCCCGTATGCCTCTCAATTCGAGACGGCGTTCAGTTCGACGTGCTGTTGACGCCGTTGCCTTGCGCCTGCTCGCGCGGCGCTTCGAGATAGGCTTCGACCGTCTTGTAAAGCTCCTCGTCCATGAAGCCCGTGATTTTCCGATACGACTGCAAGAACTTCTCGGACGAATGTGCCGGAATCGCGCCGCGATAGGCGTCGAGGAACTCAAGCAGCGTCGCGCGCAGCAGCGTCAATTCACGCACGACCTCCTTCAGTTCATAGCCCTGCCGCCAGCGTTGCCGACCGTGCTCGCGCCCCTGTTCGAGCATCCGTGCGCCGTCTGCTCGTTCGGTGGCGAGGGCTTGTTGTAACTCCTCGACAATCTGGGGGATGTGGTCAACGAGTTGAAGATAGGTCAACTGTTCATCGGAACGCACGCGCCGGTCGGACGTGACCTTCTCCGTCCAGGCGCGGACGATGGTTTCGCGCCCATTTTGCAACAAACGACTTATCTCTTCTGCCATGTGGGGGAACACCTCTAGCTGAATTAATCAATCTCAAAGACCGACCTGCCCCCGGAGAGAAAGGGCGCGCCGGGGGAACGTCTCACGTAGAGTCGAGTATAAGTCAGCCGATGCGCGCGAGGCAACGCACGCGTGGCCGGGCGCGTAGATTTGACCGCGCGCGGCCAACGATGCGACGATGGCGCGTCATTCACATACCGTCGTGACGAACTTTCAGTGGAGGGGAAAAGACTGTGGAGATTGACAAGGAGAAGGTGGTGACGCAGGAAGAGTCTGGCGAGCAGGCGGCCGTCGACCAGGTTGAGGAGCGCGTCGAAGCCGAGATGAAAGTCATCGAGGGCAAGGCCAAAGAGCGCGTCGCGCAGGGCATGGGCGACCGCGCGCTGGAAGCCGAGGCGCAGAAGCTCAAGGAAGAAGGTCAACGCGAACTCGACCGCCAGCAACAGGACGAGACCGAGAACAGGACGGATTGACCCGGCACGTCTCCGAACTACAAGAAGCGTCCATGCAAGCGGGGCGGATGAGAGAGA
>DASZCR010000289.1:0-4519 GCA_035942915.1 Pyrinomonadaceae bacterium | reverse complement strand
AGTCTATGGGGAGAACTCGCCGCCCCGAAACTCTTATAGGGCGCAGACCGAAAGAGGGCGCAAGGCGGCAGTGAAGAATCCTCGACGCGCGCCTCCCGGCCGCGCCCCGGCGCTTTACTTTTGCCTTGTTCCTTTTTACTTTTGCCTTATGAGTGTAGGCGAGGTCTTCATCATCGGCGGCGCGGAAGACAGAGAAGGCGAGGCGAAGATACTGCGCGAGTTCGTGCGGCTCGCGGGCGGCGCGCAGGCGCGCATCGCCGTCATCGCCGTCGCTTCCGAAATCGCCGACGAGGTGGCCGCCGTCTACACGGAACTGTTTCCGCGTCTCGGCGCGGCCGAAGCGGTTGACCTCAAGATTACGGGGCGGCGCGAGGCCAACAGCGCCGAGACGGTCGCCGCCATCCGTCGCGCGACGGGCGTCTTCTTCACGGGCGGCAATCAGGTGCGCCTGACGCGAATGCTCGGCGGCACGAAACTCGACACCGTGCTCCACCAGCGCCACGCCGAAGGACTCGTCCTCGCAGGCACGAGCGCCGGGGCGGCCATGATGTCGAGCGTGATGATTATGGGAGGGCCGCCCGTCAGCACTCTGCGCGCCGGGAGCGTCGAACTCGGCTCCGGCCTTGAGTTCGTCCCCGGCGTCCTCATCGACCAGCACTTCGAGCAGCGCGGACGCCTGCGCAGACTGCTCTCGGCCGTCGCGCAGCACCCGCACGACCTCGGCCTCGGCGTCGATGAGAACACGGCGGCCATCATCCGAGGCCATCGCCTCGAAGTCTGCGGAGAGGGAACCGTCACCGTCATCGACGCGGGCGGTCTGACCTACACGAACCTCAACGAGATTGAGCGCGACGGGCTGCTTGCCATCTGCGGCGTCAAAATCCACGTCCTTCCGGCCGGTTACTGCTTCGACCTGCAAAACCGCACGCTGCTGACAAACGCCCGCGCCGCCAAAAATTAACAGTAACGCAACTTCTTCCTCATAAAAATTCCTCAATCGCGCGCTACCCTGACGACGAAGTGTACGCCGTCGGACAGACGCTTGCGCGCCTCCTCGGTTATAAGTTGAACATACCCCTGAACTTAGATTGTTCGCCGTTCAGCAAATTCCCCCGCAGAGAACGGAGCGGCTGACCCCGTCACGGCTGACTGCTTTTGAGAAACCATGTCGAAGTGCATGGTTTTTTTTAAACTCCGGCGACCAAAGCGTGGCGACAGCCCCTTTCATGGAGACTAGATGGAACTGAGCGAAGCGCGCGGCAAACTCGTCGTTATCGGCGGCGGCGAAGACAAAGAAGGCGACCGCGAAATCCTCAAAGAGTTCGCACGTCTGGCGCGCGGTGCGCGTGCGCGCATCGTTGTCATGACGGTTGCCACAGACCACCCGGAGGAGGTCGGCCGCGAATACAAGGATGTCTTCCGACAACTCGGCGTCGATGACGTTGAGGTTGTCGATGTTTCCTCGCGCGAGCATGCCACACACGAAGACTCGCTCGAAAAAATCAGTAAGGCGACGGCGCTCTTCTTCACGGGCGGCGACCAACTCCACATCACCAGCCTGCTCGGCGGAACCGAGATGCAGAAGCTCATCACCAAACGCTTCGAGCGCGGGATGCTCATCGGCGGCACGAGCGCGGGCGCGGCCATGATGTCGAACTCGATGATTCTCGGCGGTGGCAGCGAAGAGAATCCGCGCGCCGAGGCCGTCAAGATTGGCCCCGGCATGGACTTCCTCGTCGGCGCCATGATTGACACGCACTTCTCGCAGCGCGGCCGTCACGGCCGTCTACTCACGGCCGTCGCACACTACCCGCAAGACCTCGGCCTCGGCATCGACGAGAACACGGCGCTGATTGTTGACCACACCGAGTTCGAGGTCATCGGCGAAGGCGCCGTCACGGTCTTCGACGCCGGGGCGATGAGCTACACCAATCTGCCTTACGTCGAAGAGTGCGGCGGGCTGGCGCTCTACGAGGTGAGCGTCCACGTGCTGCCTGCCGGTCACAAGTTCGACCTTGCGAACCGCAAGCCCATCATCCCGGAGACGGAAGACGGCACGCGCGTCAGAAAGAAGACCAAATCGTCCGACTCCGGCGCAACGCGAAAGCAGTCCAAACGAACAAGGACGAAACAATGAGAATCGAGAGAATCAGAACCCTCGCGGGGCCGAACGTCTACACTTATCGCCCGGCGCTATTGATGACGCTCCACCTCGAAGAGCTCGACGAGCGCGAGAGCCGCGACATCGCGGGCTTCAACGAACGGCTGCTCGCACTGCTGCCCGGCCTCTCGACGCACACCTGCGGCCGGGGCTATCCCGGCGGCTTCGTCGAACGGCTCAACGAGGGCACATACTTCGGCCACGTCGTCGAACACACGGCCATCGAGTTGACGGGACTGGCGGGCGTCGGCGTCCATCACGGGAAGACGCGCGCGGCCGGAGAGCAGGGCGTCTATCACGTCGTCATCGAGTACAAGGCCGAGAAGGCGACCGAGTATTTGCTGCGCGAGGCTGTCTCTATCATCGAAGCCCTCGTGCGCGGCGAAGAGGTTTCGCTCACAGAGACTTTAGACGAGGCGCGGCGGCTCGTCGCGCGTTACGAGTTGGGGCCTTCGACGCGCGCCATCGTCGAGGCCGCCGAGCGGCGCGGCATCCCCGTCCAACGCCTCGGCACGGAAAGCCTCGTGCAACTCGGTTGGGGGCGTCATCGCCGTTTCATACAGGCGGCGATGACCGACCAGACGAGCGCCGTCGCCGTCGAGATTGCGGGCGACAAGGACTTGACCAAGACGCTGCTCGACCAGGCTTCCATCCCCGTCCCTTCCGGCAAGATTGTCACGACGGAAGAGGAGGCGCTCGACGCTTTGGCCGAACTCGGCGCGCCGGTCGTCGTCAAACCGCTCGACGGGCGACAGGGCAAAGGCGTCTCGCTCAATCTCTCGACAGCGGATGAGGTGCTTCTGGGCTTTCACATCGCGCGCGAGTATTCGTCGTATGTGTTGGTCGAGGAACTCTACGAGGGGCGAAACTATCGCGTGCTCGTCGTCGGCGGGCGGATGGTTGCGGCCAGCGAGCGCATGCCGTGCTACGTCACCGGAGACGGCACGCACACGATTAAGCAGTTAGTCGAGCAGGCCAACCTCGACCCGCTGCGCGGCGAGGGGCACGAGAAGCCGCTCACGCAGATTGTGATTGACGAGATTATGCACGCCTATCTGGCGAAGGCTGGTCGGCGTCTCGACGACGTACCGGCCGCAGGCGAGACGGTCTTCCTGCGCGAGAGCATCAACCTTTCGACGGGCGGCGTGGCGCGCGACGTGACCGACGAGGTACACGAGAGCATCCGCGAGATGTGCGAACGCGCGGCGCGCGTCGTCGGCATGGATGTCTGCGGCGTTGACCTCGTAGTGCCTGACATCACGCGTCCTCTCAGTCAGGGCGGCATCATCGAAGTCAACGCCGCGCCGGGTCTGCGTATGCATCACTACCCGTCGGAAGGTCGTGCGCGCGACGTGGGCGCGGCCATCGTTGACATGCTCTTTCCCAACGGGTCGGACGGTCGCATCCCGGTTATCTCCATCACGGGCACGAACGGCAAGACGACCGTCACGCGCATGATTGGTTACGTACTCGGCGAGACGGGCACGCGCGTCGGCGTGACGACGACCGACGGTATCTGGATTGGCGGCCGACAGGTCGCGGCCGGAGACATGACGGGGCCGCATTCAGCGCGCACCGTGCTCTCAGACCCGACGGTCGAAGTCGCCGTCCTTGAGACGGCGCGCGGCGGCATCACGCGGCGCGGCCTCGGTTACGATTGGTCGGACGTGGCCGTGATGACCAACATCCGCCCAGACCACATCGGGCAGGACGGCATCGAGACTTTGGACGACCTCGTCTACATCAAGTCGCTCATCGCCGAACGCGTGCGCGACGGCGGGACGCTTATCCTGAACGCGGACGACGAGGAGTTGTCGCGTCTGATGGAGATTCCGCGCGTGCGCGAGGGCGAGAAGCGTGTCGTCTATTTCTCGGCGCACGAAAATCACGTCCTCATCCGCAAGCATCTGGCCGAAGGCGGCATGGCCTACTTCGTCCGCGACGGGTGGGTGATTGAGGCCGAAGGCGATTTCGAGCGCCACATCCTCGACGTGACATCGGTTCCGGCGACGATGGGCGGGCTGGCGAAGTTTCAGGTGTCGAACGTGCTGGCGACCATCGCCGCGTGTCGCGCGCACGGCGTCGCGTTCGAGCGTGTGGCGGCGGCGCTCGCCAACTTCCGCAGCGCCGAACATAATCCGGGGCGCGGCAATCTCTACCGCGTCGCTTCCGGCGGCTACGTGCTGATTGACTACGGCCACAACCCTGACGCCTTCGAGGCCATCTGCCAGACGGCGGCGCGTTGGGAAGGGCGACGCGTGACGGGCATCATCGGCGTCCCCGGCGACCGCGACGATTCGGTCATCGAAGAGGCGGCGCGCGTCGCGGCGCGCGGTTTCCAGAGGCTCGTTATCAAGG
>DASZCR010000288.1:0-2626 GCA_035942915.1 Pyrinomonadaceae bacterium | reverse complement strand
CAGCCATCTCGGCAAAATCATTCGCCTGAATCCTGACGGTTCCGCACCCGCTGATAATCCTTTCGCCAGACAGCCGGGCGCACTGCCCGAAATCTGGGACCTCGGTCATCGTAATGTTCAGTCGGCGGCGTTCGACGACAGAGGGCGGCTGTGGACGGTGGAGCATGGGGCGAAGGGCGGCGACGAGTTGAACCTGATTGAGAAGGGAAAGAATTACGGCTGGCCGCTCGTCACCTATGGCGAAGAGTATTCGGGCGAGCCGATTCCGGGCGCTGTGACGACGCGCGAAGGATATGTAGACCCTGTCTATTACTGGGACCCGGTGATTGCTCCTTCGGGCGCGCAGTTCTACACGGGCGACGCCTTCCCCGCGTGGCGCGGCAGTCTCTTTATCGGCGGTTTGGCGTCAGAACGACTCGTGCGTCTGGTCATCGAAAACAATCGAGTTGTCGGCGAGGAGCACCTGCTGACGGAGCGCGGGCAGCGAATCCGCGACGTGCGGCAGGGCACCGACGGCGCACTCTACGTGGTTACGGATGAGTCTAACGGGGAACTCTGGAAAATCACGCCGAGGCGCGCGACGGGTAATTGACGCGACGCGGGGAGTTGGTTAGCATTCTTCTCACGCGGCAAGGGGCAGGGACGCAGCCTCCGTGCTCGCCGCGACAACTAATCACGGGCAGGAGGCACCTTGCCTTAAGACCCGCGAGCTTCTGCGACACCAAGTGCCACGGTGAAATTCGCGGACTCGCGTCGAAGTGAGGTGTCTCATGCTCAGCCGTCTGCTTCTTCTCTTTAACCTCTTCCTTCTTCTTCCCTCTGTCTTCACACACGCGAACGTCGTCTGCCTTAATCGCAGCGAAGAACTGAACGCCGTGGCAAGTGTCCGCGCCGTAGCCGAACCGGCCGGTGCGGTTCGCAACGACGCGACCGTGCGCGAGCGCGGCAGGCTCATCGACGATTACCTGTCGCGCACCGTGCCTTTCGACGTGGCGGGCGTGTTCCTCGTCGCTAAAGACGGCAAGGTGATTCTGGAAAAGGGCTATGGCTACGCAGACCGCGAGAAGAATATCGCGTACAGCCCGGAGACCGTCTTCGACATCGGCTCGCTCACCAAGCAGTTCACCGCCGCAGCCATCTTAAAGCTCGAAGAGCAGGGCAAACTGCGCGTCGCAGACCCGCTCTCCAAATACCTGCCCGGCGTGCCGGAGGACAAAGCCGCCATCACCCTGCACCACCTGCTCACTCACAGCGCCGGTCTGCAAGATGTCTTCGGCGGCGACTACGAGGTCATGACGCGCGACGGCATTGTGCGCGCAGCCTTGGATTCCAAGCTGATGTGGTCTCCCGGAACGAGGTATCGCTACTCGAACTCAGGCTACTCGCTCCTCGGCGTCGTGATTGAATTGGTGTCCGGCATGTCCTACGAGAGATTCCTGCGGACGCATCTTTTCGAACCGGCAGGTCTGAAGAAGACGGGCTACCGGCTCGCCACTTGGTCGCCGCGAGAACTGGCTGTTGGCTACCGCAATAACGAGCGTTGGGGCACGCCGCTCGACAAGGCGTGGGCAGAGGATGGGCCTTGGTGGAACCTGCGCGCCAACGGCGGTTTGCTCTCGACGGTCGGCGACCTCTACCGTTGGGGGCAGGCGCTCGCGGGCAACAAGATTCTCAGCGAGGCTTCCAAGCGCAAGCTCTTCCACCCGCACGTTGCGACCGACGACGCGGGGTTGGAGCACTACGGATACGGGTGGGGCGTCAGTACCACGTCCCGCAAGACCAAACTTATCTCGCACAACGGGGGTAACGGAGTCTTCTTCGCAGACTTCCACAACTACGTCGATGAGGGACTCGTCGTCATCCTTGGGACGGGGGCGATGGCGACCCCGGCGGCCTACGCGCGCAACGCGGCAATCAACATTGCGCTCGGTCAGGAGCAGCCGCTACCGCCCGCCGCAGGCCAGACGCCGACAAACATGGAACGCTACGCGGGCAGATACCGCACTGCCGCTGGCGCGGAGATTGAAGTCACGCTGATGGGTGGGCGGCTCGCCGTGCATCCGGCCTCTGTGGGTGGCGGCTCGCTGCTGACGCCTCTCGCTCCGGTCGGCGCTGCGGGGCTTGATGCTGCGAAGACGCGTCTCGTCAACATCATTAACGGGCTGGCCGAAGACAAGCCCGGCGCGATGCTCGAAGCCCTCCACGAGCGTTACAATCCGAAAGTTGAGGCGGAGTTCTGGAAGGAATGGTTTGGCGAGATGAGAAAGCAGTTCGGCGAGTATCGCGGGGTCGAGGTGGTCGGGGCGACCGAGCGCGACGGCGCGCTGACGCTCTACGCGGTTATCTACTTCGACCGCGCCTCGCGCCCCGTCCGGGGCTTGGTCGGGCGCGACGGCAAGCTCTTCGTCAGCAACTCGGCCACAGGAACGCTGCCCCGCTCCTACCGACTGGCTCCGGTCGGCACAGACAAGTTCTCTACGTGGAACTTCACGCTTTCACGCGCGACGACGCTCGCCTTTCAAGCCGGCGCAGGAGCGGCGTTGCCGGAGCGCGTAGAAATCTCGGCGGGCGGGGCGGCGGTCTCCGCGACGCGCGTCAAGTGACCCTTCAATGGACTCGCCCCAAC
>DASZCR010000287.1:0-6703 GCA_035942915.1 Pyrinomonadaceae bacterium | reverse complement strand
ACTGCGCCATCTCACCACATCTCCTGTTCTGTACAATCTCTCGCCCGGAGTGCGGGAGAAAGGATGTGGACGGAAGCGTTCGGCGGTCAGGTGTGGACGATGGAGATAGCCGCGTGCGAGGCCGCGACCGCCGACGTGGAGGTGTCCGGCGACTCCTAAGGGAACGACTCCTCCTCCCTCGTCCAGCACGTAGACATCCGTGTTCGGGATGGGTTGACCGATGGGCGGCTTGCCGTTGCCGGGCGCACATTCGGCGACGGTTGACCAGATGGTCGTCTCGGTGGGGCCGTAGAGATTGAAGAAGCGTCGGCCAATAGCCCAACGGTCAACGAGGTCGGCCGCGCAGGCTTCGCCCGCGACCGTGATGGTGCGCAGCGCAGGCAATTCGGCGAAGGGGAGAGCCGCCAGCGCAGAGGGCGGCAGCGTCACGGTCGTAACGGCTTCCGCTGCGAGCAGGTCGAGCAGGGAATCGCCCGGCAGCAGCGAGTCGCGCGACGCCATGCAGAGCGTCGCGCCCGCGCCCAGAGCCATCGCAATCTCGAAGATTGAAGCGTCGAAACTCAGAGACGCGAACTGTAGGATGCGGTCATCGGGACACAGACCGAAGGCCGCTATCTGCGCGGCGGAGACGTTGCACAATCCTCTGTGCGCCAGCATCACGCCCTTCGGCAGCCCCGTCGAACCGGACGTGTAGATGACGTAAGCGAGATTATCTGGAAGGGCGCTCGGCGGAGGATTGAGTTCGCACTCGTCTTCAAACGTCGGCCAGTCAGCGTCGAGACAGAGCACGCGTGCGTCGTGTGCGGGCAGAAGTTCGCGGAGTCGCTCCTGCGTCAGCAGCACGCGGACGCGCGCATCTTCGAGCATGAAGGCGAGGCGGTCGGGCGGGTAAGCAGGGTCGAGCGGCAGGTATGCGCCGCCCGCTTTGAGCACGCCGAGCAGTCCGGTCAGCAATTCGATGGAACGCTCGACGCAGAGGCCGACCAGCGTATCCGGCTTGACGCCGAGACGGCGCAGGTGGTGGGCGACCTTGTTGGCGCGTCGATTCAACTCGGAGTAGGTGAGACGCTCTGTGCCGAAGACGACGGCCGTCGCGTCGGGCGTGCGTTCGGCGTGCGCCTCGAAGAGTTGATGAAAGCAACGCTCCTCGTCTTCAGTCGTGGCGGCAGAGTTCCATTCAGAGAGCAGTTGTCGCTCCTCTTCGGCCGTGAGCAGCGGGAGCATGGAGAGCGGGCGTTCAGGATGTGCGAGGATGTTTTCGAGCAACGTGCGGAAGTGGCGCGCCATGCGTGCGACCGTAGCTTCGTCAAAAAGGTCTGTGCTGTATTCAAACTCGGCGTTGAGGCCGCGCGGCGCTTCGGCCAACTTCAAGAGGAGGTCGAAGATTGAAGTGCCTTTCTGAAAGTCGAGCGGGTGAGAGTCGGTCGCGGCGCGTCCTGCGCCGTTGGTCGGCGAAGTGTTGAAGGTCTGAAATGCGACCTGAAAGAGAGGATTGCGGCTCAGGTCGCGCTCCGGCTGCAACTCTTCGACGAGCATCTCGAAGGGGACATCCTGATGCGCGTATGCGCCGAGCGCGGTATCGCGGACGCGGCCGAGCAGTTCGATAAAACTGGGGTCGCCGGAGATGTCCGTGCGCAGGGCGAGCGTGTTGGCGAAGAAGCCGATGAGATTCTCAATCTCGGCGCGGTTGCGGTTGGCAATCGGCGCGCCGACGACAATATCTTCCTGCCCCGTGTAGCGATAGAGCAGCGCCTTGAAGGCCGCCAGCAGCAGCATGAAGGAGGTGACGCCTTGTCGTCGGCACAGGGCGCGCACGCCGTCTGCGACCTTCGAGGGGATGGAGAACTGATAGGTTGCGCCGCGAAAGGTTTGGACGGGCGCACGCGTGCGGTCAGTAGGGAGAAGGAGAGCGGGGAGGTCGGCGAGTTGACGACGCCAGTAGTCGAGTTGGGCAGCCAGCGCCTCGCCCTTGAGCCAGTCTCTCTGCCAGACGGCAAAGTCTGCGTACTGTATCGGCAACTCCGCCAGCGGCGACGGCCGCCCCATGATGTACGCGCCGTAGAGACGTTTTAACTCTCCGAAGAAGAGCTCAAGCGACCAGCCGTCGCTGACGATGTGATGCATCGTCAACAGCAGGACGTTTTCGGTCAGTCCGAGACGCAGCAGCGTTGTTCGCACGAGTGGGCCGCGCTTGAGGTCGAAGGGCTGCTGCGCTTCTTCGGAGGCGAGGCGCGCGGCCGTCGGCTTGCGCTCCGATAGCGGAAGCCGCGTCAGGTCACGCACCGTCAGCGGGATACGCAGAGAGGCGGCGATGACCTGCGCGGGCTGCCCGTCGGTGAGCGTCGTAAATGTCGTGCGCAGCGCCTCGTGACGACGCACAATCTCGTTGAGGCTGCGCTCTAGGACGGCAGTGTTGACGTAGAAGTTGAGCGGAACGGCGGCCGAGAGGTTGTAGAAAGGGTTCTGCGGCACGAGCTGGTCGAGGAACCACAGACGCTGCTGCGCGAACGAGAGGGGAAAGACGTATGCTTCGGTGGTCATGGCGGGTGGCCTGTTCTGCGACGTGCCGTCCGGCCGCTAGACGAGTTGGGCGGCGATTCTACTCTGGTCTTCCAGTACGCTGAGTAAGTCCTCCTCTTCGGCGAGCGGGTTATGGACGACGGCGCGCAAAGCGGTCAGCGGCGTCCCGTTGTAGCAGGCGGAGTTAACGAAGGTGGTGCGCGAGACGAACGTGCGTCCCGCTTCGTACTGCTCGCGTTGAAGCCGCTCGTTGAGGTTACTAATCTGCGCGTTGTCTTCTTCGGACAGACGGCCGCACACACGTTTCTCGCGCAGCGCGGGCGGCACGTAACGATAGAGAATGATGTTCGTCTCCGGCTCTGCGAGCAGTTCAAACTCAGGCCGGCGGCGGATGTGTCCGGCCAGTGTCTGCGCCTTGTGGATGTTCTCGTCAACGAGCAGTTCGTAGCCGCGCTGCCCGATGATGTGAAGCGCCGCGTGGAGGAACAAAGCGCCCGCGCCGCGCGAACCTTCGAGCGAACACTTGCCGAGGTCGGCGGAGTCTTCACGCAAGATGTATTGAGCGTGCTTCTCGATGACGTGCGCGGCCTGCGGCGAGCGGAGCAGGAGCAGGCTGCTGCCGAGCGGCAGATACATCTGCTTGTGACCGTCGACGGTGACGGAGTCGGCGCGCTCGATGCCGGAGAGTGCATGTTGATGGCGGCGCGAAAAGAGCAGCGGCGCGCCCCACGCCGCATCCACGTGAAAATGAATCTCATGCTCCTGCGCGATGTCTGCAACTTCCGTGAGCGGGTCGATGCTGCCGCAGTCGGTCGTGCCTGCGGCGGCGACGACGGCGACGACGAGTTGCCCGCGCGCGCGGCACTCGGCGAGCGCGCGACGCAACTCGGAGATGTCCATCCGGTTGCGCCGGTCGGTCGGAATCTCAATCAGGCTGCGCGCGCCCATGCCGAGCAGGCAGACGGCCTTCTTCATCGAGTAATGCGTCAGGCGCGAGGCGAGCACGACCGCGCCCTGATGGCCGTGATGCGCGAGCGCGTCCGCCATCCCCGCTTCCTCGACGCCCGCGAAGCCTTCGGTCGCGCCGAGCAGAGAGTTGCGCGCAATCCAGAGCGCAGTGATGTTGGCGAGCGTGCCGCCGGAGGTCATGATGCCTAAATTGCTCGCCTCACTCTGGACGTGTCGCGCGTAGAACTCTTCGGAGAAGTTGTATATCAGGCGATGGATGGCGGCGATGGTCTGACGTTCGAGCATCGTGAAGGCGCGCGAGGCTTCTGTCTTCACCATGTTCTGATTGAGCAGCACGACCAATTCGCCGAGCGGGCGGACGAAACTCGGCAGCGGCCCCGTCATGTGACCCATGCAGCGAGGCGAAGACATGTTGATAGAGTTCTGCACGACCTCGCACAACAGTTGCTCGATGTAGCTGAGAGTGGGAACGGATTGGCCGTTGCCGCCGTTGAGGCGAAACTTCGCCTTGAGGCTTTCGTCGCAGGTCGGAGCTTTGACGGTCTTGGTGCAGAGCAGTTCGTTGAGGCCGCCGAGCACGCGGCTCTGTACCTCTTTTTGCAGCGGGGTGAGCACAGGAGAATGGGAAAAGAGTTCCCTCAACTCCTCCTTCGCTGAGTCCTTCACCATAAACGAACCCCCTGGCGGCGGCATGGTTGAAGCCTGTGGCGTGATGTGAGTGTTAGCGCGGGCGCGTTTGCGCGACGAAGCGCCGTTAATTTATGCCGAAGGCCCGTTTCAAAAGCCGGTGTGAAATTAAGTCGCCCACCCGATGAGGTTTAAGTTTTCAAGAGTACGTTGAGGTGAAAAACTGTCGTCAGGTTTCCCGGCCGGTTCGATTTATGAGCTTGGGGCGAGAACAATAATCTTGAAGGTCTGAAATGTCAATTCAAAGTTTCCCGGCGCGTTCGCGACGCACAGGCGGCGGCGAAACGAAGGCCGTTGCTTGTTGAGGTGAATGGTGATATATAGTGCGCACTTTTCAGACGATTGGGTGTTTCACCCGAGGAGGTCGTATGAGTAATTACGACGAACGGTCTGATGCTTCCGACTATCAGGAGACGGACTCGACGCCCGCTCAGAAACTGAGCTATGAAGATGCTCAGATGCGTTTCTGGGAGGCCAACGTCAACTACGGACGCGCTCAACAGGAGATGATGGCTGAGAGCCAGAGACTCTTCGAGGAGAACTACCGTTCATACCTCGCGGAGATGCAGGCCATCAACGAAGAGATACGCCAGCGTCTCGAAGAAGCGTACCGCAACTACGTCACGTCCGCGACGGAAGCCTCAATGCAGGAAGGCGGTTACCAGCGCGCCGCCGAAATCTCACAGAGCTATATGGACACCATGCAGGCGTTCCACGAAGAGGCGCAGCAACGCTGCCAGCAGGCCTACAATCGCTACTGCGAAGTCGCGCAGAACTCTCAGCGCGCCGCGCAGCGCAGAAGCCTCGAAGCTTACAGAGATTATCTCAGGACGCAGCAGGAGGCATGGTCAATGCTCGACGTGGACGCCGTTATCGAAACCACGTCGGCCTCCTACGAGCAGGGCGCGCTCTAAACGCCCTGCCTCACACGAACTCGAAGCGCGTCGCCAGCGTCCGCACTAGACGCGCTCTCCTCACACGCGACCCCGTCACACGGCCGCACGCTACAGGCACGTGACGGGTCGCCGCACGGGCTTTTCCTCTCCAAAGCCTTCGTTATCCCTGACACGGTTCTGGCAACGCGCCGGACTGAGCGTTCCTACTTCTCTGGAGTAGCACGGGACGTTCCTCGCGCGTGTGCCGCCGCGCTCCGAAAATGGCGGGGAACTTATTCAGGTCTGGCGCGTGGTTTCACTGTGCTTTACACAGACAGTATCTTGAAGGAAGTAAGGAGCCGGATAATGAGAAGAACCGTTGAGGGGTTAAAGAGAGTCGGTCTCGTGTTCTGTTTCGCGTTGGCTGTCAACGCCGTGACTGCGGCGCAGCAGACGCCGCACCATGCCGCTGCCGCCCCTGCCGCCGCAAGCCAGTTGACGGCCGCCGAAGCCCTGAGCAGGTATGAACAACTGTTGAAGGCTGCGACCGATGCGAGCCAAAAATTTTATCTGACGAACAAGATTGTGCCGACGGCTCTCGCCGCAGACGAGAAAGAGAAGGCGAAGACTTACGCCCTGTCGCTTTTAGAGCAGGCAGCTTCGATGAGGAACAATTGGAATTACGGCAACGCCGTCCATATCGGAAATATCGTCCTCGGCCAACTCGCGCTCGATGCCGGAGACGTGGCCGAAGCACGACGCCTTCTGCTCGAAGCGGGCAAGACGCCCGGCTCGCCGCAGTTGAACAGCTTCGGCCCCAACATGATGCTCGCCAAAGAACTGTTGTCGAAGGGCGAGAAGGAGACGGTCATTGAATATTTAAACCTCTGCGCCAAGTTCTGGTTGATGCATAACGGCAAGTTGGACATCTGGAAGGCGGCCGCCGCGAAAGGCGAGACGCCGGATTTCGGGCCGAGCCTCAATGCACACCTCACGCTCTGGCGCTTCGAGAACTGGGACAAGCTGAAGACGTAAAGATGAAGAGCAAGTCTTTCATGAGAATCAGGCGCATCCGAATGGGTTGCCGAAGCCCTACGGTTTGATTCATTATGCCTGAAGGGGCATGTCCGCAAACTTCCAACGGAGACGTTGCGAATGGCGACAATGTAGCGGCGTTCGTAATCTCCATCAATTCAATTCCTATCCATCATCAGAGGTGAACATCAGCATGCCGGAACTGCGTGGCAAGCAGGCGACGACTGAAACTAAAGACGAGTGGGTGCGCGCCTACAGGCTTTATCTGGAAGCACCCGGCGACCCTTACGACAACAAGAAGGATCGCACGGAAAGAATCGAGTACGTCGCTCGACGTTTGAACCTCACACGCAAACAGGCCAAGCGCCGCGTCAGGAACTACGAGGCGTGGCAGCGCAACATCAAGAAGGGACTCGTCAGCGCCTAAGCGCAACACCATCGACACCTCCCCCGCGAGTCCGATAACACCGTTTATGTAGACCCGACATCTACAAAAGAAGCCTGCACGACGAAGCATGAAAATAGTCTTCATGCTTCGTCGTGCAGGCTTTAGACCAGAGAGGGACGCATGCGCTGACACGCTCTCTTAGGCGTTCGTGTGCGCGTATGCGTGAGGC
>DASZCR010000286.1:0-4093 GCA_035942915.1 Pyrinomonadaceae bacterium | reverse complement strand
GCGTCAACTCGCTCGGTTTGAGGACGACACCGTTACCGGCCATCAAGGCCATCACGACTTCGCCGAGCGGAATCGCCCACGGGAAGTTCCAGGGCGAGATGATGCCGACGACGCCGACCGGCCGGTATTCGATGTGAGAAGTGCGCCCCATCAACTCGTAGAGACCGACAGGGACGCGCTCGCGCTTGAGCAGGCGCGCCGTGCGTCGCGCGAAGAACTGCATGAGGTCGAGCGTCGGCACAATCTCCATCGAGATGGCCTCGGCAGCAGGCTTGCCCGATTCGCGCGAGATGAGATTCGCTATCTCGTCCATCTCGGCAAGCACGAGCGAGCGCGCGGCGAGCACGATGCGACCACGCTCACGAAACGAGAGCGCCGCCCAATTCTGCTGCGCGGCGCGTGCGCGTGCGACGGCGCGCGAAACCTCTGCGGGCGTGCAGACGGCGACGCGTCCCAACTCCTCGCCCGTCGCCGGGTCTGTGGAAACAATCTCCTCGCGCGCGACCGTCGTCGGCGCATCATCGGACTTCGACGTGTGGAGAGATGCGTGGTTGCTTTCGGAGATTCGTGTCGCCATTGTTTTCTCGCCTCGTTGACTGTCGAGATTATCGCGCGAACGACGCACGGTTGAAAGCCCTGCCCGGCGCATCTCGTCTCCTGAGATGAAACTTCTTCTGACTGAGTGAAGAAAAATTCTCGCGCACGGACGCGAAGATGCGAGGTTGTTCTTCAAGGCTCGTGCGCGTTTCCGCCTCTCTCAGTCTCTCAGTTACAATGAAGCTTGCCGCCGGAAGGCGCGGGCGGATGTTCACCGACGAGGAGAGATTCTTTCATGACGAGACCGCAACTTGCGGAATTCATGCGGCGCATGGAGCCAGGCTCCGTCGCCATCATTCCAAGCGCGCGCGGCGCGACCCGCTCAAACGACACAGAGTATCGCTACCGTCAGGATTCGGACTTCCTCTATCTCACGGGCTTCAACGAGCCGGAGGCCGTCGCCGTCATCGCGCCCGGCCGCGAAGAGGCGCGCTACACGCTCTTTGTCAGGCCGCGCGACCCGGAGCGCGAAATCTGGGACGGACGGAGGGCGGGCGTCGAGGGCGCGCGCACGCAGTACGGCGCGGACGCGGCCTTTCCCATCTCGGAGTTTCGCGACAAACTGGCCGAGTTGGTCAACGGCGCGCGCAATCTCTATTACCGCATCGGGAACGGCAACCCGGACATCGACGACATGCTCGTGCGTGAACTGGCGCGGATGCGGATGATGGGACGCAAGGGGATGAGCGCGCCGCAGGTCATCACAGACCCCGGCGCTATCCTCCACGAGATGCGTCTTATCAAGAGCGCGGACGAAGTGGCTCTCATGCAGCGCGCCGCAGACATTGCCGCCGAGGCGCACGTCGAGGCGATGCGCGCCTCGCGCCCCGGCATGCGCGAGTATGAGATAGAAGCTCTCATCGAATTCATCTTCCGGCGCAACGGCGCGTCCGCACCGGCCTACTCGTCCATCGTCGGCGCGGGCGCAAACGCGACCATCCTCCACTACATCAACAACGACGCGACACTGCGCGACGGAGACCTCCTGCTCATCGACGCAGGCGCAGAGTACGAGGGCTACGCCTCAGACATCACGCGCACTTTCCCCATCAACGGCCGCTTCACGGAGGCGCAGCGCGACATCTACGACCTCGTTCTGCGCACGCAGGAGTCTTGCATCGAGCGCGCGCGTCCCGGCGTGACGATGGACGAGTTGAAACAGCATTCGGTCGAGATGTTGACCGAAGGGATGGTGCGTCTTGGGCTTCTCGAAGGCGAGCCTGCCAAGCTCATCGAAGAGGAGAAGTACAAGCAATTTTACATGCACGGACTCGGCCACTTTCTCGGCCTCGACGTGCACGACGTTGGGCGCTACTACCGCGAAGGCGAGCCGCGCCCGCTTGAGCCGGGCATGGTGATTACGGTCGAGCCGGGTCTCTACGTCGCCGAGAGCGCCGAGAACGCGCCGGAGAAGTATCGCGGCTTGGGCGTTCGCATCGAAGACGACGTTCTGATTACGGAAGACGGCAGCCGCGTCCTGACGCACAAAGTTCCGAAGCAGCCTGAGGAGATTGAAGCGTTGATGGCGCGTTAAGACGACCGACTCGCGTATGAGCAGACTCGTCCTCTTAATCGCACTTCTGGCGTGGCCGGCGTTGGCGAGCGGGCAGGCCGGCAGACAGGCGTCGCGGACGCTCGCCGGCAAGGTCTATTTCACGAACAACACGCCGCCGAACCGCCACCTGTTTCCTGTCGAGTTGCTGACGTACGACAAGTGGCGGCGCGTGGCCGCCACGAAGTTAGACAGGCACGGAGGCTTCGAGTTGACGGGTCTCAGGCCGGGAAGGTATCTGCTCAAATTTACGTGGCCGCCCGACAGGTGCACGCTGCTCTACAGGGTGGACGTGCGCCGCGAGTCTAAAACGCGCCTCACCGTCATCATGGACGCAGCCTGCGGCGACGGCGGTGCGGTTCAGGACTTGGACGACAATTGAGTCTGAAGTCTTCAGTCTCCGAAACCATTCTTCGACGCTCCTACTCGACGAACCCTTCTTCCAACTCCGAGACGATTTCGCGCGCCGCCTCGCGCGCACGCTCGACCTCGTCGGGCGCGAACGAGACCGCGCCGACGACGGCGTGGCCGCCGCCTCCGTAGCGTTCGCAGATGGTGGCGATGTTGTGTCTGCGCGGGCGCGGGCTGAAGGGGTTCGAGCCGACAGAGATTTTCGTGCGTCGTGCGCCGCGCGTGACGGCGACCGAGTAGGTCGTCTCCGGGTGCAGGTAGTAGGGAATGAACTTGTTGAAGCCTTCGAGCTGCTCGTCGGCGAGGTCGAAGCGGACGACGCCGCGCGCGTAGGAGATTTTGCGGCGGATGGTTTCAAGCGTGCGGAGATGTTCGTCGTGGATGGGACGGAAGCGCCGCTGCACCTCCTCGTCGTGCGCCACCTCTTCGAGCGTGCGCGTCGTTAGCTCTCTGATAATCCACTCGATGAAGTCGTCGTCCGGGACGCTTTCGATAACCTGCATCAGTTGCAGCGCAGGCTCCTTGAGTTCGACGACCTGCGCGGGCGATTCATAAAACGCGCCGTCGATGATGTGCGCCCAGTGGACGAGCGGGTCGAGCGACGCGTCGCGGAAGGAGAAACGCTCGCGCGCGACTTCGGCGATGAACTCCGTGCAGGACTTGCTGTCGGGATTCCAGAACTTCCGGCCGGAGGTGTCGGCGCGAAAGTGCGCTTCGTCCTCCGGCGTGAGGAAGGCCGATTGATGATGGTCGAACCACCACGTCAGACGCTCGGACGGCGAATACTTGAAATCGACAATGGCGTTCTCGTCGCCGTCGAACATCTCATCGTCAAAGAGCGAACCGGCGCGGTGCAGCAGCGAACCGTACTCGACGCGCGCCTCAGGCCGGATGCGTTCGCGGTAAAAGCGTGTGAAGAAGGCGGCCGAGGCGACGCCGTCGAAGCAGTGGCCGTGATAGAGAAGACGGAGTTTCATGCGTGCTTAGGTCTGAGAGGGGAGATTCGATTGCGGCAGAGCAGAGCATGATAACAGCAGCCGCGAGCCGCGCGCCAGAAGCCGCAAACTTCCTTCTTAAAATCTCTGCGCCTGCTGCTCTCCTCGCGCGAAACTTTCTCTCTTGAGAAGAAGAAGTTTCACGTGAGGAAAGCAGCAGGCGCAAAGAAAGAAGGGGGTTGAGCTTTTAGGGTTTGGCCGTAGAGACTTTGGCGGTGTTCTGCGCGGGCAGGCCGAGCCGCTCGCGTATGAAACGCTCGGCGTCCTCTTCGATGAGTTCGCCGCCGACGACGAAGGTCTTCTCGACGAGTACGTCGCCCTCTCTGTTGAGCCGCGCCGGTTCGAGGAAGACGTTGAAGGGCGAACCCCAGCGGCGCGAGTCGCCGATGGCCTGACGGTAGGCGTAGTGCGTCGTCTTGTCGCGCGCTGCGCCCTCCTCCGATTCGACGACCACCTGATAAGGAGCGCCTTCCTCGCCGAAGAACTCGCGCGTCTGTTCGAGCGCGGCGTACTCGCTGACGGCCACCACGTCGAAGCC
>DASZCR010000285.1:0-2354 GCA_035942915.1 Pyrinomonadaceae bacterium | reverse complement strand
CTCTCCGGTCACGGAAGAACACAGTTTCGCGCCGGAGACGCAGGAGCCGCAAAGAGGGAAGAAGCGAGGGAGTGAAGCCCATGACGTTCAGAGTGAAACTGAGTTGTCTCTTGCTGGCGGCGCTCTGCATCGCCGCCGCGTCGAGCGTGCGCGCGCAGGCGCTCTACGAGATGCCGGAAGGCGTCGAGACGCGTTGGGCAAGCCCGGAGAATCCGACGGGCGAGCGCGGGCGTGGCGGGCAGGCGATGGGCGGGCGCAAGGGCGCGCCGACCATCGCTATCAAAGCAGGCGCGAGCGCCGTTCTGGCCGAAGCGCGCAACACGCCGGGCGTCGTCCGTCGCATCTGGATGACCATCCCTGACCGCAGCCCGCAAATGCTGCGCGGCCTGCGCCTCGACATGTACTGGGACGGCGCGCGCAGCCCGGCCGTCAGCGCGCCTCTCGGAGACTTCTTCGGCGTCGGCCTCGGCCTGATGGCGACCTTCGAGTCGGCGCTCTTCTCGAATCCGGAAGGCAGGAGTTTCAACTGCGTCGTCCCGATGCCGTTCAAGACCGGGATGCGTATCGTGATGACGAACGAGAGCGGCCGCGACTTGCCTGAACTCTTCTACGACATCGACTACACGCTCGGCGACCGTCATCCGGCCAACATGCTCTACTTCCATGCCCACTGGCGGCGCGAGAACCCGACGCGTCTCCAACAGGATTACGAAATCCTGCCACGCGTCAACGGGCGCGGCCGTTACCTCGGCACAAACATCGGCGTCATCGTCAACCAGCGTGAATACTTCAATACGTGGTGGGGCGAGGGCGAGATAAAAATCTACCTCGACGGCGACACGCGCTTTCCGACCATCGTCGGCACGGGCACGGAGGACTACATCGGGACGGCGTGGGGACAGGGACGCTACGCCAACCTCTATCAGGGCAGTCCGGTCGCCGACGAGGGGCGGATGCGCTGGTGCTTCTATCGTTATCACGTCCCAGACCCCGTCTACTTTCACAGGGACGTGCGCGTCACGATGCAGCAGATTGGATACCTCGCAGACCATAGTCGCGGCGGGCTTGTCCGCGAGGGTAAAAAGCTCTATCGCGCAGGCCCCGGCCTCGTCGAGAAAGACCTGCGGGAGGATGGCAAGTTCGAGCGTTCCGACGATTGGTCGAGTTGCGCCTACTTCTACCTCGACCGCCCGGAGAACAATCTGCCGAAACTCGACGCGGCCGAACGTCGCATGGCCGGTCTCTAGAGACGCGCACCCGCCGCGCGCACCTTTGAAGGGGGATTGAGAGACGTGAGGGTTTATGAGGTACAGCAGTTCGGCATCGAACATCTCGCACGCGTCGAGCGCGAAGAACCGCGCGCAGGGGCGCAAGAGGTCGTCGTCAGATTCCGCGCGGCATCTTTGAACTACCGCGATTTGATGTTCGTCAAAGGCACTTATAACCCGCGTGCGCGTCTGCCCGCCGTGCCCTTCTCGGACGGCGCGGGAGAAGTCGTCTCAGTCGGCAGCGAAGTGACGCGCTGGAAGGTGGGCGACCGCGTCTGCCCCATCTTCACGCAGGAGTGGATTGAAGGCCGCCCGACGCTGCAAAAGAATCGCACGGCGCTCGGCGCGGGAGAGCGCGACGGGGTCTTGCGCGATTACGGCGCGTTCGACGAACAGAGTTTGGTGGAGATACCCGCGCATCTCTCTTTCGAAGAGGCGGCGACGCTGCCGTGCGCGGCCGTCACCGCCTGGCACGCGCTCGTCAACTCAGGAAACATCAAAGCGGGCGAGACCGTCCTGACGCTCGGCACAGGCGGCGTCTCGGTCTTCGCCATCCAGTTCGCCAAGATGCACGGCGCGCGCGTCATCGCCACTTCGAGCAGCGACGAGAAACTGGCGCGTGCGCGTGCGCTCGGCGCAGACGAGACGATTAACTACAGAGAGCGGCCGGACTGGGACAGAGAGGTGCTGCGTCTGACGGCGAAGACCGGCGTTGACCACGTCGTCGAAGTCGGCGGCGCGGGCACGCTCACGAAGTCTCTGAACTCTGTGCGCGTCGGCGGACACATCGCGCTCATCGGCGTGCTGACGAGCGGCGGCGACTTCAACCCCGCGAGTCTTCTGATGAGAAGCATCCGCTTGCAGGGCGTCTACGTCGGTTCGCGCGCCACGTTCGAGGAGATGAATCGCGCCATCGTCGCCAACAAAATGAGGCCGTTGATTGATAGGACATTCGCCTTCGAGCAAGCGGCCGACGCGCTGCGACACATGGAGAGCGGCGCACACTTCGGCAAAATCGTCGTCAAGTACTAAGAGCCGTTACCAAGATTCACACGCGCACACAAAATGGTCGGGGCAGAAGCGATA
>DASZCR010000284.1:0-7367 GCA_035942915.1 Pyrinomonadaceae bacterium | reverse complement strand
CACTATAGGCACACAAAAAAAAGACGGGCATCCCGCGGGATGCCCGTAAGTTATTCATTCTAAATATGAGCCGGACTGGGCTCGAACCAGTGACCCGCTGATTAAGAGTCAGCTGCTCTACCAACTGAGCTACCGGCCCGTGAGAAGCAGGAAGAATTATACGTTCCAGTTTCGTCGTGTCAAGAAACGGCGCTGGAAGCGGCCTCCTTGCAAGAATGTAGTGCGTCGGCGCTACCTGTTGTCTCGTGTGCTCATGCCGGGGGGCAATTGCTTATCGACGAAGGGACGTTTGGGCGCGTTGGCGACCTCCGTCGCGAGGACGAAGATGGTGCGCGTGACGTTGAGCAGTTTCTGGTAGTCAATCTTGTCGGGGGTGTCCGAGGGGCGGTGGTAGTCCTCGTGGACGCCGTTGAAGAAGAAGACGATGGGCACGCCCTTGCGCGCGTAGTTGAAGTGGTCGCTGCGCGTCCACAACGCTTCCGGGTCGTTCGGGCGGTCGTAGTGGTAGTTGAAGTCGAGATTGAGATAGCCGCGATTGAGTCGTTCGTTGAGGTCGCCGAGTTCCGTGCTGAGGACGCGCGAGCCGACGACGTAAATCTCGTTGGGGCCGGTCAGCATACGGTTGCGCGGATTCGTGTCGCCGGGTTTTTTGCTCCGGCCAATCATGTCTATGTTGATTTGCGCGACGACCTGTTCGAGCGGGACGGTCGGGTAGTTCGTGAAATAATCGGAGCCCCACAGCCCCTTCTCCTCGCCGCAATGCCAGACGAAGAGGACGGAACGCTTCGGGCGCGTGCCGCGCGCCAGGGCTTCGGCCATCGCGAGCAGCGCGGTCGTGCCTGAGCCGTCGTCGTCCGCGCCGTTGTAGATGCGGTCGCCGTCAACCTCGACGCCGACGCCGACGTGGTCGTAGTGCGCGCCGAGCGCGACGTACTCGTTCTTGAGAACCGGGTCGGAGCCTTCAAGCACGGCGACGACGTTCTGTGTCGTCGCGGTCGAAGAATTGAGCGAGACGCTGAAACTGAGGCGCTTGTCTTCGCGCAGCGCGAAGCCCTGCACGGGGTTGCCTGCGAGAGTCGTTCGCATGATGTCTGCGCCGGTTGTCTGCTCGCCCGCAAACAACGCCTCGACCATCTCGGCCGAGGGGATGATGGCGGGGAGCATACTGCCCGTCTGATTCAAAGCGCGCGCCGTCTCGTCTTCGAGTTTCTCGACGGAGTAGGCCGAGTTGGCGATGGCACGGCGGCCTGCGCGCCACGCGCGCTCGAACCTCTGCGGAATCAGCAACAGTCCGGCCGCGCCGTTCTTCTGCGCGTAACTGATGGGACTCTCCCAATCGCCCGCAGGCAGCGCATTAATCTCTTCTCTCGTAAGCCCGGCGGGCAGAGCCATGCCGTTGCCGGAGATGACGACCAGTTTGTCGCGCACGTCGAGGCCGCGATAGGAGTCGATGTTCTTCGAGCGGACAATCCAACCGTGACCGACGTAGACGAGCGCGCCGCTGGCCTCGCCGCCGCGTCGGCCGCCCGGAAGGAAGTCTGTGCCGAGACGAAACTCCTGTTCGCCCATCCGCGCGGTCGTCTTGTTCGGGTCAACGCGCGTGCTGCGCAGAGAGATGCGCTGGAAGTAAGTGCCTTCGTCACCGGCCGGTTTGAGCTTGGCTTTGGTGAGATGCTCGGCGATGAAACGCGCCGTCTCGTCAAGCCCGCGCGAGGGCGTGTCGCGCCCTTCCATCGCGTCCGACGCGATGTAGTAGAGATACTCTTTCAACTGCTTTTCGGTGATGCGCTCGGCCGCCTTGCGCACGGCCGACGACGGGACGATGGGTTTTAAAGCGGGCGCAGCCTTTGGCGCGTTCGCGTTCGCAGCGCCGCCCGCTGCCGTTTGCTGCGCGCAGACGAAGGCGGCGGGCTGTAGTGTAAGCAGACCTATCAGTATAAAGCTGAAGAGTTTGAATCTTCGCATGAATCCTCCGCTAAAATTTCTGACCGATGAACCTGAGGGTTGTTCATTTAAAATCGAGTTGCTGTGATGATAAGTCGGACGGCAAACGTTTGCCAAACGCTCGCGGGCGGGCAGGCAAAAGTAAAAAGGCAAAAGTGAAGACGGCGGATGAGTCGTCCGCGCGTCTTCACCTTTGCCCGGCCTTCGATTTCCGGTCTGCTTCAGCTTGCCCCGGCGGCCTGCGCCTGCCGCTTGGCGGCTTCGATACGCTGGCTGATTTCGTCAATCTGCTGCTCGGTCAGCACGTCGCGCGCCTGCGCGAACATCTCGCCCTCTTCCTCTTCGACGTGATGCTCGACGCTCTCCCTTAACTCCATGACGAGCGTCGTCCATTCCTCATCGTCGGGCGGTGTCTGCTGGATTTCGGCGAGCAGGTCTTTGACCTCCTGATGCTCTTCGTAAGCTTCGAGAGTGATGTTGCGAGTCGCTTCGGCCTGCTTGAGCGCGGGGTAGAGAATCGTCTCTTCAACCTGCGCGTGCAGGTCTAGCTCCTGTTTAAGTTGGACGAATAGCTGCTGGCGCTCGCCCGTCGCGGACGCCGCTTCAATGCGCTGGAAGAGCCCGGAAACCTTCTGATGGTCCTGTTTCAAAAGCTCGAAAACGTTCATCTCGTTCCTCCCTCTGTTCTGCTTTCTGCCGCACGCGGGCGCACCCATTGCACGCTTATCGAACGCGCACCGCGCGCCCCACAGACGAGTGCAACCGCGATGCCACGCCGAGAGAGACTTGAGGTGAAGAGTAGAAATCGGAGTTGAGCCGAGATGTGAAATACGCCCGGTAGGAGTCGAACCTACGGCCTCTTGCTCCGGAGGCAAGCGCTCTATCCACTGAGCTACGGGCGCGTGCGTTCAGCGCGAAATCAAAATAGCATGACTGAGACTGAGCCTGCTAGTTTGTCGCATGCCGTCCGACACTTGACAGCCGACAGATGCGCCGCGTACATCAAATGAGCAATCAGGCAGACCGCCCGTGAAAGGAGCGCGCGCCGACGCGTGCCTCGCCATGCTCATCGTCAATCGTCATCACGCTAATATCATCAGAACGCCGCACGGGTCGGAGATTCGACCGTTGATAGACCGCACGACTTCCGATGTCGAGCGGTGCAGCCTCGCCGAAGAGGTGCTGCCGGTGGGGGCGCGCGTCGGTCGGCATCACCATCTGGAGACGGAGGAGATTTACTACATCGTCGGAGGGCGCGGGCTGATGACGGTCGGCGCAGAGACGCGCGAGGTCGCGGCCGGAGACGCCGTTCTTATCCCGCGCGGGCAGACGCACACGCTCGCCAATACGGGCGATGCGCCGATGACGCTCCTCCTCGTCTGCGGCCCGGCGCACAGCTTCGCAGACCATCACGCCGACGACTGATGACGCAGGCGGCTTGTGTTAAAATGGCTCGCCCCGTATGGCTCGCATCAGGGAATACAGGCCGGAGGACGCCTCGCAGGTCGAGCGTTGCTTCATCGTGTTGCAGGAGCACGAGCGCACGGTCGAACCGCGCCGCGCAACGGGCGAGGCCGTCTGCGAGAAGTATCTGGAATACATGCACCGGCGCGCCGTCGAGACGGGCGGCCGCGTCTTCGTCGCCGAAGCGGACGGGCAGATAGTCGGCTTCTCCTGCGTCTGGGCGCACGTCCCGGAGGACGAGTTGATAAACGCGCCGGGCGAGTTCGCCTATGTCTCAGACCTCGTCGTGCTGCCACCATTCAGGGGGCGCAGGCTCGGCTACGAGTTGCTGCGCGCGTGCGAGGAGTATGCCGTTGCAGAGGGCGCGCGGAGTTTGAAAATCGGCGTCCTCGCGCGCAATTGGGGCGCGCGGCAGTTGTACGAACGCTTCGGCTTCGAGGAGTCAACGGTCGAGATGACGAAGAATCTGGAAGCGAAGTAAGTCGGAAAGTCAGCAATCGGCGGCGGCGCCGTCGAATACGTCCGCTCTCCCGTCCGAACAATCTCGAAAATCTATTTCCTACAGCTTAAGAGGTGAAACTGTGCTCCGAAAGTTTCTGGTCTGTTTATTAACTCTCTGGCTCATGCCGGGCGCAGGCGTCCTCGCCGCGCAAGAGCCTGCGCCGCCCGCGCAGCAAACGCAGGACGCGCAGAAGAAGAGCGAGCCGCCGCCGCTCGAAGCCGCCGCGACGAAGAAGGCCGAGCCTTGGAGCGTCGAGGGCGAACATGGCCCTTCGACGATGGTCGAATTCGACACCGACGAGGGAACGTGGATGAGTTGCGACGTGTCGCCCGACGGCCGCACCATCGTCTTCGACCTGCTTGGCGACATCTACCGGATGCCGATTGAGGGCGGACGCGCCGAACTGCTCTCCGGCGGCCAGTCATGGGAGACGCAGCCGCGCTTCAGCCCCGACGGCAAACTCGTCTCTTTCACCTCCGACCGCGACGGCGGCGAAAACATCTGGGTGATGGATGCGGACGGCAAGAACCGTCGGCAGATTACGAAGGAGACGCTCCGGCTCGTCAACAACGCTGTCTGGTCGCCCGACGGTCAGTATCTCTTCGCGCGCAAGCATTTCGTCGATACGCGCTCGCTCGGCGCGGGCGAAATCTGGATGTATCACGTCAACGGCGGCGGCAAGGGCGTGCAGATTACGGAGAAGCCGAACTGGACGGCCAACATCGGCGAGCCGGAAGTTGACCCGGCAGGCCGCTTCGTCTATTTCGTCGCCAGCACGGCCTTCGACTATAACAAGAACGTCTACGACAACATCTACTGGATTGACCGCTACGACTTGCAGAAAGGGCGACGCTCGACCTTCGTCCGTTCCTCCGGTGGAAGCATCCGCCCGCAGGTCTCGCCCGACGGCAAACATCTCGCCTTCATCCGCCGCGTCGGCTTAAAGACCGTCCTCTTCCTGCGCGAGATAGAGAGCGGGCGCGAGTGGTCTATCTACGACGGGTTGACGCGCGACCAGCAGGAGACGTGGGCGCTCTTCGGCACTTATCCCGGTTACGCCTGGACGCCCGACGGCAAGTCAATCGTCATCACTGCACAGGGCAAGTTCGTGCGCCTCGACGTGGAGCGTCGCACGGCCACGCCGATACCTTTTACGGCGCGCGTCTCGCAGAAGGTGACGACGGCCGTCAGGTTTCCGCAGAAGGTCGCGCCCGCGCGCGACACGGCGCGGCTGCTGCGTTGGGCGCGACGCAACCGCGAGACCGTGTTCTACAGCGCGCTCGGCAAACTCTACGCCAAGCGGAGCGACGCCGCACCGGCGCGACTCTTAAACAGCAACTTTCTCGAATACGCGCCGAACTTCAGCGCCGACGGCACGCGCATCACCTACGTCACATGGAGCGACGCAGAGAAGGGCGCGGTCTGGGTCGCCAACGCCGACGGCTCGAACCCGGTCAAGATAACGAACACGCCCGAACAGTTCGCCAACCCCTCTTTTTCGCCCGACGGCCGCAAGGTCGCTTACCTGAAGGGGCGCGGCAGCGTCTTCCACGACGAGACGCTGGCGAGCGAGTCGAGCTTCGAGATTCACTACTGGGACGGCACGCGTCACAACTACGTGATGGACTTGCAGAGTCGCGGCCCGAACATGCGGATGCCCGCGCTGACCTTCGACCCGGCGGGCGAGCGCATCTACTTCGTCGAGTCGGGCGGCACGCCCGCCACCCCGACCGCGCCCTCGACCTTCGTCGCCTATCTTTCCAGCGTCAAGCTCACGGGCGACGACTACAAGCGGCACGTCGAGGCCAACTACGCCTCCGAAATCATCCCCTCGCCGGACTTCGAGTGGATTGCTTTCAAGGAACTGCACAAGCTCTACGTCGCGCCGTTCCCGAAGACGGGCAAGACCATCCGGCTCAGTTCGGGGGACGCCTCCGTGCCCGTCAAGACCGTCTCGGCGCAATCGGGCGACTGGCTCACATGGTCGCCCGACAGCAAGAGCGTCCAGTGGACGCTCGGCGAAAACTTCTACGAGCAGACGCTCGACAACATCCTCAAGCAGCTACAGAAGGACGAGCGCGCGCTCGCGCCGCGCGAGACGCGTATCGGCTTCGAGTTTGAGACGGCGCGTCCTCGCGGTCTGGTCGCGCTGACGAACGCGCGCATCGTCACGATGAAGGGCGACGAGGTCATCGAGCGCGGCACGATACTCGTCGAAGACGACCGCATCAAGGCCGTCGGTCGCAACGTCTCGATACCTTCCGGCGCGCGTCGCATCGACCTTGCGGGCAAGACCATCACGCCCGGTCTGATTGACGTGCACGCGCACATGAGCTACGACACGCTCGACATCATCCCCGAAAAGCAGTGGCCTTACTGGGCTAACCTCGCCTACGGCGTGACGACGACGCACGACCCTTCGGCCGTCACGCAGACCGTCTTCGCGCAGAGCGAGATGGTCAAGGCAGGCACGATGGTCGGCCCGCGCATCTTCTCGACCGGCTGGGTTCTCTACGGTGCGGAGAATCCTGAGAAGGCCGTCGTCAACAACTACGAGGATGCGCGCGGCCATCTCGCGCGCCTCAAGGCCGTCGGCGCGTTCTCCGTCAAGAGCTACAACCAGCCGCGCCGCGACCAGCGCCAACTCATCATCCGCGCCGCGCGCGACCTCGACATGATGGTCGTCCCCGAAGGCGGCTCGACCTACTACTTCAACATGTCGATGGTGCTCGACGGACACACCGGCATCGAGCACGCCATCCCGGTCGCCCCGCTCTATAAAGATGCCGTCACACTGCTCGCACGCAGCGCGACCGGCTACACGCCGACGCTCATCGTCGGCTACGGCGGCATCTGGGGTGAGAACTATTGGTATCAGCACTCGAACGTCTGGGAGAACGAGAAACTGCTGCGCTTTACGCCGCGCCGCATCGTCGATGAGCGCGCGCGCCGTCGCCTGATGGTGCCGGAAGACGACTTTTATCATTTCGAGTTGGCGAAGACGGTGACGGACGTGTTAGGCGCCGGAGGCCGCGTCCAACTCGGCGCGCACGGACAGCTTCAGGGCTTGGGCGCGCACTGGGAACTCTGGATGCTGCAACAGGGCGGCATGACGCCGCTCGAAGCGCTGCGCGCGGCCACACTGGCGGGCGCGCAGTATCTCGGTTTAGACCGCGACCTCGGCTCGATTGAGGCGGGCAAACTGGCCGACCTGATGATTACGGACAAAAACCCCCTTGAGAACATCCGCAACTCCGACAGCGTCAGCCACGTCATGATTGGCGGCGTCCTCTACGACACGCGCAACATGGACGAGGTCTACCCGCAGGCGCGTCCGCGCCCCAAGTTCTTCTGGGAGAGATAAAGCAGACTGTAGCGCCAACGAAGAACGCCGCCGCGATGGATGAAGAGAAGATTGCAATCTTCTCTTCATCCATCGCGGCGGCGTTCTTCGTTG
>DASZCR010000283.1:0-11710 GCA_035942915.1 Pyrinomonadaceae bacterium | reverse complement strand
CGACCGAAATCTATCAGGGCAGGAATCTCTTCATCATCGGCGCGACCGGCTTTCTCGGCAAGGTGACGCTCTCGATGCTGCTTCATCGCTTCCCCGGCATCGGGCGCGTCTACGTCACCGTCCGCGCGCGCTCGCAGGAAGAGTCCGAGACGCGCTTCTGGAACAACGTCGTCACCGCGCCGCCCTTCGACCCCTTGCGCGAACGCTACGGCGACGCCTTCGAGGGTTTCATCCGCGACAAAGTCCGCATCGTCGGCGGCGACATCGCCGAAGACAACCTCGGTTTCACGGATACGCAGGCGCAGGCCATCGCCTCAGACATCGACGTTGTCATCAACTCGGCCGGTAACGTCACCTTCAACCCGACGCTTGAAAGTGCGCTGCGCACGAACGTCACAGGCACGCAGAACGTCATTGCCTTCGCCAAGCGGATGCGCCGCCCCGCGCTCGTCCACGTCTCGACCTGCTTCGTCGCGGGCAATCGCTCCGGCCCCATCTGGGAGAGCGACCCCGTCGTCGGTTACTTTCCGCGCCGCGACGAGTTGCCGGGCGTCGAGTTCTCTGTCGAGCAGGAGATAAAGGATTGCGAGCGTCTCACCGTGCGCGTCCGCGACGAGGCACGCGATGCCGTGCAGGCCGCGCGTTTCCGCGAACTGGCGCGCAAGCGGCTCATCGAAGAGGGACGCGACCCGGACGACCTTGATGCGATGGGTCTGGCCGTCGCCCGCGAGCGCAAGGTGTGGACGCGCGAGCGCCTGACGGAACTCGGCATCGAGCGCGCGACGTGGTGGGGCTGGCCGAACATCTACACCTACACCAAGAGTCTCGGCGAGCAGTTGGTAGCGGCCGAGACGGGCATCGTCAAATCAATCGTCCGTCCGAGCATCGTCGAATCGGCGCTCAGCTATCCCTTCCCCGGCTGGAACGAAGGGTTCACGACGACCGCGCCGCTCATCTTCATCACGCTCAAAGGTCAAACGCAGATACCCGTCAACGAAAAGCTCATCCTCGACATCACGCCCGTCGACTCGGTGGCGGCCGTGATGCTGGCCGTCGCCGCCGAGGCGTGCGCGCGCGAGCCGCGCCTCGTCTATCAGGCCGCCACCGGCGACAGCAATCCGAACGACATGCGGCGCATCGTCGGCATGCTCGGCATGTACAAGCGCAAGCATTTTCAGGAGAAGGAGACGGGCTTCCGTCTCGTCAACGAGATTGCCGGGCGGATGGAGGCGCGACCCGTCACGCCTTCGCGCTTCGACTCGACCTCGACGCCGATGGTCAACGCGGCGGCGAAGAAGGTCAACGACCTGCTCGACAGCGTGCGGCCACGCTGGGGCGGCGGGCGCATCACGGAGTTCATCGACCACGCAAAGGAGAAGGTCGCCGCCGTCGAGAAGTTCACGAGCGAGACGCAGGAAGCCTTCGAGATGTTCCGCCCCTTCATGGTCGAGAACGCATACATCTTCCGCGCAGACAACGTCCGCTCCCTCTTCTCGCAGGTGCGCAAGGACGAGCAGGAGTTGCTGCCCTGGCATCCTGAGCGTTTCGATTGGTACGACTACTGGATGCACATCCACTTCCCCGGTCTCAAGAAGTGGGTCTTCCCGACGCTCGAAGAGGATTTACGCGCGCAGCCCAAGCGCGTCTACACCTACCGCGACCTGCTCGAACTGTTCGAGACTTCGACCAAACGTTTCTCGACGCGCGTCGCCATGCGTATCGAACGCGACGGCGTCAAGGAGCAATACACTTATGCGGACTTGCACGAACTGGCGACGCGCGCCGGGGCGTTTCTCGCCTCGCGCGGCGTCCGACCCGGCGACCGCGTCGTGCTCGTCAGCCATAACGCGCCCGAATGGGGCATGAGCTACTTCGGCGTGCTCAAGGCGGGCGCGACGTGCGTGCCGGTTGACCCCGAAAGCTCGACGGACGAGATAGTCAACTTCGTGCGCGCGAGCGGCGCGGCCGGACTCGTCCTGAGCGAGGAGATGGATGCGAAACATGCTGATTTGGAGTCGAAGCTCGACGCGGCGGGCTTAGGTGCGACGCAAATCTGGCGCTACGGCGAGGTCTTCGCGCTCACCGACGAGCAGACGGAGGACGAGCGCACGGCGCTGCTGCCCGCGCGGGTCGCGCCCAACTCGCTCGCCTCGCTCATCTTCACTTCCGGCACGACGGGACAGCCCAAAGGCGTCATGCTCTCGCACAAGAACCTGACGCACATGGTCTCGATGCTCTCGTCGGTCTTCGACATGACGACGCGCGACGGCGTCCTTTCGGTGCTGCCGTTGCACCACACCTTCGAGTTCTCGACCGGCTTTCTCACGCCCTTGAGTCGCGGCGCGCAGATTACTTATCTGCCCGAACTGACGAGCGAGGAACTGGCACGCGCCATCAAGAACGGCCACGTCACAGGAATGGTCGGCGTGCCCGCGCTGTGGGAGCTTTTGCATCGTCGCATCAAGACGCGTCTGGACGAGAACGGCGCGTGGGTCAGTCGCACGGCCGAGTTGCTCATTCAGGCCAACGGCTGGCTGCGCGAGCGCACGCCTTTCAACTTCGGCCAGATAGTGTTCCGCCCGATTCATCTGGGGATGGGCGGCCGCATCCGCTATCTCATCAGCGGCGGCTCGGCCTTGAACGAGCGTGTCAAGCGCGACATGCACGGACTCGGCTTCACCATCCTCGAAGGCTACGGGCTGACGGAAGCCTCGCCCGTCCTGACCGTGACGCGGCCGGAGAACGGATTGAACGCGACGAGCGTCGGGCGCGCTCTGCCCGGCGTCGAAGTGAAGATTGCCGACCCGGACGAGAACGGCGTCGGCGAAGTGATTGCGCGCGGCGCAAACGTCATGCTCGGCTACTATCAGAACGAGGAGGCGACGCGCCAGACGCTCGTTAACCGCTGGCTCTACACGGGCGACCTCGGCCGTCTCGACGACGAAGGCAACCTCTATCTGGTCGGCCGCTCGAAGGAGATTATCGTCGATACGAACGGCAAGAACGTCTACCCGGACGAGATTGAAGAGCTCTACTCGGATTCGCCTTTCATCAAGGAGTTGAGCGTCGTTGGGCTGCCGGACGGAATCGGCGAGAAGGTGGCCTGTCTGGTCGTCGCAGACTACGACCACGACATTGCGCTGACGCGCGAGGAGGTGCGGCGCAAGATAGAGGAACACTTCCGCGATGTCTCTTCGGCGCTGCCGTTCTACAAGCGCGTCAAGGTGCTGCACTTCTGGGATGGCGAGTTGCCGCGCACGGCGACGCGCAAGGTGAAACGGCGCGAGGTGGTCGAAGCCATGCGCGTCCTCGAAGAGAGCGTGCGTAACGTCGGTCGCGCCGCAGTGCGCGAGGACGCGAAGGCGAATGATGCGGCGTGGCTCTTAGACATCGTCGCGACGGTCTCGAACCGCCCGCGCACACAGGTAACTTTCGAGACGCGCCTTGCAGACCTCGGCTTCGACAGTCTGATGTACGTCGAACTGGCTTCGGCCGTCGAGCAGGCGGGCGGCGTCCTGACTTCGCCTGAGACGCTCACCGAGGTTCAATCCCTGCGCGAGTTGGCGGCCGTCGTCACGCGTAAGCCTTCGCCCGCGCAGAAACGTGCGGCAGAGGCGCGCGCGCAGGAAGAACAGCGCGAGGCTGACGACATCCATATTCCTTCGGTCGTTCGCACGCTCGGCAACAAGGGACTCGATGCCTTGCAGCGTCTCTTCTACGAGAAGTTCCTGCACATGAAGTGCGAGGGCTGCACGAACATCCCCGTCCACACCAACTTCATCGTCGCCGCCAACCACACCTCGCACCTCGACATGGGGCTTGTCAAGATGGCGCTCGGCGAACAGGGGCGCGACATGGTGGCGCTGGCGGCGGCCGACTATTTCTTCGATAACAAGTTCAAGCGCGCCTACATGGACAACTTCACGAACACTGTCCCGATGGAGCGCAGCGGTTCCCTGCGTAAGTCTCTGCGCCACGCGCGCTCGTTCCTCGAACGCGGCTACACGGCGCTGCTCTTCCCGGAAGGCACGCGCTCTGTGACGGGTGAGATGGCCGAGTTCAAACCAATCATCGGTTATCTCGCGCTCTCGACGCGGACGGGGATTCTGCCCATGTACCTGCATGGAACTTACGAGGCGCTGCCGAAAGGCTCGAACGTTTTGAAGAGCCGCGACATAGAGGCGCGCGTCGGTCGCTTCCTCTCGGTCGAAGAGCTGGAGGAGTTGACGAAGGGGATGCCGAAGTCGGAAGCCTACCGGCTGATTGCGGCGCTCGTCCGGCACGAAGTCGAGAACCTGCGCGACCGCACGAAGCACAGCTTCGACGCTAAATCTCTGCGGCGTCGCTGGCGTTCGGAGCGGCGCGCGGCCGCTGCGGACGAATCCGGCGGGCAGAAGTCGCAGGACGAGTTCGCGGCCACCGGCGACTGACGAGGACGCCGCCCCTGAAATTCCATGAACCGCCTCGACCGCCGCACATTCATCAAGCAAGGACTCGCGGCGGCCGTCGCCGTCTCCTTCCCGTCCGCCTGTGCGTACAGCATCGGTCGGCTCGAACGCAAGGGCGCGTCGAGTAAAATCCTCGTCGTCGGCGCGGGTCTCGCCGGTCTCTCGGCCGCCTACGAACTGACGAAGGCAGGGCATGACGTGGCCGTGCTCGAAGCGCGCACGCGCACGGGAGGGCGCGTCTACACCGTCCGCACGCCTTTCTCCGAAGGACAGTATGCCGAAGGCGGCGCGGCGCGCATCCCCGCCGACCACGAATTGACGCTCTCTTACGCGCGCCACTTCGGCCTCGCGCTCGAAGAGTTCTACCCGCCCGATTTCATCCACTATCGTCGCGGCAAGCGTGAGACGATTGACTGGAAAGCGTTCGACAAACTGCTGCGCAAGTATTTCGACATCGCGCTCGGCAAAGACCGCCGCAACGTCTTCAAGATTAAGGGCGGCAACGACCTCCTGCCCGCAGCCTTCGAGCTACGTCTGCGCGACAAAATCATCTTCGATGCACCTGTCCTGCGCATCGAGCAAGATGCAAGCGGCGTGCGCGCCGCGTTCGCGCGCGGCGGCCTGCGCGAGACGCGCGCGGCCGATTATCTCGTCTGCTCCATTCCCTTCACGCTGCTGCGCAAGGTCGAAGTCAGTCCGCAGTTCTCTGAGGCGAAGCGGAAAGTGGTCGAGCATTTGAGTTATGATGTGGCCTCGCGGGTGTTGATTCAGACGAAGAAGCGTTTCTGGGCGGAGCAGCGCCTGAGCGGCTTCGGCGTGACGGATGCGCCTCTGGAAATCTGGCAGCCGACGATGACGCAAGGCGGCGCGCGCGGCATCCTCGCCACCTACCCGCGCGGCACTATCTCGGAACGCCTGACGGCGCTCGGAGAAGAGGAGCGTGTGGCGCAGACGGTCGAGTTGCTCGAAGGCGTCTTCCCCGGCGCGCGCGCTAATTTCGAGGCGGGCATCTCGAAGTGTTGGGTCGAAGATGAGTGGGCGCGCGGAGCGTGGGCGCATCCTTCCGACGAAGAGCTCAAGCACGCGATGCGCCCCGAAGGCAGAATCTATTTCGCGGGCGAGCATACCTCTCAACGCCCTTCGTGGATGCAGGGCGCTTTAGAGTCAGGACAGCGCGTCGCGCGCGAAGTCAACGATACGGCCCGCGTTTAATCAACCGAATCCGAAGATGCAGACGACCAAGCAACGCACCCCGACCAAGGCCGCCAAGAAGGCTGCGAAGACTAAACCGGCCACCGACAAGGCCGCAACCAAACGGAGTTCGGTCGCCAGACGCGCGCCCTCCGTCACGCTCATCACGGGCGGGACGGGTTTTCTCGGCTCGCACCTCGTCCGCCAACTCGTCGCCGACGGCGCGAAGAACCTGCGTGTGTTGGCGACCTCTGCGCCCGCGTGGCTCGAAGAGCTCGGCGTCGAGACGGTCGCCGGTTCAATCACCTCGCTGGAAGACGTGGCGCGCGCCGTCAGCGGCGTGACAGAGATTTATCATCTGGCCGGACGCGTCTCGCGCGACTCCGACGACGCGCACCTGATGTACGCGCTGCACGTTGACGGCACGCGTCTGCTGTGCGACGCGGCGAGCGAGGCGGGCGTCCGTTCAATCGTCATGGCCTCGACAAGCGGCACGATTGCCGTGACGGACAGCCCCGACATCACGCCCGACGAGGAATGGCCGCAGCCTCTCGACATCATCACGCGCTGGCCTTACTACGCGAGCAAGGTCTATCAGGAGCGCGTCGCTCTCGAACACTTTTCGGGGAAGAACCGCCGTCTCGTCATTCTCAATCCGAGTCTGCTGCTCGGCCCCGGCGACGAACGACTGAGTTCGACGAAAGTGGTGCTCGACTTTCTCGGTCGCAAGATTGCATCCGTGCCGAAGGGCGGCCTCAGTTTTGTCGATGTGCGCGACGCAGCCTCTGCCTTTCGCGCGGCGATGCAACGCGGCGAGCACGGCGAGAGATACCTGCTCGGCGCGGCCAACTGGACGTTCGATAAATTCTTCGGCCGTCTCGAACGGCTCACCAAAGTCGCCGCGCCGCGTCTCAAGCTGCCCTCGAAACTCGCGGTCACGGGCGCGCGTGGCCTGAGCGCGCTCTATCGTCACTGGAAACTTGCCGCGCCCGTCGAGCCGACGGAAATCGAGATGGCCGACTACTTCTGGTATCTCGACTCTGCGAAGGCCGCGCGCGAACTCGGCTTCGCGCCGCGCGACCCGGCCGAGACGCTTCAGGATACCGTCACCTACGTCCGCCAGAACTTCCTCGGCCACACGGCCTTCGGCTAACGCCGCCGCCGAAAGCAAAAGGCACAAGGCACAAGTGAAGATGAGAAGGAGCGTCCCCTTCATCTTCACTTGTGCCTTTTGCGAGCGGTTCGCAATTGCGTGCGGCGTTAGCGCGGGCAGCGCACGCGCAGTGCGCGCGGGATTATCTCGAAGTCTGCGGGGAGGCGGCCGGCCAGTTCGCCGTCGATTTCGAGCGTGATGAGGTCGCCGTCATTTGCCGCGTCGGCCTCAATGCGCCGCGCGCGTGTGTGGCGCACGTCGCGCAGGCCGAGGTGCGTACCGAAGTAGACGCGGTAGGAGTTGGCGAGGATTGACGGCGCGCTCATGTCGCCGATAGCCACCACGTCGAGCAGTTGGTCGTCGAGGCGCGCCGTGGGCGCAACCTTCATGCCGCCGCCGAAGTACTGCGCGTTGGCGACGCAGAGATTGGCGACGACGAGGCGCGTCTCGGCGCGTCCGTCGAGTTTGAGACGGATGGTCGGTTTCTCGAAAGTGAGCGTGGTTTCCAGCGCCGCCAGAGCGAAAGAGAGACGCCCTCCGAGCAGGCGTGCGCCGTCGGCGGGCAGCCACGACGGCGCGCCCTCTTTGACGCGCCTGACGACCTCACCGCCCATCCCAAACGACGCGACGTTGATAAAGAAACGCTCCTCTTCATCGCCCGCATGGTTGACGAAACGGACGCGACCGACATCCATCAGACGCGTCCGCCCATCTCTCAAGACGACGGCCGCGTCGGCCGCGCGACGCGGAATGTCGAGCGTGCGTCGGAAGTCGCCGCCCGTGCCGCTCGGAAGGATGCCGAACTCCGCATCGACGCCCGCGCGCAGAAGCCCGTTGGCAACTTCGGAGATTGTGCCGTCGCCGCCGCAGGCTATCACGAAGCGGCGTCCGGCTTGCGCTTCGCGCAGAGCGATGGCCGTCGCATCGCCGCTCCTTTCGGTGAACGCACAGGCGAACGCGCCGAAGTGGCGACGCAAATCCGAGGCGACACCCGGCCACGCCTCGCCCGTCGCGCCACCGGCCGACGCGGGATTGACGATGACGAGCGGCAGTGAAGACATAATCTGTCAGGAACTGCGGCCGACGGTCATGGAGGCGAGCGTGTGTTGCTCTTTCGCGCCGAGTGCGTGCAAGCTTCTGTCCTGTTCTGCGAGTTCGGCAATCTTCTCCATCACGAGGTCGGCAATCTCTTTGTAGGCGCGCACGGAGTCGCGTTTCGAGAGATGTTCGGAGAGTTCCAACTCTGCGCCGAAGTGTATGCGGACGGGCTGGCCGCCGCGCCAGTTGGCGGCCACCTGCCGCGCGAGGCTGTTGCCGAGTCCGGCGATGAAGACCGGAATCACGCGCGGCGCGGCATCTTTGATGAGTTTGCCGACGCCGGGCTGCGGGCGCAGAAACGAATAAGGGTCTTCGTCGCGGTTGCGTCGGCCTTCCGGGTGAAAGCCGACCACGTGCCCCTCGCCTTCCCTGCATAGTTCGACGAGAAGGCGCATCGAAAATTTATCGAACGCGCGCTTCTCGACAATCGGCCGCTCGCCCGTCGCAAAGAACGGCGGATACATCGACCACCATCCCATCAGCATATTGACGAGCATTCCGGTCGGCGACTCGTAGAAGAAACGCCCCCGGACGGGAAAGAAGAGCCGTTTCTCTCCCCTCGTCCGCCGAAAGAGGACGCTTGAGACGGCATACATGTCGAAGAATGAGCGATGATTGGCGACGAGCAGGAGCGGGCGTTCGCGTCCGGCCGCCTCGACGTGTTCGAGGCCGTAGACGTGCATCAGGTTGTAGGTCGCCAGATGTATCCAGCCCGCGCCCACCGTGCGTTGACAGAACGTCCAGAAACGCTTCCAGCCGCCGCGATTCATCCTGTGCGCGACGCGGAAGGCGACGCGCTCCATGCCCGACAGCACGGCCAACTCGTCTGGCGTCGGTTCAATCATCGGCACTTCAGTCTATCGAAAAGTATTTCGCCTCTTCGTGATGGACGATGATAGCGGAGGTTGACTGTTCGGGGTCGAGTTGAAACTCTTCGGTCAGTTCCACGTCGATACGCGAGGGGTCGAGCAACTCGAAGAGCTTCGTCTGGTCTTCGAGGTTCGGGCAGGCCGGGTAACCGAAGCTGAAGCGCGAGCCTTGATAGCCCTGATGGAAGAGCTTCGTAAGTTCCTTCGCGTCGCGTTCGGCTATCCCCAGTTCTTCGCGGATGCGCTTGTGCCACAGTTCGGCGAGCGCCTCCGCGCCCTCGACGCTGAGACCGTGAAAGTAGAGATAGTCCGCGTAATTATCCGAGCGGAACAACTCCTGCGCGTAGGCGCTCGCGCGCCGCCCCATCGTCACGAGATGAAAGGCGACGACATCGATGCGTCCCGACTCTTTCGACGCGAAGTAATCGGCAAGGCACAGATGCTTGCCCGCAGGCTGGCGCGGGAAGGTGAAGCGCAGGCGCTCCGTCCGCTCGTCGTCGTGGTAGACGATGAGGTCGTTGCCTTCGGACTGGCAGGGAAAATAACCGTAGACGACGCGCGGCGTCAGAAGTTGCTCTCGCCCGGCGCGCTCCTTCAACTGCTCGTAGACGGGGCGCACCTTTTCTGCGACGAGCGCGCGATACTCATCGGCAGATTTGCGTCCCTGCTTGAACTGCCACTGCCCCTTGAAGAGCGCCGTCTCGTTGACGAAGGCGAACACGTCTGCGAGCGGCACGTCTTCGACGACGCGCGAGCCGTAGAAAGGGGCGCGCGGGATGGGCGCTTGCGGGTTCACGTCTGAGCGGACGGTGTGCGTCGTGTCGCCCACATGCCGTTTCGCGGCGCGCGTGCGTGCGACGGGTGCGCGCACGCCGAGTTTGGCGTCTTCGCCGACGAGGTCTTCGGCACTCTCGTCTGTCTCGCCGCCGACTGTAACGCCTGCACCGGCTGCCGCAGCCTTGCTCGCCGACGCGTCGGCCGCGCCCATCAATCTGTCCATCGCGTGCAGACCGTCGAAGGCATCTTTCGCGTAGGTCAGTTCGCCCAGATAGATTGGACGCAGGTCATCTTCGACATAGCGACGCGTGAGCGCCGCGCCTCCCAGAACGACCGGCACGTTGATGCCGCGTTCGTTCAGGGTTTCGAGGTTCTCACGCATGATGAGAGTCGATTTCACCAGCAGTCCAGACATGCCGACCGCGTCCGCCCTGTGTTCTTCGTAGGCGTTGATGATGGCTTCGATGGGCTGCTTGATGCCGAGGTTGATGACGCGGTAGCCGTTGTTCGTCAGGATGATGTCGACGAGGTTCTTGCCGATGTCGTGAACATCGCCCTTGACGGTGGCTAAAACCATCGTTCCCTTCGCCGTCGCGCCGCCCTTCTTCTCCATGAACGGTTCGAGGAAACGCACGGCCGCCTTCATCACTTCTGCCGATTGCAGGACGAAGGGCAGTTGCATCTGCCCGCTGCCGAAGAGGTCGCCGACGGTCTTCATCCCGTCGAGCAGGATGTTGTTGATGATGTCGAGCGCGCTGTAGCGTTCGAGCGCGACTCTCAGTTGGTCTTCGAGACCAATCTTCTCGCCGTCGATGATGTGACTCTTGAGCCGTTCTTCGACGCTCAGGTGGCTCAAGTCCTGCTTCGCGCTCTTGGACGTGACGCCCTCGAAGAGCGTCGTAAACTCCGTCAGCGGGTCGTAGACGCTCACGTCGTTCTCGAACCGGCGTCGGTCATAGATGAGGTCGTGCGCCACTTCGCGTTCGCGTTCGCCGATGCGGTTGAGCGGAACGATTTTGCTCGCGTTGACGATGGCCGCGTCAAGTCCGGCCTCGACGGCGTCGTGCAGGAAGACGGAGTTGAGAACGACGCGCGCGGCCGGGTTGAGGCCGAAGGAGATGTTCGAGACGCCGAGAATGGTCTGGCAACCGTGCAACTCGGACTTGATGCGCCGGAGGGCTTCGATGGTTTCGGCCGCGTTGCGTCGGTCTTCCTCAATGCCGGTCGAGATGGGCAACGCGAGCGGGTCGAAGAAGATGTCGTGCGCCGGGAAGCCATACTCCCCAGTCGCCTGCTCGTAGGCGCGACGCGCGATTTTGAATTTGTCTTCGGCCGTGCGCGCCATGCCGCTCTCGTCAATCGTGCCGACGACGACGCTCGCGCCGTAAGTCTTCGCCAGTTCGATGACCTTGCGGAAGCGCGGCACGCCGTCCTCGTAGTTCGTCGAGTTGAGGATGCACTTGCCGCCCGCGTGTTGCAGACCGGCCTCCATCTTCTCCCACTCGGTCGAGTCGAACATGAGTGGAATCTTGACGTTGGTGACGAGACGCGAGGCCAACTCGTGCATGTCGCGCACGCCGTCGCGGCCGACGAAATCGACGTTCACGTCGAGGACGTGTGCGCCCTCGCGCTCCTGCTCGCGTGCCAGCGAGACGAGTCCGTCCCAGTCCTCCGCGTTGAGCAGGTCTCTCATCTTCTTCGAGCCGGAAGCGTTGACGCGCTCGCCGACGATGAGAAACGAGGTGTCCTGCGCGTAGGGCTGCTGGATGTAGATGGACGAGGCTGCGGGGACGAGGCTGGCCTCGCGCTGCTTCGGCGTCATCCGGCCGACGGCCTCGACGACGCCTTTGAGGTGCGCGGGCGTCGTGCCGCAACAGCCGCCGACGATGTTCGCGCCGAAGTCTCTGGCGAAGTGGACGACCTGCGCCGTGAAGCTCTCAGGCGTCTCGTCGTAGTGCATCCGTCCGTCTTTGACTTCGGGCAGACCGGCATTCGGCAGCACGGAGACGGGCAGCCGCGCGTTCTCGCAGAGGTAGCGCAGGCTCTCGGTCATGTTGCGCGGCCCCGTGCCGCAGTTCATCCCGATGACGTCGATGGGGAACGGCTCCAGGGCGGTGAGCGCCGCCGCGATCTCCGTGCCCGGCAGCATCGTGCCCCACGGCTCGATCGTGACC
>DASZCR010000282.1:0-3304 GCA_035942915.1 Pyrinomonadaceae bacterium | reverse complement strand
GGGCTGGCGCTCCTGCTCGTCGTCGTCCTCGTCGTGTGGGCGTTTCGCGCGTACGCGCGCGGCCACGCCGTCAGGCGCGCGGCCGTCTTCTCAGGCGCGTTGATACTGACGGAGGCGCTCATCGGCGCGGGGCTTGTGCTCTTCAGGATGGTCGCCGACAACGCTTCGACGGCACGCGCGCTCTGGATGTCGGCACACCTCATCAACACGTTCGCGTTGCTGGCGGCGCTGGTGCTGACGGCGTGGTGCGCGTCGGGCGGCAAGCCTGCGCGCTGGCGCGGACAGGGCGCGCTCGGCTGGTTGCTGGCAGCATCGTTTGCCGCGACGGTCGTGCTCGCGGTGAGCGGGGCGGTGGCCGCGCTCGGCGACACGCTCTTTCCGTCGAAGTCACTCGCAGAAGGGCTGAGCGCAGACCTCTCGCCGACCTCGCACCTGTTGATACGCCTGCGGCTCCTGCATCCTCTGCTCGCCGTCCTAGTCGGCGGACTGCTGCTGGTGACATCGCTGGCCGCGAGCCGTCTGCGTCCCGGCGTCTGGGTCGGGCGTTGGATGTGGACGCTGACGGCGTTCGTTCTCGTGCAACTCGCCGTGGGCGTCGCCAACGTCTATCTGCTCGCGCCGGTCTGGATGCAACTCGTGCATCTGCTGCTCGCAGACCTCTTGTGGCTGGCGCTCGTGCTGCTGGCCGCGTCGGCCTTATCAGAACGCGCGACGAACTTGGAGGAAGGGTTGGAGCATCTGGAACTGGGCGCGGCCGCGCGTTCGTGAAGGGAATTCGACGAGCAGGGGAGGGTTTCGACGATGAGCCGACAGGAGTTGAAAGGCGACGCGGGCGCAGCCGCGCCGCAACTGGGGCTGGTCTGCATTACTAGTTCGGACGCGGTGCGCTATCGCGCACTGACGCGCAAGCGTCTGCTGCAACTCGACGCAGACGAGCAGCGCGAGACGCTCAGACGCCTCTACGCTGACAACCTTGCGCGCCTCGATGCGGCTCTCGACTTCTGTCTGGCGCGCGGCCTGCGGCTCTACCGCATGACCTCCGGTCTCTTTCCTTTCGCCGACGCGGCTGAGGGCGAGCCTGTCCTTGCAGAGTTGCGCGAGCAGGTGGCGGCCGTCGGTCGGCGCGCATACAGTCTCGGCATCCGTCTCGTCCTGCATCCAGACCAGTTCGTCGTCCTCAGTTCCGACTCGCCTGAAGTCATCGCCAACAGCATCAAGATTCTCGAATCTCACGCGCGCGTGATGGACATGCTCGAACAGCCGCGTTCGTCATGGGCGCTGATTGAGATTCACGGCGGCAAGTCCGGGCGCGCGTCTCGGCTCGTCGAGGTGATACGCGGACTGCCCGCGAGCGTACGCAGCCGCCTCGCGCTGGAAAACGACGAGTACGCCTACAGTGCCTCCGAGATTCTCGAAGTCTGCCGCGCGGCCGGTGTGCCGATGGTCTTCGACGCGCATCACCACGTCGTCCGCGAGCGGCTCGACAGCTACGAGCATCCGAGCGTCTCCGAGATGCTGGCCGCCGCGCGCAGGACGTGGCCTGTCCCCGCATGGCAACTCGTCCACATCTCAAACGGCCGCGAGTCTTTCACCGACCGACACCACAGCGACCTTATCAAAGAGATGCCGACGGCCTACGCACGCGCGCCGTGGATTGAGGTCGAAGCCAAACTCAAGGAGCAGGCCATCGCCAAGCTTCAGACCGAATGGCTTCCCGCCTCTGAGCCGGTGGAAATGGATTAGAGAAAAGCACTCTTTTGGAAAGGAGCTTGAGGCGCGACTGGCTTCTGCTATAATCGCGCATCGTGGGAAACCTTTCTCACGTTCCCACCCCTCAAGGTCGAATCAAAGGAAGCCCTCACATGCGCTCACGAGCTTCGCTGCTCATCGTTATTACCGGAGTCATTGTTGCTGTGGGTGTCGGGCGCGCTTTTTGGGTTGAAGCACAAGAGGCGGGGCCTGCAAACGTTTTTATCGGTAGCGCGGTCTTCCTTCCCAGCACACTCACAAGAACAGGAACTTCTACCCTCATCGTGCCTGTCGCAACGACGCTCGCCGTCCCTTCGATTGGCGCGAACGGCAGCAGTCCCATCAGAGCGGCCGTACAGATAAGTGAGTCCAGTATAACCCCACCCACAACATCAGACGCGACGTTGACGATAGCATCTCCGACGCCGACACCACGTCCCATCGCCAGATGCGACGAGTTCATCTTTTGCCGAGACCCACAGGTCTACGACGAGGTCACCTGTAAATGTATTAATCCTTCGCCGGTTATTATTGACGTGAAGGGCGACGGCTTTGAACTGACCGACGCCGCTGGCGGTGTCAAATTCGATATCGATGCAAACGGGTTTATGGAGCGTGTGGCGTGGACGAAGGCCGGGTCGGATGACGGTTTCCTCTTCCTCGACCGAAACGGGAACGGGGTGGTCGATAACGGCGTCGAACTGTTCGGCAACGTCACACCGCAGGGCTTTGCGGCCACTCCGAACGGGTTCGTCGCGCTGGCTCTGTTAGACCAACCCGGAGTCTGGACTGGTAACCGCGACGGCCTCATCGACAGTCGAGACGAGGTCTTCCCAGACCTGCGTATCTGGCAGGACAGAAATCATAACGGCGTGTCGGAACCGACGGAACTTCATACGTTGCAGGAACTCGAAATCGAGTCCATCTCCCTCGCCTACAAGGAGTCGAGGAGAGTAGACCGGCACGGTAACGAGTTTCGGTATCGCGCGAAGGTCGTTGACATTCGACACTCGCCCGTCGGGCGTTGGGCTTGGGACGTGTTGCTCGTCTGGTCGCCGTAACCTGATTCCCTAAAAGAGCGAAGGGCCGGAAGGGACGTAGCACTCCATGCGGCCGAAGGGTGCGTTCGTGAGCAGGTGCGTGTAGGCCACGAGACGCAAGCCCGCACCGAGAGCGAAGCGGATGGCTGTGTGGTTGATGCCGGGCAGCGCCATTCGCACCTGTCCGCCGCCGCGCTCGGCCGCCTCTCGAAACGCCGCGACGAGCAGACTTTCAGCGTCCTCCTCAACTTCCCACGCCGCCGGGCCGACCACCCCTTTGTGCTGCACGTAGTAGTAGCCTGCGACGCGCCCGCCGCGCGCCAGCACGAGCCGCCCCGCGCAGTTCGCATCGCTCAACCAGAAGCGATGGTCTATTTCGCGCCCCGTCGCGCGCACGCGCTCGTCTATCGAGACGACATCGGCCAATGCGAGCGGGCGGACTTCGTAAGCCTCTCGTTGTCTGCCGTCAGGCTCGATGCGGGGCGCGCCCGCGAAGGTCAGAATTTGATAACCGG
>DASZCR010000281.1:0-6793 GCA_035942915.1 Pyrinomonadaceae bacterium | reverse complement strand
GGTCTCATCGACGGCGCGCTCTACCGCGAAGATATCGAGCAGGAGTTCAAGAAGCGGCTCGGTTACAAGGAGTCGGAACAACTGCGTAAGGTTTCGATGGCCGAGTACAAGCGCGTCACACAGGAATCTCTCGGACTCAATCGCGGCGAGCAGATTGCCCTCATCTACGCATCGGGCGCGATAGGCATGGGGCGTTCCGACGACGGCGCTCTCGGCGGCGAACAGATGGTTGGCTCTGACACGGTCGTCAAGGCCATCGAGGACGCGCGCGACGACAAGTTGATAAAGGCCATCGTGCTCCGAGTCGATAGTCCCGGCGGGATGACCTATCCGTCAGACCTCATCTGGCGCGCCGTCGAGTCTGCGAAACGACAGAAGCCTGTCGTCGTCTCGATGGGCGACCTCGCGGCTTCGGGTGGTTACTACATCTCGATGAACGCCAACCGCATCGTCGCAGAGCCTTCGACGCTGACGGGTTCCATCGGCGTCTTCGCCGGAAAGCCGGTCGTCAAGGGTTTCTATGATTGGATAGGAGTCTCGAACGAGTACGTGCTGCGCGGTCGCAACGCGGGGATGTTCCGCGAGACGGAGAAGTTCACGCCCGAAGAGCGCGCGAAGTTTGAAGAGGGCATGAGGCGTTTCTACAACAACGACTTTCTGCCGAAGGTGGCCGAAGGGCGCGGGCGCGACGTGGAGTACGTGCGCTCCATCGCTGAGGGGCGCGTGTGGACGGGCGCGCAGGGCAAGGCCAACGGGCTGGTTGATGAAATCGGCGGGCTTGAGCGCGCCGTCGAGGTGGCGAAGGAGTTGGCGAAGATTCCGGCCGACAAGGGCGTGCGCCGACGCGTCTTTCCTGCGCCGCGCAGCTTCCTGCAATCGTTCCTCGGTCTCGGAGGCGAGGAGGAAGAGGACGCCGCCGTCGCGAAGGCGCGACAGCAGCGCGCCGCCGTTCTCTCGGTGATGCCGGAGGACATGCGCCGCGCCTTCCGTTACGCGCTCGTCCTCGACCGCATGAAGCACGGCGAGGTGATGGCGATGCTGCCCTACGACTTAAAGATTGAATAGACCGCTCAGTAAGACGGGCGCAAACGGCGGCAGGAAGAAAGCTCTCATCCTGCCGCCGCTCGTGTCTTCGACGACGGGCATCGTCAGGCGTATGCGTCGCAGGCGACGCTGGTCAACACGCTCGACCCGAAACGTCAGACCTTCGTATTCCACCACGTCACCTTCCTGCAAGAGACGCCCGGCGCGCGCCAGCAGAAAGCCTGCGAGCGTCGTGTAGCGCCCCTCCTCCGGCAGACCGAGATGCAGTTGACGGTTGGCGTCGCGGACGGTCAGCATCCCGCTCAGCAGATAAGAGCCGTCCGTCTCCTTCGTTATCTGCGAGCGCACCTCCTCGTCGTATTCGTCGTTTATCTCGCCGACAATCTCTTCGAGCAAATCTTCCAGCGTGACGATGCCTTCCATGCCGCCGTGCTCATCGACGACGACGGCCAGATGCGTGCGCGCCGCCTGCATCTGCCTGAGCGCCGCGCCGAGACGCGCCGTGGCGGGCATGAAGAGGGGCGGATGGAGCAGCTTCTCAAGGTTGAAATCTGCGGGCTGCGGCCGTCCCAGATAAGGCTCCAAATCCTTCCTGAAGAGGATGCCGACAATCTCGTCCAACCTCCCGCGATAGACGGGCAGGCGCGAGTAGCCGAGCGCGCGAAAGGCCGCGACCGCCTCTTCCAGAGTGGCGTCGGCGGAGATGGCATCGACGCCCGTGCGCGGAATCATCGCCTCGCGCACTTCGGCGTCGGCGAAGTCGAAGACGTTGCTGATGAGTTGTTGCTCCTGTTCTTCGAGATGGCCGCTCTGGCGCGAGATGTCAATGAGTTGACGCAACTCCGCTTCGGTGTAAATCGACGCGTGCTCGCCCGAAGGGTGAAGGCCGAAGAGGCGGACGGTGCGTGTGCCCGCCCAGTCGAGCAGACGTATCGGCCAGCGAAAGACCGTGTAGAAAATTTGCAGTGGCAGCGCGATGGCGAGCGCCGTCTTCTCTGCGCGTTCGAGCGCGAGCGTCTTCGGGGCGAGTTCGCCAATCACGATGTGCAGGAAGGTGATGATGCTGAAGGCGATGGTGAAGGCGATGGTGTGCAGCACGGCTTCGGAGACGCGCCCCTTGAGCGGCACTTCGAGCAGATGCGCGATGGCCGGTTCGCCAATCCAGCCGAGCGCCAGAGAGGCCAGCGTGATGCCGAGTTGCGTGGCGGAGATGTAGGCGTTGAGATGGTCAACAAGCTCCAAGAGCCTGCGTGCGCGGCCGTCGCCCGTCGCGGCCAACGCGACGATGCGCGAGCGACGCACGCCGACCAGCGCAAATTCAGAAGCGACGAAGAAACCGTTGGCGAGGACGAGCAGAATGACGAGTAAAATATTGAGCGTTTCCAGCATACAACATCATAAATACTCGCGCTTCAAACCGGCAAGAAGGAGAATGACCTCTGCTTGTGCGCCTCTCCCGCGTGCGATTAAAAATTCACGCGGGAGGCGCACAGAAGAGAGAGGTCAGTTGTTAAGCCGATGGACGGTTCTTTTCCGTGCTCTCTATCTTCTCTAGGCCGCCCATGTAGGGGCGCAAGGCTTCGGGGATGAGTATCGAGCCGTCTGGTTGCTGGTAGTTTTCGAGGACGGCAATCCACGTGCGGCCGACGGCGAGGCCGGAGCCGTTGAGCGTGTGAACGTATTCGGGTTTTGCACCGGCGGCGCGGCGGAAGCGTATCTGCGCGCGTCGCGCCTGAAACGCCTCGTAGTTCGAGCACGAAGAGATTTCGCGGAAGGTGTTCTGCGAAGGTATCCAGACTTCGATGTCGTAAGTTTTGGCCGCGCCGAAGCCGATGTCGCCGCTGGCGAGCGTGACGACGCGATAGTGGATGCCGAGACGTTGCAGGATGGTCTCGGCGTCGCGCGTCAAACCCTCCAACTCGTCGTAAGAGTTTTCCGGCGCGACCAGTTTGACGAGTTCGACCTTGTCGAACTGATGCTGGCGCATGACGCCGCGCGTGTCGCGCCCGTAGGAACCGGCTTCGGAACGAAAGCAGGGCGTGTAGGAGACGAACTTCAGAGGAAGCTGCGCGGCGTCGAGCAACTCTTCGCGGTAGATGTTCGTGACGGGCACTTCGGCCGTAGGTATCAGATATAGCTCGCGTTCGTCCGTCAGCTTGAAGAGGTCTGGCTCGAACTTCGGAAGCTGTCCCGTGCCGAAGAGCGAGTGGCGGTTGACAATGAAGGGCGGCAGCGTCTCCGCGTAGCCGTGCTCGGTCGTGTGTAGGTCGAGCATGAAGTTGATGAGCGCGCGTTCGAGGCGTGCGCCCGCGCCCTTGAGGATGGCGAAGCGCGAGGCGGCAATCTTCGAGGCGCGTTCGAGGTCGAGAATGTCGAGGCGCGTGCCGAGGTCAACGTGGTCTTGCGGCTCGAAGTCGAAGCGCGGTTGCGTTCCCCAACGCCGCACCTCCGCGTTGGCCGACTCGTCTGCGCCGACAGGAACGGATTCGTGCTGGATGTTCGGGACGGTCGAGAGCAACTCTCTCATCGCGGCCTCGGCTTCGTCGCGCGCGCGGTCGAGCGCGGCGATGCGCTCTTTGAGTTCGCCGACGGCGCGACGACGCTCCTCTGCCTCTTCGCGCCGTCCCTCCTTCATCAGCGCGCCGATTTCGCGGCTCGCCGCATTGCGCTCGGCGTTGAGACGGTCGCTCTCGGCGATGCGCGCGCGGCGCTCCGCGTCGAGGCGTGCGAAGTCGTCGAGCGCGGCGGTCGGAAAGTTGCGCGCCTCGAAGGCGGCGCGCACGCGTTCAAGGTTGTCGCGGACGTAGTTTAGGTCAAGCATGTTCTGTCGGAGGTGTGTGTGTGAGTCTTAAGCCGACGAAGCACCGGCCGTCGCGCCGGGCTGCGAGAAGAGCCGGTTGGCCTCTTCGAGCGTCTCTTTCGAGCCGACATCGTACCAGATGCCCGGCACCTTCCACGTGTAGAAGGGCGTGCGCTGGTACATCCACTGCACGAGACGGCCGGGCTGGTCGGGGTTGTTGCCCTCCTCGACGTACTGTCTTATCAGGCCGAGCGCCGACTCCGGATAGTAGTAGAGCGCGATTCCCGTCAACGTGCTGCGAGGCTCGGCGGGCTTCTCTTCGAAGAAGGTGATGCGCCCCTCTGCGTCAACCTCGATGGCGTTATACTTTTTAATCTCTTCGAGATTGCCCACGTCGTAGACGGCCAGCACGGGCGCGTTGCGCTCGCGCGCGAACTCGCCGAAGGAGTCGAGGCTGTGGCTGAAGAGATTGTCTCCGGCGACGACGATAATCTCGTCTTCGACGCGCTCTTGTGTGAGCACGAGATGGAGGTCGCCGATAGCTCCGAGTTTGTTCGAGTCGTCGGTTGAATGGTCGTTGATGATGGTAAAGCGTGGGCGCGCTTCGTCCGTGCGATAGCCGTCAGCCCACCTCTGGAAATGGCCTGCAAACTTGGCGTTGGTGACGACGTAAACATGGTCTATCGCACGGACGCCCGCGAGATTATCAAGGACGTGTTCAATCATCGGTTTGCCCGCTACGGTCAGCAGCGGTTTCGGTTGATTGAGCGTCAGCGGATACAGACGCGTGGCGTAACCCGCCGCTAGAATGATTAGCTTCATCTCCCACCTCGTCGTTAATCTGAATTTCTCAGGTTGACTGTCCCGTCATGATTACATTAAAAATGGCTCTCCGACAAACACGCAGGCCGGGAGAGGGGAGACAAGTTGAGCGACACGACGGCGAAGAGCTTCGAGGGGCGCGCGGCGCTCGTCACGGGCGCGGCGCGCGGCATCGGCCGAGCCATCGCTACCGAACTGGCAAGACGCGGCGCGGCCGTAGCGTTCAACTATTCGCAGAGCGCAGAGGCGGCCGAGAGTCTGCGCTCTGAACTCGAAGCCCTCGGCGTCAAAACCTACGTGACGCGTTGCGACGTGGCCGACACGGAGGCCGCTGCCGAGATGGTCAAGGCCGCACGCGACTCCTTCGGTCGTCTCGACTTTCTCGTCAACAACGCCGGTATCGTCCGCGACAATCTCATCATGCGGATGAAGGAAGAGGACTGGGACGCCGTCATCGACACCAATCTGAAAGGCGCATGGAACTTCGCGCGCGCGGCCGTCCGTCACCTGATGAGGAACGAAGGCGGCGGTTCGATTCTCAACATCTCATCCATCAGCGGCGTCGTCGGCATGGGCGGGCAGACGAACTACTCTGCGTCGAAGGCCGGGATGATTGGTCTGACGAAAGCACTGGCGCGCGAGGTGGCGAGCCGCAATATCTCCGTCAACGCGCTGGCGCTCGGCATGGTGGCGACAGACATGGCGGGCGCGCTCGACGAAAGCTATCAGGCCAAATTGCTCGAACAGATTCCGATGAAGCGTTTCGCAGAAGCCGCAGAGGTGGCGCGTATCGCCTGCTTCCTGCTCTCGGACGAGGCGCGCTACATCACAGGTCAGGTCATTCAGGCCGACGGCGGCATGGCGATGTGAGACCCTGCACGGGCGGCCATGCGCGGCGTGATGCGATACACGAAGGTGTACCGTATCACTTCGTTAGGACGGTTCGCCACGCGTCCGCCTCTTCCTCATAAATTTCCTCCCGACAAACACTTAGACCAAGCGGCACGAGCATTGCCAATCCTCTCCATCTGCCCCCTCGGCAGACTTTCATCCAAAAGTTAACCTAGAGCCAACCACTTCAAGTGAGGAGGGAAACAGGATGAGCAAACGCTTGCTTAGTTTCGTCGGCGGTCTTGCGCTCGCCTGCGTCGTCTCGGCGCCCGTTTTGGCGCAGGACACGCAGACGCAGACACAGACCACCGTCACGACGACCGCCACGCAGGCCGTGCAGAACGCAGACGGCACGTGGACTGTCATCGAGTATCCGGTCAACAAAGAAGTGTTCGTCGATTTCACGCCGAGCGCCACTTTCACGGGCGCGAAGGGGCGCGCCAAAGTGTTGCGGATGGGCGACCACACGATGGTCAACCTCGACCTGTCGGGGCTGACCAACGCCAGCAGTTTCAACCTCTATGCGGTTGACCCGTTGGGGAAAGTCAGCTTGCTCGGCCCCGTGACGGTCAACAACGGGACGGCCACGCAGAACTTCACCACGCCGCTCAACCGCTTCATGCTCGTGCTCTCGCCCGAAGGAAATCTGACGACCATCACGCCTGAAACGCCGATAGCTTTCCGCAGCGCCGTGCCGCAGGGCTTCGCCGTCGTGCCGACGATGAGCACGGGCGAGCGCGACGGAGCGGCCGTCGGCGAGCGCGTCGCGGCCGTCACCACGCCGGGCGCGACTTCGACCTACTCGGCTCCGATGCTCGGCATCCCCGGCTTCCGTCGCGGGACGGACACGGAGATGAAGATTAACTTCACCGGCGCGATGACGGGGGCGCGCGCCAACGTCATCATCGAGCCGCGCAAGGACGGCCCGACCACCATCAAGATGCGCTTCCACGAGTTGAAGGAAGCGCCCGCCGGTCACACCTACGTCGTGTGGGCGGTTTCGCCCGACGGGAAATACCACCGTCTCGGCCAAATCGTGAACACAGGCATGCGCAACGAGGCGCAGATTCAGAGTGAGACGGCCTTGCAGGACTTCGGCCTGCTCGTCACGCTCGAAAGCGAGCCGGGCATGCCGACCGGCACGGTCATCGGCACGGTCGTCCGCTAAGGACGAACGCGCGACATCGCAGACGTTCAGAGAGGACGCAGGCCGCTCGAATCCGCGCGGATTCGAGC
>DASZCR010000280.1:0-2735 GCA_035942915.1 Pyrinomonadaceae bacterium | reverse complement strand
GAGCAGACCTGTATGGCGACGACCGTAAACAACAGGTGAGAGGCGGACAGCGACGTAAATGGCAGCAGGCAGAACGCCGCCAGAAAGGTCGCCGCAAATATGGCGGTCGGTAGTTTGTCGGGCATGTTCCCCTGTTCGCGTCTCAGCTGCATGTTCATGGAGTGCGTTATCAATCTCGAAGAATATTGGGGCTTCGATTCGCCCCGTGCCTTTCGGTCAGGGCAATTAAGATGCCATCCGCACATCTCAAAGGGCGGCCGGGCTGCTACGCTAAATGCTGGCATGATGCGAGTTAGAGCGTCGCATCGGATGACCTCACGGGCGGCCTTCAGGCTCTCGTTGGCGTGTAGGTCTAAATGAACCATCGCCCGTGACCGCTTTAAATCAAAATGACGCCGCAGGTGCGTCCGGCAAAATTTTTCGCCCGCGCCGTTTTTCTTTTCCTTGTGCTCCTGAGAAGCGGGCGAGTATCATCGCCAAGATGTTAAGAATTGCCCCGAAGTATCTGTTGACCTTCTCCGTGTGCTGTTGTCTGACGGTCGTCGCGCTCGCGCAAGGCCAACAACCCACGCCTGAGAACGTGCCGCCCGCGCAGGAAGACGAAGTTATTCAAATCACCTCCGAGTTGATTCAGACCGGCGTGATGGTCTTCGACAAACAGGGTCGCTTTGTCGATAAACTCAAGGTCGAAGACTTCGAGTTGCGCGTGGACGGCAAGCCCGTCCCGGTCTCCTTCTTCGAGCGCATCACGGCCGAGACGGTCGCCGCCGCGACGGCCGAGACGCGACGCACGGGCGCTGCACCGACAGCCGATGCGCCGACGCGTGCGCCGTCGGCTCTCTGGCGCGGCCGGACGATTATCTTCTTCGTTGACGATTTTCATCTCTCGTTCGAGGGACACAAACGCACGCGCGACCTCATCAACAACTTCGTCGAACGCGAGATGGAGACGGACGACTTAGCAGCCATCGTCTCGACGAGCGGCAAGGTCGGATTCCTGCAACAGTTCACGAACGACAAGATGGTCTTGCGCGCGGCCATCGAGCGCCTCAAGTTCAGCCGGGACACGACGGCCACAGACCGCCGCCAGCCTCCGATGTCGGAATATGAGGCGCAGCTTATCGACCGCTACGACCGCGAAGTGACGGCCGTCTTTGCCAACATCCTGTTGAGAGAAAAGCTCGCCTCGAATCAGGAAGACGCCGAGACGCAGGTGCGCAGCCGTGCGCGCACCATCCTCGCGCACGCCGCGCTCGTCTCCCGCAACACCTTCGCCACGCTCGAACAGGCCGTGCGCCGTTCCGCGCAGTTGCCCGGTCGCAAGATAGTCTTCTTCATCTCGGACGGCTTTCTCTTAGACCTCCTCAACACTGACGCCTCGACACGTCTGCAAAGAATCACGGACGCCGCCGCGCGCTCTAACGCCGTCGTCTACTCGCTCGACCCGAAGGGACTCGACTCAGGTCTGCCCGATGGCACTACTGCGACGAGCAATGCCGCCTTTCGCGTCAGGTCTGGCGAGGGTTGGGAGATGCACGAGCCGCTCAGTTCTCTGGCCGAGACGACGGGCGGGCGCTTCGTGCGCAACACGAACGACCTCAAGACAGGGTTGACGAAATCGCTCGCGGAGGCGTCGGCCTACTATCTACTGGCGTGGCAGCCGGTCGCCTCCGAAGGCAACGCGTCGGAGAAATTCCGGCGCATCGAGGTCAGTGTCAAGGGGCGGCCGGAGTTGAAGGTGAGCGTGCAGGGCGGTTATCTGGACGAGCGGCCGAAGGCGACGAGCGCGCCCGTCCAGACGGCACAGACTTCAGCCTCCGTGCCGGAGAACGAACTGCGCGCCGCCGCCAACGCGCTCCTGCCTCAACGCTCGCTGCCGACCTCGCTCGTCCTCAACTATCTGGACGAAGCGAAGGGCGGCGCGCTGCTCGCGGCTGCGCTTCAGATAAGAAGCGACGCCGTCGAGTTCACGCGCACGAACGACAAGGCGACGGCGAGCCTCGACCTCGTCGGCAACATCTACAATTCCGAAGGCAAGCGCGAAGGATATTTCAGGGAGCGTCTCGACGTGAACCTTCCGGCGGCGGACTTGGACAAGGGTGCGCGTCAGGACATCTACTATAACTATCAGGCCAGACTCAAACCCGGCCTCTACCAGATGCGCGTCGCCGCGCGCGACGCGAAGAGCGGGCGAACGGGCAGCGCGACGCAATGGATTACCATTCCAGACCTCTCCTCTCGACGACTCGCGTTGAGCAGCCTTCTCATCGGCGAATGGACGGGTGAGGCAGAGTCGAAGGCCGTACTCGATAAGGTCGCCGCCTCGGCCGCTGCCGCAGACGACGCGCTGGCCGGAGCGCGCCTGAGCGTTGACCGTCGTTTCCCGCGCACTTCTCGCCTGCGATACGTCGTCTTCATCTACAACGCGTCGCGCGGGCGCGCTCAGTCCGTCTCTCCCGACATCACGCTTCAGACGCAGGTGCTACGCGGCCGGGAGGTGGTGCTGGCAAGCCCCCCGCGCACGGTCTCGCTCGCCGGACAAGACCCGACGCGCCTGCCCTACGCCGCCGAAATTCCTCTGAGCGGTCTGCCTCCCGGTCGCTACGTTCTCGAAGTGACCGTCGCAGACCGCAACGCCAAAGCAAACGCCGCGCAGCGCGTCGGCTTCGAGGTCTATTAAGACGGCCAATGTGATGGAAACAACTGTCGGGGCAGAAGCGATATCGCTTCTGCCC
>DASZCR010000279.1:0-5446 GCA_035942915.1 Pyrinomonadaceae bacterium | reverse complement strand
ACGTGGCCGTGTGCGGGCGGCGCGACGCGCACATGCCGCGCAACGTCCAGAAAGACCCGGAGAGCAGTCAGACGTGGCTCCTGAAGGACGAGTTGATGCGGCGCGGGCGCGTCTATTACGCGAAGCTGGCGAAGGCGCGGACGCTGTTTATCGCGCCCCGTCTGATTCCGCATTTCAACGCGCTGTGGGGCGTGTCGCGTCGCAGGGAGGCGGAACTGTTGTCTGTGGAGGCGCGTGCGGTTTTGAAGGTGCTGCGGCGCGAGTGGGAGATGGCGACGTGCGACCTGCGGACGGAAGCGAAGATTGCAGACCGCGCGCGGTTCACGCGTGCGCTCGACGAGTTGCAGCGGGCGCTGAAGGTGATTCCCGGCGAGGTGTTATACGAACCTTGGTTCACATATATCTGGACGCTTCCTGAGGGTCGTTTTCCGGATGAACTGTCGGCGAAGGTGAAGCGCGAGGTTGCGCTCAGGGAAGTGGCGCGCGCCTTTCTCGACGGGGCGGGGATGACGCTTCGCGGCGAGTTGGCAAAGGTCACAGGACTGTCGCGCAGGGATGCGGGGGCGGGAAACGGCGCGCTCGTCGATGAAGGATATGCCGTGCGCATCGAAGTAGGCGTTTACCGCCTCGCAGATTTGGATGAGAGGCTGGCAGCGCTGGAATCCAGTTAGAAGCGGCGTTCGCTATCGCGTAGTTCCTGCTCAATCTGAGCGCGTGTTTCGCGTTCGAGTTGGGCGTTGGTGAGGGCGAGCGGGAGGTATTGGCGAATGGTGCCGAGGCGTAGCAGCGCCTGTTGCGTTTCGGCCTCACTCGAAGTCCGACCGGCCATCGCCTCAATCATCTGCAAGCGCGTCTCCATCTCCGTGTGATGCTCGACGGCCTCGCGCGAGACGCGTGCGAGTCGCTCGCGGTCGGCTCGGAGGTCGTTTTCGAGCGCGCCGCGCGTCTGGCTGCGTAGTTGCGAGGCGGCCTGCAACCGACGCTCGACGGCGATGGTCTCGCGGCGCGAACTGGCGATGATGCGTTCGGCCGTCAGGCGCGCGGCCAGCGTCTCGCGGTAGGCGTCTGCGAGCAGAGGGTTGCGGCTGTCCATCTGCTTGAGCGCGCGTCGCTCGGCCGGGCGCAGTTCGCGCATGAACCATGACAACTCGTCGGCCGTGATGCCGTCTGCCGCGAGCCGCTCGCGCACGGTGCGCTCCCAGTTGCGCCGGTACATGAGGATGACGAGCACGGCCAGCAGTCCCATCAGCGCGCCTCCGGCGAAGGAGACGAGCGTGAGCAGCATGTAGACGGCCATGTCTGCGTCGGACGCGCGGAAATACTGAAACAGGAAATAGGCGGGCGGCACGAGGGAGAAGAAGAGGAAGGCGAGCCAAGGGGCGAAGTCGAGAAGCTTGGCCTTGAGCCTTTCGCCCGGCGTCACTTTGTTGTTTTGAAGGGCTTCTTTCATCTTTAAGCTACGGCGGCGAAAAGGCTCGCGGGCAACCGTCGGCCGTCCCCTCCTCTTCTGAAGAAGAGCCACACGGGGAAGTGTTAGGTCTGATGCAAACTATCACAGGCCCGCGTCTAAAGTCGCCGCGCGCCCTGCGCTTAACCGTCGCGAACGGTTATAATGTAACGCGTCCCGGTTTCGCCGACAAACGTCGACCTAGGAGAAGCGATGAGAGCAGGAAGCAAGAGGTACATGACGGCGCTCGCCTTGGCGCTTGTCTCGTTCCTGACCATAGAGGCCGCCGGTCAGACGCGCAGCCTCGATGAGACGACGCGCCCGGAACGGCGCGGCCCCGTCCGTTCCGTAACGATTCCCGTCACCGTTCGTCTGCCGGAGAGGCGGGGCGAACAGGCGGAGTTGCAATACATCGACGCGCTGACGGTGCTTGAGGACGGCGAGCCGCAGGAGATTCTGGCGACGCGCGGCGCGCCTCAGGCGCGTCTGACGCTGGCCGTGCTCATTCAGGACGACCTCGTCGGCTCGGTCAATAACGAAATACGCGGGCTTGCCGCCTTCATCCGTCGCCTGCCGCCCGGCTCGCACGTGATGGTCGCCTACCTGCGCGCAGGCTCGCTCAACGTGCGGCAGAAGTTTACGGACAACCTCGAACGCGCCGCCAACGCTTTGCGCATCCCCACCGGCTCGCCCGGCTCTGCCCCCTACAACCCCTACGCGCTGGCGCGCGACGCCATCAAGAAGTTCGAGTCGCAGCCCGTCGGCCGTCGCGCCGTCCTGCTCATCAGCGACGGGCTTGACACCTCGCGCGGTGTTGAGAGTTCGACCGCCACGCAGAGCATTGACCTTCAGCGCGCCATCAACGAGGCGCAGCGCCGCTCCGTCGCCGTCTATTCCTTCTACGCGCCTTCGACGGGCGGCACGGCCTCAGGTAACCAAACCCTCGTCAGTAACGGTCAGGGGTCGCTCGAACGGCTGTCGAGCGCAACGGGCGGACGCGCCTTCTTTCAGGGGACGAGCGCGCCCGTCAGCTTCGAGCCATTCCTGCGCGACCTCGACACGTTGCTGGCGCGACAGTTTGCGCTGACCTACCTTTCGACCCACACGAAGAAAGGTTTTCACAGCATACGCATCGTCGCAGACCTCGACGAAGGCAGCATCCACTACCCGCAAGGCTACACGCGCTGAGGCATAGAGAGCACACGCCTCGTCGTCTTCGTCAGAGAGAAAGCGCAAAAGAGAAAAACCCTCCTGAGGCGCGACCGGGACGCGCTTCTTGGAGGGCTTTTTCCTGTCCGTCAGGGAAAGCTATTCGGCGACCCGCCAGCGGCTCGGCGGCGGACCCATCAAACTCGCCAACTCGCGCAGAGCTTCGAGATGGTTTCTCGTCAACTCGAACTCCTCGCCGCCGATGCGCGCGACGACCTTCTGCGCGCGCGTCACGTTGAGCAGTTCCTCATAAGAGAGCGTGACGATGGCGGCGTCCTGCGCCATCCCGTGCGCGTCGCGCCGCGACTGGAAGCGAGCCGCGCCGATGAAGGACGCGCTGCGACCGTCGCAAATCAGCGCGAGGTCGTGCGAGCGCAGAGAGCGCGGCTCGCGCGAGCTACGTGCGAAGGCCACGTCGAGCGTCGGTTTGACAGGACGCTTCGGGTCTTGGTGGACGAAGGCGGCCGAGAGATAGACGACGGAGTTGCCGTGCGAGATGGCGCGCGGGTGTTCGAGCGTCGTCCGCATCAGGTTCGTGCGCGCGTCGAAGCCGGTCACGATGCGCGCGTTGTGCTTGTAGGGCGAAGGCGGCGGCGCGGGGCAGAGCGTCTTCTTTTGGGCGAAACCTGCGGGAGAACAGGCCAAAGATATCGTCAGGCAGAGAATGAATTTTGTAAATCTCATCGGGGGTTCTCGTCTTCAAGTTTCAAGGGGTCAGACGGCCGGAGAGGTTGTTCGGGACAAGTTTCGGTAGACGAAGCGCGCTCCTGTTCCAGAGCGCCCAACTGACGAGGCCGCCCGTCGCATAGGCAACCACGTCCCACACGTCCGCTCGCGCATGGCTCACCATCGGCGCGAACAGCTCGAAAAATATCGACCAGATAACGAGATGCAGCACGACCTCGAAGGCGTCGGGCGGCGCGTCCGTGTGGCGCACGCGCAGGATGCGGTGCAGAAAGAGCAGCGGAGGCAGCGCACAAGGGATGACGAGCAGGTCATTGAAGTAGCCGCGCAGGAAGACCTCGTCGGCGGGAAGGCTCGGCTTAACCGCCCAACGGTTGACGGCGTAGAGGGCGACGCACAGGAGGAAGAATCTGTCTGTCAGGTAACGAAACTTCATCGGGGTTGCGGCATCATAAATCAACTCAGCAGAATTTCACCAAAATAATCATCGCGGCAATCAGCGCGATGATGACGATAAGGGCGATTTCGCCACCGGAGCGACCGGACTTCGGCGGTTGCGGTGCAACCGGATAGTAGACCTGCGACGGCGCGGGCGGCTGATAAATCTGCATCGGCGGCGCGGCGCGCAAAGAGCGTCCGCACTGTGGGCAGAAGGCCTGCGTCGTGTTGACCACGCGCCCGCATGACGGGCAGGGAAACGACTGCGTCGCTGGTTGCGGCTGTGGCGCAGCATACGTGGGACTCGGTTGCTGCTGCACCGGCTGTGGCCTGTCAGGCGTCTCACTCGCATCCATCCACCTGTGGAGCGGCGTCGCGTCGCCGGTCTGCGTCGGCGGTTCGGCGTAAGGACGCTGGCGTCGAGGCGGCTCGGTCTGCTGCTCTTCATGCGCCGTCTTCGGCAGAGGCGATGCGCACTCCGGGCAGATGATGAGATGTGAGGGCAACTCACTGCCGCAGCCGGGGCAGACAATTGTTCGTGCCATCGCAGGGGCGCTGCTCCTAACGTCCTTTTGTGAAGAGGCTGTCGAATTTGCGGAGAGTGGGGCGAGCCGTGCGACCTGCAAACCGTTGGTCGCGGTAGTTCGACCGGACAAATCGGGCGCCTGAAATTGACCGCGCCGCGCCCGGATGCCACTCACGGGCGACGAATGACAGCCTAGCACCAAAGCGCGATTATTTCCAGACACCTTTTCAGACGACAAAGGGCGACCATTACGGTCGCCCTGAGTCATCAATTTCGGGAGGGCGGCTAGTGGGACTCGAACCCACGGCCTCAAGAGCCACAATCTTGCGCTCTAACCAACTGAGCTATAGCCGCCGCAAAATTCTCGCGCTGAGCGAAAACTATAATACTCACGCCCCCGCGCCGCTGACAAGCCAACGCGTGCGCTTCCGTCTCGTTGCCGCACGCGCTTCATCAGAATACCCCCGGCAGGACTCGAACCTGCGACCCTCTGCTTAGAAGGCAGATGCTCTATCCGCTGAGCTACAGGGGCAATCGCCTTTTCAAGACGCCGCGATGGTAGCACGCAGCCGACGGTGCGCGTCAACCGAAGGCCGCGCGCGGAAAAGCTGTGCGGCTGTGCTAAAGTGTGCCGACACATTTCAAACATTCGGTGAGTGAGACGATGAAGAATCTACAGGTACGCTGGCTGGCGCTGGTCGCCGTCACCATCATCGCGCTCTATCTTTGCTGGCGAATATTGCAGCCCTTTATCGAAGTGCTCTTGTGGGCGCTGGTGCTCGTCATCGTCTTCTATCCAGTCCACAATCGTATCGTCGCGCGCACGAAGAGCCCCAGTTGGAGCGCCGCCATCTCGTGCCTGCTCGTCATCGCCGTCATTCTCCTCCCGCTCTCGCTCATCACGCTGGCGGTCGTCAAAGAGGTGAGCGGCGTTGCGCAGAATTTGCAGGCCAACTCCGAGACGCTTCTCGACCCGAACTCGCCCATCACAGGCCCCTTGCTGCGCTGGCTCGGCCAGTACGTCGATATTGAACAACTGCGCTCTCAACAGTTCATCGTCGACCGCGTGAAGAACATGAGCGGCGTCATCGCCAATCGCACGCTCGGCTTCGTCGGCGGCGTCGTCGGCGCAGTCGTCGAGA
>DASZCR010000278.1:0-32681 GCA_035942915.1 Pyrinomonadaceae bacterium | reverse complement strand
TCTACAACGGCTCGGCGAGGAATCGTTAATTCAAATTTGCTACTTTTTTCTGTCGAACTAAGGGGAAGGTTATTTATGAGCCAGCCGCGCATCATTGTCATCGAAGACCAGGAAGACCTCGCCGCACTCTACGAGGCGTCGCTCACGAAGGCCGGTTATCGCGTCTTCAAAGCTTATACGGGCGAGGAGGGCGCCGCCGAGTTCGCCGCCAACGGCGCGGACGCCATCCTGCTCGACATGACGCTGCCGGAAATGCACGGCGTCCACACGTTGCAGGAGATTCGCGCGACGGACGCGCGCGTGCCCGTCGTCGTCGCCACCGGCGAGACGAGCCAGGAGACGCGCACGCAATGCGAGCGGCTCGGCGTGCAGGACTACCTCTCGAAGCCGGTTGACCATGCCGACCTGCTCTCGGCGCTCCAGCGCGCTCTCAACGACCCGAAGACGACGACGGAGGAGTACGAGGTCGTCACGTTGCGTCTGCCGAGGCGCGTCATCAAATGTCTGTCCGGCATCGACCCCAATCTTGAACGCGCCGTGACCATCGTCTGCGAAGAACGCGGCGCGTCCGAAAGCTGAACGCGCGAGACGCATGGCGGTCACACATCACGAGCGCGTGCCGGGCGCAAAGTTTTGGTGGCGAGCTTAGTCGAAGAGCGTCTGCGGGACGGCGGTCGAGGCGCGTTTGGTCGTGCCCTTCCGGGTGGTCGTGCTGGGATGCTGCGCGAGGTGCTCGGCGTTGAGTCCGAGTTCGCGCAGGTGCGCGGCAAACTTGGCCGCGCCGTGCATGGTGATGATTCTTTGCGCGCCCGACTCGCGCGCCAGCCGGACAAGGTCGTCGTAGTCTGCGTGGTCTGAGAGCGGAAGGACGAGGTCAACGCCCTTATACATGTAGGGCGCGCTCTTACTCACCGCCCAACCCGTGAGCATGATGAGATAGCGGCGCTCGATGTTCAAGACCATCGGCTGCTTGCGACATCCGGGCGGCGCGATGAGGACGCGGCCTCTCAACTGCTCGCGGTCGTAACGCTCGTAAACGCCTGAGAACTGCACACCCAACTCACGATAAATCTCGGCCACGTTCCAGACCGAGCCGTGCAGCGTGACGCGGTATCCGCGCCGCAGCAGAAGTTCCAAAGCCTCCTGACTCTTGCCGAGCGCATAAGCCAGCACGACCGGCACACGGTTATCGGAGAAGGCGCGTTCGACGGCCGCGTAGAGCCGGTCGAAGGTCGCCACGTCGGGCGGGAAACGATAGAGAGGGTCGCCGAAGGTTGACTCCATGACGAGCGTGTCGCACGCGACGATGACAGCATCTTCGGCCGCGACGTTCGGCCGCAACTTGATGTCGCCCGTGTAGACGAGCCGCTCGCCCTGCGCTTCGACCAGCACTTGCGCCGAGCCGAGACAATGACCGGCCGGGTACATCGTCAGCGCGTAAGCGCCGTAATCGCGCCGCTCGCCGTAAGGCAGCAGTTCGACTTCCGTCTCGCCGATGCGGTGGCGGAAGATGCGCGCCGTCTCCGGCGTGGCGACAATGGAGCGATGTTCGGCGATGTGGTCGGCGTGCGCGTGCGAGACGACGCAACGCTCGCGCGAGCCGTCGGCATCGAGCCACAGGTCAATCTCCGGCAGATACAGCCCGTCGCGATATTCAACCCTCAACACAAAAATTTCGCTCCTTCTTCTGTGCGTCTTCGACGCGAAACTCAATCTCCACGCCGGAGACGCCACGCGCACGAAGACTTGCCCGGCGCCTTTCAATCATTTATGTTCGGGAGCAATCTGAAGAGAGATTATAACAGTTTCGTGCAGCACGACGAACCAGACGAGAGCAACGGCAGCGCGCCCGAAGCGCCACAGGAGAGACGCAGACGCCTGCGCGCCGTGCGTCGCCTCTGGCGCGCCGAGACGGCCTACCTGACGGCGCTCGCAGTCTTTGCCGTCCTCGCCTTCCTCGCGCGCTTCAATGCTTACTTCGGTTGGGACTTGCGCGCCGCGCGCGCCGTGCAGAGCATCGACCTGCCGGGCTTCGCCGCGCTGATGCGCTTCGTCTCCTTCTGGGGTTCGGGCATAACGCCCTGGATTATCACGTCGGCTGTCGCGCTCGCCTTCCTCGCGCGTCGTCGGCGCAGCGAAGCGGCGGGCGTCATCCTCAGCGCGGGCGTCGGCCAACTCGTCAACCGTCTCATCAAATTACTCATTGCGCGCCCGCGTCCGGCCTCCGACCTCGTTAACGTCTACGAGGTGGTCAGCAGCGAAAGCTTCCCTTCCGGCCACGTCGCTTTCTACGTCGGCTTCTTCGGCTTCCTCTTTTTCGTCGCCTTCGCGCTGCTGCCGCGCAACTCCTGGCAGAGACGCGCGGCGCTCACCATCACGGCTCTGCCGGTCGCGCTCGTCGGCCTCTCACGCGTCTATCTCGGCGCGCACTGGCCGAGCGACACGCTCGGCGCGTATCTCGTCAACGGTCTCTGGCTGGCCTTCTGCCTGACGGTCTATCGTCGCTGGAAGGCGCGCGGCAGGATGCAGGCGAGCGGCGCGGCGTAAGCAAAATTTGGCTCGCTTGCGCGCTCCGAACTAGTGTAGGATTCGCCGCGTCATGTTTGAGCGTTACACGGAAAAAGCGCGGCGCGTCATCTTCTTTGCCCGCTACGAGGCAAGCCAACTCGGCACGCCCGCCATCGAGCCTGAACACCTCCTGCTCGGCCTCCTGCGCGAAGACAAGACGCTGACCTCGCACTTCTTCTCGCGCGTGCCGGGCGCGACGCTCGATACCGTCCGCGAAGAGATAAAGTCGCGCCTGCCGCCCGGCGAGGCCATCTCGACTTCGGTCGAACTGCCGCTCTCGCAGAGCGCCAAACGCGCGCTCGCCTACGCGCACGAAGAGAGCGAACGCTTGCAGCATCGACACATCGGCACGGAACACCTGCTGCTCGGCCTGCTGCGCGAGGAGACTTCAATGGCCGCCGAACTGCTCCACCGGCGCGGCCTGCGCCTCGACTCAGTCCGCGCAGAGGTCGCACGCGCATCGGGGACGCACGCGGACGAATCATCTCATACGCTGCCGGACTTCCTGCGCGACCTCACGGAAGAGGCCGCGCGCAACCATCTCTCGCCCGTCGTCGGCCGCGACGAAGCCATCAATCAAATCATCTACGCGCTCTCGCGTCGTGACCCGGTCGTGCCCGTCCTCGTCGGTCTGCCGGGCATCGGTAAGACGGCCGTCGCACATGGGCTTGCGCAGAGAATCCATGCGCGCGAAGTGCCCGCGCATCTGGCGGGCGCGCGTCTGCTCGCGCTCGACCCGACCGAAGCTCTCGCGCGCGCCTCTTCGCCTGAGTCGTTTGCCGCACTGCTGCAATCCGTCATCGCTTCTCTCGAAGCGGCGCGCGGCGAGCCGTTGCTCTTTATCGACAACCTGCACCTGTTGATTGGCGAAGGCACGCAGGAGGCGCGTGCGCGCGGGGCTGCACGCGTGCTGCTGTCGGCGCTTTCGCGCGGGCATCTGCGGCTGCTGGCCGCCGCCCCGACGAACGAATACAGAATCTACGTCGAGACGGACGAGGCGCTCGGCCGCTACCTGAGAGCAGTCGAGCTTGAGGAGTTGCCGTTTGAGGACGCGCTCGATGTCCTGCGCGCGCACAAGGAGCGCTACGAGGTTTATCACAAGCTGCTCATCACGGATGCGGCGCTCGTCGCGGCGGCGACGCACGCGCGGCGTCACCCGAAGGGGCTGCCGCTCCCGGCCTCAGCTCTCGACCTGTTAGACGAGACGGCCGCACGCGCGCGCGTCCATGCGGAGGCCAACGCCGAAGTCAGACAGGAGATTGATGAACAGGACGTGACCGACACGGCCGCATCATGGACGCGCGCCGACACGCGCGAGCAAGACTAAAAAACTTCGCATCGACACAACTCCGGCGCGAGACTTCTCTCTTGTGATGAAGAAGAAGTTTCGCGCCGGAGTTGTGTCGAAGCGAAGAAAAACGTTGTGCGGGGTCGGGTGCTTTAAGTCTTCTTCTTTTTCATGAGGCCGCTACAGACCTCGTAAGCACCTGTCGGGTCGATGGCCGTGTTGCCCTCTTCGATGTGGCGAATGATGCCGTCTTTGTCAATGACGAACGTGGCGCGCACGCCGTAGCCGCTCTTTTCGTTGTAGACGCCGTAGTCTTTAACGACCTGCCTGCGCCAATCACTCAAAAGCGGGAAAGTAACCTTGATGTCTTCGGCGAAGCGTTTGTTGGAAGCGAAGCTGTCCATGCTGATGCCGAGCACTTGTGTCTCGGATGCGTCGAATTTGGCGATATCAGCCTGATACGCCTGCAACTCCTTCGTTCAACCGCCGGTGAAAGCCAGCACGTAGAAGGCGAGCACGACGCTCTTCTTGCCGCGAAAGTCGCTCAGCTTGACTTGCTTGCGTTCCGTGTCGATGAGCGTGAAGTCGGGCGCGGGGTCGCCGACTCTGAGGTGTGTGTGAGGCGGCGCGGGCGGCTGTTGTTGTTGTTGCTGTTGCGTCTGTGCGCCCGGCTGCGCGCTCTGTTGCTGCTGCGCCGTCGCCACAGTGTTCAGCGCCAGCGCCGCGCACAACAGACAGAGAAGTCTTCGGGTCATACGAGTTCAATCCTCCTTCGCGTTCCTGAATGTAGCACAGGCCGACGAAGTGCAACAGAGAAACCGGCGCGCGTCTAGTTTGCAGGCAGCAGACGCCAGTTACCGTTCGGCTCGGTCGGCACGCGCTTGTGCCGCTCGACCCAGTCAATAATCAGTTCGCGTATCTCCTCGCTCGAACGCCAGAGGACGGGCGCGCCCCGGTACATCGTGTAGCCGCCGCCGCCGTTGACGCGGTAGTTGTTCGTCGCCAGACGGAACTTCTGTGCGGGGCGCACGGGCTGGCCGCGAAAGCGCAGGTTGCGGATGCGCGCGCCGAAGGGTTGCGAGATGTCCAAGTCGTACTCGACGCCCTCGGCGATGTCGAAGTTGTAGCCGGGAATCTTTTCGTCGATGAGTGCGGCGGCCGACTTCCCTGACTCGTAAGGCTTGAAGTAGCGCGCGGAATGTTCGAGCGCCTCTTTCAGTTGCGCGCCCGTCACTTCGAGGACGACGAGCGTGTTCTCATATTCGTAGAGCGCGGCGATGTCGCGCACCGTGACCGCGCCCCGATTGATGCGCGCCTGCGGGTTGAAGCTCGCCGCCATCGAGATATCGGCCTTGCCCGCTTCCAACTGGACGCGCTGGATGAGGTCGAGAATGGCCGTATCGCGCAGTCGCGCCTCGGCGGCCGAAAGGTCTGCGGCCGACTCGCCGATGGTCTGTCCGAGCCAGCTTTGCGTCTCGCGGTCGTAAGGTTCGACGAGTTTGACAATCTCGGCGTCGGACTCGGTCTTATCAGTGACCGGAATGGTGCGCGCCTGTTTGGCAGCGATGCGCCAGCGCCCGCCCTCTGCGCGTTCGAGATAGAGGTCTGCGCGCGCGACGCTGCGCGCCCAGTTGCTCGCCTGCACGAGGAGCACGTCGCCCTTCACGAGCGACGGAATCTCGCGGTGTGTGTGTCCCATCAAAATCACGTCGATACCGGCGACCCCTGCGGCGATGGCGAGCGCCGCGTTCTCGCTCGACACCTGTCCGGGCGTCAGTTCGCCCGTCCGCAGGTCGCGTTCCAGTCCCATGTGCATTGCGACGACGACCACATCGACACGCTCGCGCTCGCGCAGGAGAGCCGTCCACTTGCGCGCCTCTGCGACCGGCTCGCGAAACTCAAGCCCCGCGTAGTTCTCCGCGTTCTCCCAACTCGGCACGCCCGGCGTCGTCAGACCGATGACGCCGACTCTGACGCCGCCCAACTCCTTGACGAGATACGGCTGGAAGTAAGTCTCCTCCGTCCCCTTGCGGTAAGTGTTGGCCGAAAGCCATGGGAAGGTCGCCTCACGTCGCGCCTTGTCGAGAATCTTCAGACCGAAGTTGAACTCGTGATTGCCGACAGCCATCGCGTCGTATTGCAGCGCGTTCATCGAGAGCATGACGGGGTCTGGCGGGCGGTTGTTGCGCTTGTTGTGAAAGTATTCGAGCGGCGTGCCCTGAATCGTGTCGCCGGAATCGAGCAGAAGCGTGGCCGGATTCTCCCTGCGCGCGGCGCGAATAATCGTCCCGGCGCGTGCCAGCCCGCGCGCGTCCGGCCGGTTCGTGTAATAGTCGATGGGCAGGATGTTGCCGTGCAGGTCGGTCGTCGAGAGAATCGTTACCCATGCGCGCTGTCGCGCCGTTTTGTCTGCCTCCTGCGCCCCGCCGCCCGCCGCGAACGCCGCGCACAGCAGCACAAACGACGCCGCCCACACGCGCGTCTTCATGAAAAACATTCTCATCCTCAATCCTTCCATCTTCTCTTTTGCGTCAAGGGCGGCGCTGCGTTCTCAGTCGGACGCGACGTAGACTTCGGCGGCGCGTGCGCCGCGCAGCAAGACCTCGTAGTCCTTTCTGAAGCGTGCGGAGGTGCGGATGTGTTCAAGTTCCTCTCGATTCTCAAAGTACGTGCGGCCGCGCTGCATGATGATGAAGGCTCCGGTCGGCGCTAGGCGCGCGTCGAAGCGTGCATCCGAGATGACGCGCGGTTGCAAGTCTGTGCGCCCGAACTTGTCCAGATAGTAACGCACCACGCCCGGCGTCTCGTGCGCGATGAGAGCACCGCGCGGCGCGACGCGCGCGACGTGCGCGATGGCCTCGCGCAGCCCCGCGTCGTAAAACTCGTCGTGCGGGAAGAAGCGCCCGGCGGTCTGCGGCGCAAGCGCGTTGGTGTAGAGCGCGTAGAGCGGCATCTTCTTGTAGACCGTGTAGGTCGGCGCAACGACGAAGACGAGGACGGCGACGAGCGTCGCCACGAGCGGCGCGTGCGTCATCGGCGACAACCCGCGCGCCGCGAGCCATCCGGCCGCGCCTCTGACCAGCGCGACGATGCCGACCGCCGCCGTCATGTAGACGAACGGCATCAGCGTCAGCGTGTATCTCAACCACTTCGCACCCGCCAGCGAGTAAGGCACAATCCACAGCACGAGCATCAACAGCAGGAACGCTGCGCCCGGCTCGCGCCAGCGCCGCGCGCAATAGACAAGCCCGCACGCGAACGCGACGAGCAGCGGCAGCGGAACTTTGATAACGAGAAACAGCAGATAAAAGTAGACGGGCGTGCCCCCGAACGGCGTCGCCGACATCGTGTTTTCATACAGCCGCTCTCCCATCAAGTAGCCGTGATGCGTCAACAACTGCTCGCTCGAATACGCGCTCAGGTAAGCCCACGTCTCCGGCAGCAGCACGGCCGGGTTGACGGCGACGAACGTCAGCAGGACGAGCACGTAGAAGAGGCGCGGCGTCCGCCCGCGCGGCTCACCCGGCTCGCGCCGACGCACGCGCGCGAAATGGTGATAGAGCATGTTGAGGCCGAAGTAGTGCGGGAAATATTTCGACGCCAGCATCAGCCCGAACGAGACGGCCGAGAGCGTATAGGCGCGCCCCTTCGCCTGCTGTTTGAAGCCGCTCGTCTGCTTGGCGCGCAGGTAGAAGTAGAAGGCCGAGAGCATGAAGAAGACGAGCAGCGTGTCCTCTTTGCCGATGCGATTGTAGGTAATCGCGTTGATGCCGAAAGCCCACAGCGCGGCCGCCAGCAGTCCCGTCCGCCGATTAAAGAGCGCCGACGTGAGCAGAAAGAGCGGCACGACCGTCAGCGCGCCGAAGAGCGCATTCGGAAACCTCAACGCAGCCTCGTCGCTGATGCCGCCTTCCGGCGACCACCAACGCGCGACCCCCATCGAGACGAATATCAGCCCCTTCATCAACATCGGGTGCTCGGAGTTCTCCGACCACGCGCCGCGCCCGTAAGCGCGCACGGCTTCGAGTTTGTTGACCTCATCCTCGGCAAACCCGACCGCGCCGAGTCCGCCGACCCGCAGGCCGAAGCCGAGCAGCGCGAGGACGCAGAGGACAAGCGCCGCGCGTCGTTCGAGCGCCCCCGTCAAACCCAGAGGCCGCGCCTCGACGCTTAACGCCAGCCCGCCCCCCTTCTCCGAATCCAACCCGATTGGTCTCGACAAGGTAAAACCTCAGTGATAGGTGATGGGTGATAGGTGATAAGAGAAAACCTGTCTTCTCCTATCACTCATCACCTATCACCTATCACGCTCTTCTTATCACCCATCTCCTATCACCTATCACCCATCACCTATCACCTGTTACTCATCATCTCCAATTCTTTCGCCTTCGGGCTTTTGGCGCGCGCGGCTTGCTCGGCCACTTCGCGCACGGAGAGGCCGCGCGCGACGAGCAGGCCGACGCCGACGCCCGTCCAGCAGAGCATCCGCGCCTTCCGCACGATGGCGAGCGTGACGCCGACGGTCGCGCCCAGTTGCAGCAGTTGCGTCGTCTTCCCCGTCCCGGCCTCGTCCACCCCGACCCGCAGCGGCACGAACTTGAACACTACGTTGATGACGCGGTTGACGGATTCGAGGATGAAGGCCGCGAGCAAGCCCGGCGGCTCGCCGTTGACGAAGTAGAGCGTCACGTATGCCTCGGCCACGCCCGCCGCGTGAAAGCAGGCTTCGAGCAGCAGGATGGGCAGAAAGCGTCGCTGGTTGTTCCTGTAAAAACCGTAGACGCGCTCTTCGAGCGAGCGCACACGCACGCGCCCCGTCTCCAACAAACGACGCGCCACGCCGCGCGCATAAAGCCGCTCCAACGCCCCGCTCAGAATCTTCCACTGCATCGCCACCATGGCGAAGCCGAACATCAAGACCGCGCCCGTCCCCAACAGCACGGAGATGTTCACCCAACGCTGCACGCGCGACAACTCGAAGCTCCACAGCAAGGCCACCGCGCCGCTCGAAACAAAGAGCGCGACCGACAGGCTGTAGAAGATGTTCTCGACCGCGATGGCCGAAAGCCCCGCCACAAGCGGCACGCGCTCGCGCACCAGAGCCGCCTTCGCAGGCTCGCTGACGACGATGCCAAGCGGCACGATGTTGCCTACGGCGTCGCCCGTCAGGTAAGCCCTGAAGGCGTCGCGGAAACGCAGTCTGTGCGGCGCTTCAAAGCAGAGCGTCCAGGCCAGCGCGCGGACGGCGAACCTGAAACCGGAGAGCAGGAGGATGACGAGGAAGCCCGCGCCGAGCCGTCGCAGGTCTGCGTAAATCTTCGCCACGTCGGCGTTCCAGACGACGTAAACAAAGAGGAGCAACCCGGCCACAGCGAAGGCGACGCCTGCCACCGAGAGCCTGCGCGTAGACGACGCGGGACGAGTCCTCTCAGGCTCTTCGCTCCCGGCGCGCACCTGCGCCGCACCGCACGTCGCGCACGTCCCGTCGCTCGCCGTGAGCGCCCGCCCGCACTGTTCGCAGATAGCCATCGAGCCACCAAGATACGCCATCGCCGCCCCTCGTCCCAAACGCTTCGGTGCGCTTCCTTTAACGAACGGCGTGCCACGCGCGAAAGCCGCGCCAGCGGCGCACTTCCCCGTGCCTGACAGTTCGCTTCCTGCCGGGTAAAATACTGCGCCTGACGCAGTATTGCTGCATCTGGTGAACCGCTCGGCGCGAGTTGACCGGAGACGCTCTTCTAGGCCATCCTACGCGGTACACCTTAATCTTATTTTCTGTGAGTCAAAGAGCGATGAGCAAAGCAGCGACAGAACTCCTGACGGGGACTCCCTTGACCCTCTACTCCGAAGACGAAGAGATGTTCCGCGCCTCCGTGCGCGAGTTCGCCGAAGGCGAGATACTCAAGCGGCGCGAGGAGATGGACGAGCACGCGAAGATGGACGCGGCCGTCATCAAACAGCTCTTCGACCTCGGCCTGATGGGCGTCGAGACGCCGGAAGAGTACGGCGGCACGGGTGCGTCCTTCTTCATGGCTATCGTCGGCGTCGAAGAGCTCTCGCGCGTTGACCCTTCGGTCGGCGTGCTGATGGACGTGCAGAACACGCTCGTCAACAACGCCATCATCCGTTGGGGAAACCCGGAGCAGAAGAAGAAGTATCTGCCGCGTCTGGCGACCGACACCGTCGGCGCCTACGCGCTCTCCGAAGCAGGCTCCGGCTCGGACGCCTTCGCCATGCAGACGCGCGCCTTCGACCGGGGCGACCACTACGAAGTGTCGGGACAGAAGCTCTGGATTACGAACGGCAACGAGGCCGAAATCTTCGTCGTCTTCGCCAACGCTAACCCGGAGGCCGGATATCGCGGCATCACGGCCTTCATCGTCGAGAAAGGCTTCGAGGGTTTCTCCGTCGGCAAGAAGGAGAACAAGCTCGGCATCCGCGCCTCTTCGACGACGGAAATCATCCTCGACGGTTGCCGTGTGCCGAAGGAGAACGTCCTCGGCGAGGTCGGCAAAGGCTATAAGGTCTCCATCGAGACTTTAAACGAGGGGCGCATCGGCATCGGCGCGCAGATGATTGGACTGGCGCGCGGCGCGTTCGAAGCGGCTCTTCGCTACACGAGCGAGCGCAAGCAGTTCGGCAAATCCATCAACGAGTTTCAGGCCGTGCAGTTTCAACTGGCCGAGTTGGCCGTCGAACTCGAAGCCGCGCGGCTGATGGTCTACAACGCGGCGCGCCTCAAAGACGCCGGACGCCCGTTCGTCAAAGAGGCGGCGATGGCTAAACTCTACTCATCGCGCGCCGCCGAAAAGATTTCGTCCAAAGCCATCGAACTCTACGGCGGCTACGGCTTCGTCAAAGACTATCCGGTCGAGAAATTCTGGCGCGACTCGAAAATCGGAGCCATCTACGAAGGCACGTCGAACATGCAACTACAGACCATCGCCAAGCTCATCATCGAGAACCGTCAGCCGAAGGTGCAGTAACACGGTGATAAGTGCCGGGTGATAAGTGATAGGACAAAAACCTGTCTTCTCTTATCACCCATCACCTCTCACCTCTCACTTGTCTTATGTCTTCACGCATCGACCTGTTCCGCATGATGTTGGAGAGCGACCCGGAGAACACGTCCGTCCTCTTCGGGCTTGCCAAGGAGTACGAGAAGGAGGGGCGCTTCGAGGAGGTCATCGAAACGCTTGCCGAATACCTTCAGCGCGCCGACGACGAGGGCAATGCCTACGGCATGTTAGCCGCCGCCTATCTGAAGACCGGCAAACGCGAGGCGGCGCGCAAGGCTTACCAGCGCGGCGCAGAGGTCGCGCACGCGCACGGCCACCCCTCGATGGCGGCAGACTACCGGATGGCGCTTGAGACGGAATTCGACGACTGATATTGAAAGCGAAGCGGGTCTATATTTTTTTTGGAGTAAAAAGTTATGGCGACCGAGTTGAAGGCGCAGGAGTATCGCGGCTTGAGCCGCGAGGAGATGATTGGCATCTACCGCACGATGTTCATGTCGCGGCGCATCGACGATAAAGAGATTCAGCTCAAGGGGCAGAATAAAATCTTCTTCCAGATTTCGGGCGCGGGGCACGAGGCCGTGCTCGTCGCCGCCGGGCTGGCGCTGCGTCCCGCCTACGATTGGTTCTATCCTTATTATCGCGACCGTGCGCTCTGCCTCCAACTCGGCATGACGCCGCTCGAACAACTGCTCTCGGCCGTCGGCGCGGCCGCCGACCCGAACTCGCACGGCCGCCAGATGCCTTCGCACTGGGGGCACAAAGCCCTCAACATCGTCTCGCAGTCTTCGCCCACCGGCACACAGTTCTTGCAGGCCGTCGGTTGCGCCGAGGCCAGCTATCGCGCAACGCTCATCGAAGATATCAAAGAGCGCGTGGCAGGTTTTAAGGGCGACGAGGTGGTTTACTGCTCTTCGGGCGACGGCACGACGAGCGAGGGCGAGTTCTGGGAGGCGCTCAACACGGCGAGCAACTTGAAGTTGCCCGTCCTCTTTCTCATCGAAGATAACGGCTACGCCATCAGCGTCCCCGTCGAAGTGCAGACGGCGGGCGGCGACGTGTCCAAACTTGTCGAAGGCTTCCCAGACCTCCTCGTCGAACGCTGCGACGGCACAGACCCCATCGAGTCTCTCGAAACCCTGAGGCGCGCCGTCGAGTATTGTCGCGCGCGGCGCGGCCCGGCGCTCGTCCACGCCAAAGTGATACGCCCCTACTCGCACTCGCTCTCGGACGACGAGAAGCTCTATCGTCCAGACGAAGAGCGCACGTCGGACGCCGAGCGCGACCCGGTCAAACGCTTCGGCGCGCTCTTAGTCGATGAAGGCTTTGTCACACAGGAAGAGTTGCAGAAGATTAAAGACGAGGTTGATGCGGTCGTCAACGAAGCGACAGACAAGGCGCTCGCCAGCCCGCAGCCCGCGCAGGCGACGGCGACCGACTTCGTCTACTCGCCCGAAGTTGACCCGACTTCTCAGGAGTTCGACACGGAGGCGGGAGTCGAGCTTTCAGGCAACCCCGGCACGATGGTTGACTTAATCAATCGCTGTCTTCACGAGGAGATGGCGCGCGACCCGGCCATCGTCGTCTTCGGGGAGGACGTAGCAGACGTTTCGCGCGAGCAGTATCTCGGCCAAGTCAAAGGCAAGGGCGGCGTCTTCAAGGTGACGGCCAACCTGCAAAGGAAGTTCGGCGGCGCGCGCGTCTTCAACTCGCCGCTCGCCGAGGCCAACATCGTCGGCCGCGCGATAGGGATGGCGACGCGCGGTCTCAAGCCCGTCGTCGAGATACAGTTCTTCGACTACATCTGGCCTGCCTATCATCAAATCAGAAACGAACTGGCGCTGATGCGCTGGCGTTCCGGCGGCGACTGGAAATGCCCCATCGTGATGCGCGTTCCCGTCGGCGGCTACTTGAAAGGCGGCGCGGTCTATCACTCGCAATCGGGCGACACGCTCTTCACGCACATCCCCGGCCTGCGCGTCGTCTACCCGTCGAACGCGCTCGACGCCAACGGACTCCTACGCACCGCGATTCGCTCAGACGACCCGGTGCTCTTTCTCGAACACAAGCACCTCTACCGACAGGCTTACAACAAGTCGCCCTACCCGCCCGACGGTTTCATGATTCCGTTCGGCAAGGCGCGCACCGTCCGCGAGGGCAGAGACCTCTCCGTTATCACCTACGGCGCGCTCGTGCAACGCACGCTCGTCGCCGCCAAGCAGGCCGAGCAGCAACAAGGCATCAGCGTCGAAGTGATAGACCTGCGCACGCTCGCGCCTTATGACTGGGAGACGATTGCCGCCTCCGTGCGCAAAACGAGCCGCGTCATCGTCGCGCACGAGGACACGCGCACGCACGGCTTCGGAGCGGAAATCGCCGCGCGCATCTCGGATGAGTTGTTTGAGTATCTGGACGCGCCCGTCAAACGCGTCGCCGCGCTCGACACCTTCGTCGCCTACGCGCCGCAACTCGAAGACGCGATTCTGCCGCAAGTCGAAGATGTCTCAAGTGCCATCACGGAACTGCACGCCTACTGAAGCGGCTCGGCGTCGAACGAATTTTCGGGGATAAAAAGGAAGAGCCCCGTTAGTCTTAGGGGAAGACTAACGGGGCGAAACTTTGGGCAGGCTCGGAGATTCAGGGTGGCGTTAACGGGTGCTGGAGATCGTCACCTACGGGCGATCCGGCGATTGTGGCGGTCGAGTTGGGGTTGGGCGAGATAAAATAGCTTGTAAATTTCGGCGACCTTCCTGTGAGCATCACTCTTAAGATAATCCTGCTCAACGCCCGTAAAGGTTCGCTCTGGACGACCCGACTCTCACGCTCATTTCAAGCATCATCGAAGCACGACTGACTTCATGTAATCTGTTAGGCTTCGTCGAACGTGTGCAAAATTACACCAAACATCTCCGGCTGTCAAGCAAAAAATCACGCTTTCTACACAATTTTGTGACAGCCGACAAGGGATAGCCATAAGTGCTTGAATCTAAAGCTTCAAGTGGAACTTGATGGTTAACCGATTAAGTGGAAAAAATATTTCAGGTTGTGGTTTGAGTCGCAGTTTTTGACTTCGCGTCGCGCTCAAGGTGGCGCGCGTAGAGGTCTGGTTCGCCCGCCGGACGTGTCTTCCAGCGCTTATGAATCCAGAGCCACTGCTCCGGGTAGGCTCTCACCTGCCGCTCGATGGCGGCGGTGAAGTTGGCCGTGTTGATTTCCACGTCGCGTTCAGGGTCGCCCGTGCGGACGAGTTCGAGGACGGGGCCGCCGCGAAAGACGAAGCGACCGCGCGCTTCGTCCCAAGGCGCGCAGCATGGGATGACGGTCGCGTCCGTGCGCAGGGCGAGCGTGGCGACGCCTGCGGTGGTACAGGCGAGGTGGCCGAAGAAGGGGACGAAGACGCCCTCGCGCGGCTGCGTGTTGAGGTCTGCGAGAATACCGAGCGTCCCGTTCTTTTTGAGCAGGCGCATCGCCGTCAGCGCGGCGGCCTTCTTATCAATCGGCTGGTTGCCGAAGCGCGTACGCCTGCGTTCGATTAAGTCTTCGATAAGCGGATTGTCGATGGGACGGACGAGAAAGCTGAGCGGGTCGTAGAGCGCAGAGTGCGCGAAGCAGAGCAGTTCCCACGCGCCGAGGTGCGAGGTGAGAAAGATGACGCCGCGTCCGCGTTCGCGCGCCACGTCGAGGAGTTTGACATCCTCCGCGTCGTACTCGACCACCTCGCGCAGCGTCTCCGGCGTGTGGCGCGGGAACTGGCTGAACTCGCCGAGCAATCGGCCGAGACTGATGAACGAGCCGCGCAGGATACGCTCGCGCTCGCGCTCGTCGAGGTCTGGGAAGGCCAGTTCGAGATTGCGTTGACCGGTGCGTCTGAGGCCGCCTGCGAAGCGGTATGCGACGCGACCGAGACCACGCCCGGCGGCGACGGCCAGCCGCCTCGGCAGCATCCCGAACCCCGAAAGCACGGCGTGCGCCGCCGCGTACTCCAACGTGATTTGCAGTTTTCCTTTTTTGCTCATGCGTGGCGTCGAACGAAGGGCTTAAGTTTAGCGCGCCCGTGCGAAGGCTGGCAAACCGCCGACAGTATGGAGCGTGATATAACAGTAGCCGGCAGTCATTCAAAAACTGTCGGTCTTTAAATTGGCGACGGATGACGGACTACTGCTTACTGATTACTGCTTAAGACTATGCCTTCGGGAAGGACGCATGATGTCATCACGTTGATAATCGCTCCGCCGACGTTTGTCGCGGCGTGGGGCTTGACGGGCAGCTACCTGCTGGCGTCTGTGGCGACGTGCGCGACGCTGTTCGGGGGTCTGATGTTTGGCCCAGACCTCGACATCCTCTCGCGGCAGTACACGCGTTGGGGCGTCTTCCGCTTCCTCTGGCTTCCCTACCGCGCGGTCTTCCGACACCGCTCGCGCTGGTCGCACGGCATCATCTTCGGCACGCTGATTCGCGTTATCTACTTCGCACTGATGCTGACGCTGCTGATTTCGGCGGGCATCTACCTGCGTGCGCTCATCACTGCGGGCGGCGTCGCTCCCGGTTGGGAAGAGGTCGTAAGCGCGTGGCGCTCAATCGAGGCGGGTGTGGCGGCGAGCGGCGTTCGCGTGGACAAGAACCTCGCCTACGCGACCTTCGCCGGTCTCTGGTGGGGCGCAGCCAGCCACACCCTCACGGACGTTGCATGGTCGGTCGTCCGCAAAGGCTCGGAAATCTTTTAAGAGCAGTGATGGGTGATAAGTGATGGGTGATAAGTGATAGGTGATAGGAGAAAGCCTGTCTTATTCTTATCACCTATCACTTATCACCCATCACTCCCTTCCTATCACCTATCACCTATCACCCATCACTGCTTTTACTGTCCACCGCGCGCGGTTGAGAGGCGTGCGGCCTGGCGGCGGACTGTTTCGGAGACGTTGCGGTTTTGGGAGAGCGTCTTGAGGTCTTTGGTGTAGAGGCGCGGGAGGATGCTCATCGCGGTGGCGATGGGCGTGCGCGGGTTGCGCGCGAGATTATGAATGACGGGGTATGAGCGCGCCCATGCGCGGTTGAGCGCGATGAGACGCAGGACTTCGTCGGAGACCGTCCGCATCGCGGAGATGCCTTCAATCTCCTGGTCTGTGATGCGCGGATTGTGAATGACCGCCGTAGAGACGACCTTGTTGGCGTCGCGGATGAGAATCGCGCGTGCTTCGCGGTCGCCCTTCATGCCGAGTTTGATACGGTCTTTAATCTTCATGAACATGATGCGGCGGATGAGCGAGACGCGTTCGGGCGCGATTTCGCCCGACATGTCGGCGCGCGATTCGGAGATAACGCGCTCGGCGTTGGCAATCCGTTGCTCCTCCGACTCCTCGAACAGTTCCTCGAAGCGTTCGAGCGGAAGCCAGGAATCGTCAATGTCCGCGTCGGAGACTTCGATGTGCTCGGCGATGAGCCACGCGTCTTCGGCGTCGAGCAACGGAGAGTCGCCCGCAACCGATTCGGCCGTGTCGAAGAACTCTGCGGCGGCCGTCATGCCGCGCGCACGCATCTCTTCGGCCACCTGCCGCGCGCCGCGCTCCTTCTCGAAAAACTCGCGCTGAGTTTCGCGCACGCGGCGCTCGGCTTCAGGCGTGCGCGCAGGGTTCGCCAGCACGGCGTCGATGATGGCGGGCGCGCGAATCAGACGTTGCTGGTTGAGCGAGATGGTTTCGAGGACGCGGCCTTCCGTCGTCGTCGCCGCGAGTGTCGCCATCGAGGCGTCGGGCGTGCGCGGGTTGAGCGCGATGGCGTCCTGCACGTTGGCCGCGAGGCTGGCGCGTCCGGCCAGATATGCGAGGACGGCGGTCGGCGCGTCCGCCGCCGAGGCGACGCCGAGCAGCGCGTCCGATTCCTGTTCTTCAAGGGTCGCTTCGGCCGCGCGTGCCACGTTCTCGTCGGCGTTCGTGCGCAGCGCGACGAGGACTTCGAGCATCTCCTCCTGCGCGAGCGGCAACATTCCGCGCGCGGCCGCCATGCACGCCTGCGGCGGTGCCGTGCCGTTGAGGATGGCCTGCACGATAGGATTGGTCGAAGTGGTGTTCGCGCTCATAGTTCAGGAATCTGTGCGGCCGTGTGTCGGCCTAATAGCAGTTGAAGTTGTACTCGACGATAATCCACTGCGAGATGGGCTGTCCGTCTCTGCTCGCAGGCGTGAACTTGATGGCGCGTGCGGCCTCCAACGCCCTCCAAGTGAGGCCGCGCCCAAGCGTCTTGTAGGGCAGCATGTACTTGACCGTGCCGTCGGCGGCGGCGGCCAACCTGAGGCTGACAGTGCCCTTCATGCACTTGGCGCGCGCGTCCTCCGTGTAGCCGGGTTCGGGCTTGAAGCGAATCACAGCCTTTTGCACCTGTGCACGCGCCGCCGGGTCTAAGCTTGCGACGGAGGTGCGCCTGCCTTCGAGCGGCCGGCTGTAAAAGCGTAGAGACTCCGAGACCTCGCGCCACATCGCGGAGTCGGCAGTCTCTTGCCCGCCGACGCGCTCCATCTGCCCTGCGACCTCATTCATCTGTGACCTGAGCGCGGAAGTCTCTGATTCGATAAGTTCGTCCACCTTGCGGCGTTCATCTTCGCTCGCCTGTGGGCTGAGCGTGTGTTGGGTTCGCAGTGCGTAATGGGTTTTGCCGTAGAGGTGAAGCAGAGCGCGCCCCTTGAGCAGCAACGCGGAGGCATGACCGGGAGCTTTTCCGAGCGCGTCGTCGGCCGACTTGAGCGCGGCTTCGGCCTTGTCGTCGCGCAGGCGGATGAGGCCGATGAGCGTTTGTGCGTCCGGGTTGTCGCGTTCGCGTTCGAGCACGCGCTTGGCCTCGCGTTCGACCTCGCTCGCCTTGTCCGCTTCGAGCAGCATGGTAGCCAGACTGATGCGCGCCTGCGTGAGACGCGAATCTGCGCGCAGCGCCTTCTCAAAGGCCGTGCGCGCCTCCGTCCTGACGCCCGTGCTCCTGAGCGCAAGACCGAGGTAGTACCACGCGACGGCGTCGCGCTCGTTGGCCTTGACGGCGTCGCGCAGGGCTGCGACCGCTCCGGCCGCGTCGCCGCGTTGATAGAGCGCCATGCCGCGCTCGCGCTCGGCGCTTCCCGGCGCGACCGTCGACGTTTGCACGGAAGCAGGAGCGGCGGCATTCGGCGTCTGAGTCTGTGCGCGCGGCGCGACCGCCTGCGCGGTGAACAGATAGACGCAGAGACCGAGAGCAGCGAGACGCGCGTCGGGCGATGTGCGACGCGCCTCTGTCTGACGTTTGATAGTGAGGAGGCTGTTTCTCATCAGTAGGTTCGGAAACCGTAGGAGATGGTGATGAACTGCGCGACGGGGCGACCGTCTTTGATGGCCGGCTCGAAGCGCATTTGGCTCGCGGCCTCGATGGCCTCTTCGGAGAGTCCGGCCGGTAGCCCCTTGAGGATGAGGATGTGCGAGACCTTGCCGTCCGGCATCAGAACCATGCGGAGGACGACCGTGCCGTTGACCCGTTCCTGCCGCGCTTCCTCAGTAAACATCGGCTCGCGCTTGGAGATGATTCTGGCCTTACGTTCGACCTCGTTCGGCCAGTAGGCCGCGCGGCTCGCATCCGTTTCGTTCAAGAGGCGTGCGTGCGCCCGCAACGCTTCCAACTGTTTCAGACCGCCGCGCGCGTCCTCGTCAGGCACAAAGCCGATGCCCGTCCCGCCGAGCGCGAGATACCCATCGACGCTCTCGGCCGCTTTCGTCAAGACCGCACTCAAACTTCGTCGGAAGTTGGCGCGGTCTTCGGCCGTCGCGTCAGGCCGCAGAGGCATGTTGGAGCCTGCGGTCTCTCGCAGGTAGACTTTGACGTAGCCCTTCACGGCCTGTTCGTAAGCCTTCAGCGCGGCGGCCGTCTCACCCTGACGACGCAACTCCGCGCCCTTACGCAACAACTCGTCTGCCTCCTGCTCGCCCTTCTCTATCAGTCGCAAACTTTCCGCCTCTCCGTCGTTTGCCGGTGATGAAGAGGAGGGCTGCGTTGATGGCGACTGGCGCGCCGCGCGCGATTGCGCTGCCGCCGCAGACGGCGCGAGACAGCAGAGCGCGACGAACGACAGCGTGACGAAGAAGGTCGGGAGAGGTGTGCGGCGTGTGCGAACCATCTGGAACTCCTGTGCGGCGTTGCGAGGCGCGGCGGGGTGAGACGCGCATCCGTCGGGAGCGTGGCGCGGGCGTGCGAGTCTTCCCGCGCCGCGCTTCCGGCGGATTGAATCTTCAGTGCGGCGGACTACTACTACTACTACTGCTGCGGCGGCGGCGACGACTGCGATTCGTGCAGCCGTCTTATGCGCCGCAGCACTTCTTGTACTTCTTGCCCGACCCGCAGGGGCAGGGGTCGTTGCGCCCGACCTTCGGTTGGTCGCGCGTCACGGTCTTGGTCTTGGCGGCCTCTTCACCGGCGGCCTGCGCGCCCTGATTCGGCCCCGTGAAAGTGAGAGAAGTGGGACGGCGCTGGCGGCGCTGCTGAAGTTGTGCGGGCGGCTGCTCGGCGACCACCTGAAGGTTAAAGAGCGTCCGCACGGTGTTGGTGTCGATGCGGTCGAGCATCGCCTGGAAGAGGTCGAAGCTCTCCTTCTTGTACTCGACGAGCGGGTCTTTCTGCCCGTAGCCAACGAGACCGATGCCCTGTTTGAGATGGTCGATGGCGAGCAGGTGGTCTTTCCACTGCGCGTCGATGATGTTGAGCATGATGATGCGTTCGTAGGTACGCATCGCCTCGACGCCTATCTGCTCCTCCTTCGCCGCGTAGGCCGCTTTGACCTTCTCCCAGATTTGGCTCTCGATGTCTTCCGAGCTTGAATTCTCGAAGTCGATGCCTTCGGCGTCGGCGTCGAAGGCGTAGACGGCGTGCAGTTGCACGCGGAAGTTCTCAACGTCCCAGTCTTCGGGCGCGACATCGGGCGAGATGTACTGCTTGACCATGTCGGAGAGCAGGTCGCGCGCGACGCCCGTCTCGCCGAGCAGGTATTCGCGCTGGTCTGGTTTTTCCATCAACTGGCGGCGCAGGCCGTAGATGGTCTCGCGCTGCCGGTTCATCACGTCGTCGTATTGCAGCAGGTGCTTGCGCGACTCGAAGTTGCGCGCCTCGACCGACTTCTGCGCCGCTTCGATGCGTTTGGAGACCATCTTCGACTCGATGGCGACGCCCTTCTCCATGCCGAGGCGTTGCATCAGGGCTTTGACCTTGTCGCCCGCGAAGATACGCATCAGGTCGTCTTCGAGCGAGAGGAAGAAGCGACTTGAGCCGGGGTCGCCCTGACGACCGGCGCGGCCGCGCAACTGATTGTCGATGCGTCTGGATTCGTGGCGCTCCGTGCCGAGGATGTGCAGGCCGCCGAGAGAGACCACCTCCTTGTGCTCCTCTTCGACGATGCGTTTGGCGCGCGCCAGCGCCTCGTTCATCTGCTCGTCGGTCGCCTCGTCCGGGTCAATCTCATCCTTCTTCAGAAATTCGCGCGCCATGAATTCGGGGTTGCCGCCGAGGAGGATGTCCGTGCCGCGACCGGCCATGTTGGTGGCGATGGTAATCGCGCCCTTGCGTCCGGCCTGTGCGACGATTTCGGCCTCGCGCTCGTGGTGCTTGGCGTTCAGGACGTTGTGCGGGACGGCGATTTTCTGTAGCCGGCGCGCAATGAGTTCGGAGTTCTCGACCGAGACCGTGCCGACGAGGACGGGCTGCCCTTCCTCGTAACGCTCCTTGATTTCCTCGACGACGGCATCCCACTTCTCAGGCAGCGTGCGATAGATAACGTCGGAGAAGTCCTGACGCACCATCGGCCGATGCGTCGGGATGACGGCCACGTCGAGCTTGTAGGTCGAATGAAACTCGGCCGCTTCGGTCTCGGCCGTGCCGGTCATGCCGCAGAGTTTGTCGTAGAGACGGAAGTAGTTTTGCAGCGTGATGGTGGCGAGCGTCTGATTCTCGCGCTCAATCTTGACGCCCTCTTTGGCCTCGACCGCCTGATGCAATCCGTCAGACCACCGACGCCCCTTCATCAGACGCCCCGTAAACTCGTCAACGATGATGACCTCGCCGTCCTGAATGACGTAGTGATGGTCAAGTTTGTAGAGCGTGTGCGCCTTTAAAGCCTGCTCGACGCAGTGGAGCATCTCCATGTTCGAGGGGTCGTAGAGATTGCCGACGCCGAGCAGGCGTTCGGCGCGGTCAACGCCCTCTTCGGTGAGGACGGCCGAGTGCTGCTTCTCATCGACGATGTAGTCGCCGGGGCCGGGCTTGCCGTCCGGCCCTTCGACGGCGCGCTTGAGATGCGGAATCACGGCGTCGGCCTTGTAATACTTGTCGGTCGCTTCGTCGGACGCGCCGGAGATGATGAGCGGCGTGCGCGCTTCGTCGATGAGGATGGAGTCAACCTCGTCGACGATGGCATAGAAGTGCTCGCGCTGGACGCAGGTGGCGAGGTCGAACTTCATGTTGTCGCGCAGGTAGTCGAAGCCGAACTCGTTGTTGGTGCCGTAGGTGATGTCGGCGGCGTAAGCGTCCTTGCGCTCCCAGTCGTCCATGTCGTTGACGATAGCGCCGACCGAGAGGCCGAGGAACTTGTAGATGCGCCCCATCCACTCTGCGTCGCGCGTGGCGAGGTAGTCGTTGACGGTGACGACGTGGACGCCGCGCCCGGTGAGCGCGTTCAAGGTGGCGGGCAGCGTGGCGACGAGCGTCTTGCCTTCGCCGGTTCTCATCTCGGCGATGCGCCCCTGATGCAGGGCGATGCCGCCGACGAGTTGCACGTCGAAGTGGCGCATGCCGGTCGCGCGCACAGAGGCCTCGCGCGTCAGCGCGAAGACTTCGGGCAGCACTTCGTCGAGCGCCGCCTGTGTCCGGCTTTTGCGTTCTTCTTTGTCGGTCACGTCGCCGATGGCGCGCGTCACCTGCTCTTTGAGTTCGACGATGCGTGCGCGCATCTGGTCGTCGCTCATGGCCTTGACGGACGCTTCCAACTCGTTGATGCGGACGACCGTAGGCTGCAAGCCTTTGATGTAACGCTGGTTGCTGCTACCGAAAACTTTGGTCAAAAATTTGTCAATCATTGCTTTCACTGACCCCGTGCGGAAACGGACAAAACGCGGCTCGAAAGCCTCTTGCGAGAACCGCTGGCGGACACGTCATCTGGCGCTGAAAGTTGCGCAACGTGTGATTGTACGGGAGCGATATGTGAGAGGCAAGCGCGCTTCAGATTGAGGCTTTCTGAAGGGACGCGCCGACCGTGCGCTGAAGTCTAGTTGGGCGTGATTTGTCTGAGGAGCAGGTTTCCGGCGTCCTGCCGAGACATCTCAAGGCGGAAGGCCAGTTGCTTGCCGCTGGCAGAGGCCGTCATGCCGTTGTAGACGGCGGCCACGTCGCGGCCTTTGTTGGTGTGTTGCGCTATCCTGAAGAGCGTGTCGAAGCCGCGCGCCATCTGCGCGGCGTGTTGGTCGGATGCGGTGTCGGCCGTCAGACTCGCCGTCAGTTGCGCGGCGTCGAGACGCAAGGCGACGCGCAGGTGTTGCGCGCCCTTGAGCGCAGCGAGCAGGTGGCTCTCGCTCAGCGCGGAGACGATATCTTCGCCCAACTCTCTGAGGCGCGGCAGGTCGGGCGCGGCCGTGACGGGCGAGACGTTCGTGAGCGAGCCTTCTTCGTTAAGGTCGGCGTCGAAAGAGAGTTCGATGGTGCGGCTGAGGTCGAACGCGCCTTCGTCTCTGAGACGCTTCGCCTTGTCGAGCAGTTGATGCAGCGGGCGCGCGTTAAGCGCGAGGGGCGCGGGCGGTGCGGTCGCGCCGCCTGTGGGAGCGTCGTCCTGCGCGCGTGCGGCGAGCAGCAGAGGCAGCGCGGCGAAAGCCTGCGCGGGCAGGACGCTCAAAGCGACCGCGCCGAGGACGACGTAGCGCACCAGCGCACCGGCGTAAGCCGAGACGCGTCGCGCGCCGCGCGCGTGCAGAGTTTTTGTCCGCAGTTGGTCGAGCATCAATCTCTTTCGCACTACTTGTTGGCGTCCTGCTGTTTGGTCGTCGGGACTTGCTTGGCAAGCAGCGTCCCGGCCGTCTCGCGCGGCATCTCGAAGCTGATGAGAATCTGGTTGCCCTGCGAGCGGACGCGCGTGTTCTTCCAGACCTCGCCTTCGTCCTTCCCGCTTGTCTTGTAGCGTTGATAGGTGATGCCGAGACTGTAGACGTTCGCCATCGCGCTCGCCTTGTCGGCCGACTCGACGGAGGTGTCGGCGACGACAGCCAGTTTACGCTGGTCGAGCGTGAGAGTCATCTTCAGGTGACGCGCGCCTTCGAGGAAGGCGAGCGCGCGCGAGGCACTGAGGGCGGCGACCACGTCTTTGGCAATCTCCTTCATGAGGGGGTCGCTGGCAGAGCCTCCGGTCATCACCATGTTGACGAGCGTGCCGTCGGCCTCGCGGTCTGCTTCGAGCGTGATGTTGACCGTGCCGTTGAGGTTCAGTTCATCTTTGCGCTCGTACCACTTGGCGAGGAGGTCTTTGAAGGGCTTGCCATTAATCCTCGGCGGAAGTTTGGTCTTGTTCTGCTCGGCCATCTGGTCGAGCGCGGCGCGCTTGTCCTTCTCCTCCTGAGCTTTCTGCTCCTCCGGCGTCAGAGGACTGGCGTCTTGGTCGGCGCTCGCGACCGCTTCGGGCGAGGCGGTAGGCTCAGGCGTCGCGGCGGGCGTCGGCGTCGGTTTCGGGCGGACGGGCGTCGGCTGCGGTTCGACGCGCGCTTCCGCTACAACTTCGGCATTGGGTGCGGTCGGCGAATTGACCTCGAAGTAGCCGGGCGGATAGTAGAGCTTCTCGTGCGGGTCTGAGAACTTGATGATGGTGGCGCGCTCGCGTATCTCGCCGAGCGTGTAGTCTTCATCGACGTAATCGGCTTCGGAAGCCATGCCCATCAGGACGAAGGCGGCGCGGACGGTCGGCGCGAAAGCGACGAAGGCGACCATCAGCCCGTGAAGGATGAGCGAGGCGGCAAGCGCACGCACCAGACGCGGCCAACGCGGCTTGCGGTTAATCTCGAAATCGTCGAACAACTCTGCCATGTTTCACCGTTGCGCTCTGCTTCGGCGACCGCAGGCCGGAAAGGCCGACTCGGAGGCCGCCGCCATCCGCAAAAACTTAGACGCAGGGGGCGCGTCGGGCGTTGTGAACCGACACATAAAAGTTAACACCTTGCGCCCCGTTTTAACAAAGCCGCTGAGTTAAAATGCGGCTCATGGCACGCGCAGGCAGAGGCGGCAGCGGCGGTGGCGGCGGGCGCAGCAGACGCCCGCATGGCGGACGCAAGCGCAGCGGCGGACGCGCAGACGACGCGCGCACGGACGCTTCGCACGAGGGTGCGTCGCGTGCCGGAGGGCGCGGCGATGGAGCGCGCGGCGATGGGGGGCGCGGCGACGGGCGTGGCGGACGAAGACCCGGCCGCACCTCTTCGTCGGCCGAGAGCCGCGCGGCATCTGCGGCCGAAAGCGCGGCGGTCGCTTCTGTGGCCGGACGTGCGGCGCGCACGCGCCCCTTACGCGAACTGCTCGCAGGCATCGGTGCGCCTGCCCCTTCCGCTTTCAAGCCCGACCCGTTCCAACTCGAAGCCCTCGCCGCGCTCGAACATGAAGACGTGCTCGTGACAGCGCCGACCGGGAGCGGCAAAACATGGATTGCGCGCGAGGAGATTCGACGCCTGCTCGAACAGGGCAAGCGCGCGTGGTACACGACGCCTCTGAAGGCTCTCACCAACTCGAAGTATCAGGAATTTTCGGCCGAGTTCGGCGCGGAGCGCGTCGGCATCCTGACGGGCGACCGCAAGGAGCGAGCCGACGCACCCGTCATCGTCGGGACGACCGAAGTCTTCCGCAATCAACTCTTCGACGCGCTCAGAGGCGGGCGCGCGGTCGAGGCCGATTTAGTCGTCTTCGACGAAGCGCACTATCTTTCGGACGAGGAGCGCGGCCACGTCTGGGAGGAGGCCATCATCTTGACGCCGCCGCGCGTGCGTCTGCTGCTTTTGTCGGCGACGGTCGGCCGCGCCGAAGAGTTCGCCGGATGGATTGAAGAGGTGCGCGCGACGCGCGTCCGCGTCGTGGCGCGTCCCGGCGCGCGTCCCGTCCCCTTACGCGCGGCCTTCCTCTACCCGGACGGCCAACTCGCGCCGCTCCTTGACGAGCACGGCCGTTTCTCAAGCGAGATTGCCGCCTATTTTCAGACGACACGCGGCGGGCGCGCGTCGGACGACGGGCGTCGTCGCTTCGGCGGCGGCGAGCGCGCAGCCTCGCGCCCGCGTCTGCCGGAGATGCCGCCTTCGATTCTGTTGACGGCGCTCGGCTCTTACGACCTGCTGCCCGCCATCGTCTTCCTGCCGACGCGTCGGCGTTGTGACGAGGCGGCAGCCGAAGCGGCCTTTGCGCCGCGCGGTGTTGGTGGCGGCGACGAACGCGCGCGGCGCGACGCGCGACGCACGATGCTCGCCGCTCTGGCCGAGCAGTACCCGGAGATACGCAGGCATCGACACTGGGACTTGGCCGCGCGCGGCGGCGTCGCCTCGCATCACGCGGGACACCTTCCGGCGTGGAAGCTGGCCGTCGAGAAGTTGATGAGCGCAGGTCTGCTCGACGCCATCTTTGCGACGGCGACGGTCGCCGCAGGCGTCGACTTCCCTGCGCGCACCGTCGCTTTAACCAACATCGACGTGCGGACGGGGCGCGGCTGGCGTCCGTTGACCGTCTCGGAGTTGCAGCAGATGACGGGGCGCGCCGGTCGGCGCGGGCGCGACCGCGTCGGCTTCGTCGTCGCCGCGCCCGGACAGCATCAAGACCCGCAACGGATGGCGGCGCTCCTGCGCGCCGAGCCGGAACCGCTTGAGAGCCAGTTTCGCGCCACCTACACGACACTGCTGAACCTGCTCGACGCCTACGGGACGTTCGCGCAGGTGCGCGACATTGCCGAGCGCAGTTTCGCGCGCCGCGACGACGTGGAACTGCTCGCGCGCATGGAGCGCGAACGCGCTGACGCCGAACGGCGCATGCGTGAGAAGCTGACAGAGGCCGGTTGCGACCTGCCGACCGACACCGTGCGCGGCCTTGAGCGTCTGGCGAGCGCGCGCACGCGTCTGCTCGAAGGCGCGCCGCAGACGCGCGCCGAGGCTCTCATGCGCTGGCTCGATAAGGAGGTTGTGCCGGGTCGCATCGTCAGCGTCGGTCGCGGCGGCCGTCGTCTGGTCTTCGTCACCGAGCGGAGGGGCGATGGACTCGTCGGCGTGCGCGAGGACGGGCGGCGCGCCTCGGTCGCGCTCGAACGCATCGGCCGCGTCTATGCCGAGAATTACCGGCGCGACGAGGCCGGTCGAGACGAAGCCTTCAACGCGGTCGCGACAGGGCGCGCCACGCCGCTTGCCGAACCGCGTCTGCGCGATGCGCGTGCTCCGGCTCATGATGCCGTCGAGTTGATTAACGATTTGATAGACGAACTCTCAGGAGGCAACCGGCGAGACGACGAGGCGGCACGCGCACGCTGCCGCGAAGCTCTCTGGTCTGTGCTCCACGAAGCCGAGACGGTCGAGCGCATGGAGCGGCGCGCGGAGGCTCTGCGCGCAGAGGTCTGGCAGCCGTTTGAACGGCGCGCGCGCGTGCTTCATCAGTTCGGCTATCTGGACTTTTTCGCAGAGCGCGTGACCGAGCGCGGCCGCTGGCTGGCAGACCTCCGGCTCGACCGTCCACTGCTCGTCGGCGAAGCCATCGAGCGCGGTCTCTTCTCGTCGCTCGACGCGGCGCGCGCCGCAGGTCTGATGGCCGCGCTCGCCTCCGATGCCGAACGCGACTACGGCGAGTTGTCCCTAGACGATTCGCTCGTCGCCGCGCTCGCACAGTTCGACCGCATCGCCTACGAGGTGGCGACGGTCGAGTGGCAGCAGGAGATTGAGCCTGCGCCGGAGATTAACTTTTCAGCGGCGGCGACGGCCGCGCGTTGGGCGCAGGGCGCGACGTGGCAGACGCTCGTGCGCGAGACGCGCGCCGAAGAGGGCGACCTCTTTCGCATGCTCTCGCGCACGGGCGAGTCGCTGCTGCAAATCAGCGGCCTCGCAGACACGCACCCGGAGGCCGCGCGCATCGCCGCCGACGCCGCCGATGCTATCCTGCGCGAGCCGGTTCGTTCAGACTAAGAGCCTGTTTGAAAACACTTCTTTCGTTTGGCGTTGAGAGCATCAGGAGCAGAGGGTTTCGGGAAATGTCGAGAGAGGGGCGGGGCGAGCCGGTCGTGTATGCGGCGCTCGGAGATTCGACGGGCGCGGGCGTCGGCGCGCGCGACCGCAGGGGCTACGTGGCGCGTCTGTTTCATCGCATCGAGCGCGTGCGTCCCGGCTCGCGCCTCGTCAACCTGTGCGTCAGCGGAGCGACGAGCGCAGACGTGTTGCGCGCACAGGTCGGACGCGTCTCGGCCGCGCGCCCGACGCTGCTCACGCTCGGCATCGGCATCAACGACCTTCGCCGCTCCACGCCCGCAGAGTACGCGCGCAACTACGAAGAGATAGTCACGCGTCTGGCCGACGCCGCGCCTCATGCGCCGCTCGTCGTCTCGAACCTGCCGGACATCTCTTTCGCACCGGCCATCCCCGCCTTCCTCCACGAAGAGGTGCGACGCGGCGTCCGACGCTACAACGAAATCATCGCCGGCGTGGCCGCGCGCCACACGCTGCATCTCGTCGATATCTTCGACAAAAGCCATGAAGTCGTCCCGACGCACCCGGAGTTCTTCTCGCCGGACGGTTTCCACCCGTCCGACGAGGGCTACGAGTTCTGGGCGCATACGATGTGGCCGACCGTCAAGCAGGCCATCGGCGTCGAGTAAGCTTCAACGACGCGCCTATGTTAAAATCCTTCGTCAGGCGGGAACGAGCGCGCGTCTTCGACCGTATGGCTTGTGCAGGAGGTTCGCTTGATATGGAAAACAGTGGAGATTCGCGTTACCGCACGGGCAACACCGTCTGCGACGCGCTAAGGTTTATCTGCGATGCTTCGTTCGCCATCCTGCCGCGCGACGTGGCGCATCAACTCGGCGAGGTCGAGAAGAATTTCTGGGGCAGCGTGCGGTGGTTCGCCGACAAACAGGTAGGTTGGATTGACGATTGTCTGCGCGGCGGCGACCGCCTGCGCGAAGAATGGCGGCGGCGTTGCGACCACACGTCCGGCGCTTCCACGACGAACGCATCCGACGCGCCCTATACCGCGCCGGAGAGTATCTAAACGACCGTCAACAGTCATCAGTAATCACCTGATGACTGTTGACCTTTTCTGAAGGGTTCATTCATGCAGGTTCTTTTGGCCGAGGAATACGGATTCTGTTTCGGCGTCGAGCGCGCCGTCGAGATGGTCGAGGGGGCGCTCTCGGAAGGGGCGACCGTGCGCACGCTCGGCCCCCTCATCCATAACACGCAGGAGATTCAGAGGCTCGAAGCCGAGGGCGTCAAGACCATCGACGCACCTTCGCAGGCCAGCAGCGAGGAGACGGCCGTCATCCGCGCGCACGGCGTCACGCCCGAAGTCCAGCGCGAACTCGAAGCCAGAGCCGGGCGCGTCATCGACGCGACCTGTCCCTTCGTGACGAAGGTTCAGCACTTGGCCGAGCGTGCCGCGCGACAGAACCGCGACGTGGTGGTCGTCGGCAACCCCGACCACCCGGAGATGATTGGCGTCAAGGGTTACGCCCCGCAACACGCGCACGTCGTCCGCGACGCCAGCGAGGTCGCACAGCTTCCGCCGCTCCATGCGCCGCTCGTCGTCTCGCAGACGACCTTGAAACTGAGCACCTTCCTCGAAGCCGCAGAGGCCGTGCGCGCCAAGTCCGACACGGAGCCGCAGATTATCAACACCATCTGCTCGGCCACGCGCGACCGTCAGGACGCCGCACGCGCGCTCTCCGGCGAGGTCGATGCCTTCTACATCATCGGCGGCAAACACTCTTCGAACAGCATCAAACTCCTCGCCGTCTGCAAGGAGCAGTGCCCCCGCAGTTTCCTCATCGAGACGCCGGACGAGATTAATCCCGAAGACCTGCGCGAGGCCGAACGCGTCGGCGTCACCGCCGGAGCTTCGACGCCCGACTGGCTCATCGAACAGGTCGTTGCACGTCTCAAAGAGATAGGCTCCTCGCTCGAAGCCACGCGAGAACTGACGCCCATCACCTAACGACCCAAAACGCCACACTTAACCAACAAGCAAAAGGCCGCTCAACCTTGAGCGGCCTTTTCGTCTCACAAGCTACGAGTGATAGGTGATAGGTGATAGGTGATAAGTGATGGGTGATAGGTGATAAGACAAAGACAGGATTTATCCTATCACCTATCACCTATCACCCATCACCTCACTACATATCATCGTCGCAGGACTCGGCGTGTTCGAGCGCGTTGACTATCCAGCGCGCCTCCTCTGAGCCGTACTCGTCTGCTTGATGTTCGAGCGCATCGCGCGCGATGTCTGCGTCGACGGGGTCGCCGAGCAGCGTGACGAGCGTGGCGGTCGGCGTCTGCATGAGCGCCTCGTGTGCGAGCGCGCGGACGGCCGGGTTCGCGTGGCGCGCCAGTTCGCACAACTCGGTCGGCGCGACACGCGCGTTGAGCGAATCGGCCAACACATCGACGCCCGCGTAGTTGCGCGCGCGCAGGGCACGCTCAAGGAGTTGGCCGAAGACTTCGGCTGAGCGTGCGCCGCTCTGCAAGACGGCGACGCAGGCCGCGACCATGTGGCCGAGTTCGTGCGTCTGCTCGTCGCTCAAGCGGTGCGCTGCCGTCTCCGTCGCGCGTTCGTCGAGCGCGGCAAGGAGCAGGCTCAGTTCCCATTCGGAGCGCGCGTCGTAGACGGTCACGGCGCGTGCCGTCTGATTGGTCGGCGGCGACGCAGGCATCGCGCGCAGGGCACGCTCGACGAGGTCGCGGGTTGCCGGGCGCAGCCCCTCCCACACACTCGTCACACGCGCGCCGAAATCTTCAATCGTCATCATTCTCATATCTCCACACGTCGCCGGGTCGGATTTCCGACACGAAAATACTATACAGAAAACAGACGCGGGTGACGAGCGGAAAGCGTGACAGGCTGGAAGTGATAGATGACGGCTGATAGGTGATAGGAAAAACCCTGTCTTCTCCTATCACCTATCACTCATCACCTATCACTGTTTTACTGGTTGTGGTCGATAATTTCGGTGATGGTGTCGAAGTTGATTTTGATGATTTCGCCGTCGGGGCGCTCCATCTTGACGCTCGGCTTGGCGAGCGGTTGCGTCATCCGCATGCTGCGGACGACGCCCCGGACGCGCGTGCCGTCGGTGGTGATAATCTCGACGTTATCCTTACCGTAGAGCGGCTGCAAAGCAGCGAGAGCCTTTGTTACTTCCACTGGTTTTTGGTTCCTTCCTCGGCCGGGGAGCGAGTCGCCCGTGGATTTATTTTGACGACCGGCGGCGCGACTGTTCCGAAAAGCTTCAATGACGCGCCCGGACGAAGCCCTTCAAGCACGCCCCGTGCCACGCCCTCACTCGTTACGCGAATAACAGCTTAGATGCGCCGCCGAACGATAAAACTGCCCCGCACGAACCCCTCATCACGCGCGCCCGCAGATGCCGCCTCACGACTCCACACGTCGCGTCCTTCCGACACGCGCGCGCCTGCGGAGCGTCGCCTTAGTCAGTGCCCGTTCAGCTTTCGTCTTCCTGCCTGCGGCCGCCCGCGTAGTCTGCCAGACGCGCCTCCATCTCGCGGCGCACGTCCTCGCGGTCTTCCTCCTCCTCGTCCGGCTCGAACAGTTCAAAGAGCGCGTAGGGCGTCTCGCCGACGAGGCGCAGTTCCCATGCCTCGCGGCCGCCTTGCGCCGGACGCGTGAACCACATGCCGTCAAACTCTGCTTCGCGCACGGCGATGCCCTCGAACTCAGGCGGCGCGGACGCCTCTGCCCCCGCCGCACGCATCTCGGCCAACGTCTCGGCGCTCGCAAACACGCGCGCCGGACGCCAGCCGTGCCGGACGTACTGCGCCAGAATTTCCCGAAACTTGTGAAGGCGACTCATCCCCGTGCGCCGCAGGATACAACAGGCCGCGCGGTGGGCGCGAATCTCCGACCCGGCACGGCTGCGGTTGACCCGGTCGTTCGACAGTCTCTATCATGACCCTCGTGTGATGCGCGAAGACCAAAACCTCTCCGATTCAAGCGTTAACGACGATGCGAGAAGCGACGCTGCTGCTGCGCCCTCCGGCGTAGATACGCAGGCCGCGCGGCGTCTTCGTTCGCCCTTCGAGCGGGCGCTCGTCGAAGCTCTCGCGCGGCGAGGGATGCGTCTCGAAGAGGTCTGCCCGATTGGCGATGCGGTAGCGCGTCGTCTGCTTGCAGAGTACGGAGCGATGTTTGTCGCCGCAGAGTGTGTGCGCGTGCCGCCGGTCTGCGTCTTCTGTAGCGAGGCGGAGGTGTCGGCCTTCCAGCGCGAGGCCGCGCCGGAGGCGGCGATGTTTGGCGAAGACCGCGTCGAATTGCAACCGGCGGCGCTCAAGGCGCTGCTCGCGGCGCGCGCAGAGGCACGCGCGGCCGGTTTGGACATCACGCCGCGCGGAGGCGAGGAGGCGGGGCGGCGCAGCTATGAGGATTCCGTTCGGCTGTGGCGTTCGCGCGTGCTGCCTGCGCTTGACCATTGGTGCGCGGCCGGTCGTCTCACTTCGCGCCGCGCAGAAGGATTGTGTGCGCTGCCGCTGCACGCGCAGGTCGAGCAGGTCTTGGCGCTCGAAGCGTGCGGCCTTTTCTTCAGCAAGGATTTTTCCAAGAGCATTCTCCATTCGGTGGCCGCGCCCGGCGCGTCGCAACATCTCGCGCTCCTGGCCTTCGACGTGACGGAGTTTCGTGACCCCGCAGTGCGCGGCACGCTCGCGCGTCACGGCTGGTTTCAGACCGTCTGTAGCGACCTGCCGCACTTCACCTTCCTCGGCCTCGACGAGTCGGAACTGCCCGCGCGCGGGCTTAAGCGAATCGAAACCGGCGGCCAGATTTTCTGGATACCGAACATCTGAAGAAGTTCGGCGATGAAGGCGGATGGATGAGAAAGAAGCTGTCGGACTTCATCCCTCCGCGCTCCTCACTCGTCGCTTCCATCCATCTCTCTTTACTTTTTTGACGGTTTGTGAGAAAGACTTGTCTCCATTTCGTCTGGCACGACCCCGCGCGGTTGTTTGAAGACCTTCCGGCCTGACCCAAGACCACAGCGTCGCGACCAGAACCAACAGTTTCCCGAAGGACAACAGTCACAAGTTCAAAGGAGTGTCTCATGGCTTTATGCTCATCCTGCGGCGGCGAAAACGCTGACGGCACACGCTTCTGCGTCAGGTGCGGTGCCGGACTTGCAGCCGCGCCCTCCCCCGGCTCTTGGCAGACGCCGACGGCTGACCTCTATGGCAGCCCAAGCGGACAGGTTAACAGTGCCCCCTACGGCGGCGGCGCGGCGGCTTACTCCGCCTACAGCACGCCCTACGGCTCTGCGCCGCAACAGCCCTCTGCTTACCCGCCGCCGCTCAACGCCAACCCTTATGGGCAGCCGAACGCGATGTACAGCCCGCAGGTCTACGGACAACAGCAAGCGCCCTGGATGCCGACGAGTCAGGCCGGGATGAAGGCCGACCCCGGTATGCGGATTCTCTCTTTCGTCGTCGATGCGTTGGCGTGGCTGGTGATTGTCGTGCTCCTCTCGGTCATCCCCTTCTTCGGCGTGCTCTTCGCCTTCTTCCTCGCGCCGCTGCTGACGGGCACATACCACCTGCTGCGCGATAGTC